>JAEXOY010000015.1 GCA_023439045.1 Bacillota bacterium | reverse complement strand
CTCTGTGCCTGCAAAGTAATCTTTGCATTCTTTACTAGAGCAGGAGTGCTTATAGTGAATATGCCATTGTCCCTAACTACTGCTGAATATGACTTTCCGGCAACATTAGCAGTAACAAGCATACCAGCCTGTGCTTTTCCAACAATCTGCTTTGAACCGCTCTTGTAGTTCGTTGCAACCGGGCTAGAAGGTTTGGATCTATCAATGTTAGATATATTCACTACCTTCTGGGTATATTTACCCATACTATCCTTAATCCTAATAGTGTACGAACCATTTTTACTCACTATATACTCTTTACCCTCAAGCTTTGTTTCAGATGACCATTTAGAATCATTATCAACATTGTATAACGCTTGTACTCCTTCTAGTGCAAAGACTTCAGCATCAGGGTCAGCAGTATTTACCTTTATTACAACATCATCCGTAGTTTTTGTTGTACTGCTGAAACTACAACTAAATGCCTCTGAATAGTTTGAAACAGGGATATAGCCCACTGCTAGGCCCACTGTATTTAGAGATGTATACCCATTTGCATATAATTTGGCTTTAAAACTAATATAATATGTACCAGCCGGAAGATATGCCTTATTTGTAATTGTTTTTGTATCGTGTAATGTAACACTTGGGACTGCAACAACACTCATAGCTTGGTTGGCATATGCAGTGACCTGACTACCCAAAAAAGTATTATCAGCATCACTAGTCATACTATAATTCAGAAATACAATTGCGCTCTTTGGCAAGGTAAATTTAAAGTAGCAGTCTGTAACCTCTGAACTTTTCGTAGAAGTTATCTCACCACTCCCTACTTTATCTGCATTCACCAAAAGCTTCTCATTGAAATCTTTTGTGTCTGAAACTTGAAAAGATGTCACCTCAATAAAATTCTTATCTTTGGCATATGTATTCATACTAAGAGAAGATACGACCCCCATAGTTAGTGCAACTACCAAAATAAATGATAAAAACCTTTTCATAGCTACCTCCGTATTTAGTGCTTTTTGTTATTATTTGTTATTTTATATCATTTTTAGTCAATTTGCAATATTTATGTTAATTAAAATTGTAAATTGCTAAAAAAGAAAAATATACCAATGCGATAGGGAAACTATAAAGAAATTATAATAAAAAATTTAAAGAAACTATAATAAAAAATATAAAGAAACTATAATAGAAATGGGCATAATAATGGGGCGACCTTATAAATAAGGTACCGCCCCCAAATGATTTACTTCTGCACAAGGTCAATGGAGCCTAATACAACGTGTGCTAAACCAAATCCTAAAATACCCGCTCCCAACGCAACCATTGTATCACGCTTATCCATGCCATGTTTCTTCATGTCATAGCCTCGCATTGCCAACCCTGTTGCAGAAACTGCCGTACCTAGAACTGTTGGTATTAATCCTTCACGCAACTTAATCTCCTCCCTCTAGTTGCAGAATAAACCATCAGCATTATGTTTACCTTTGATCGTGGTTACTATACTGGTAATTACTGTCGAGCCTACTCTATGGTTCCTCCACCTACAACAACATCCCCATCATAAAATACAACCGATTGGCCGGGAGTAATGGCTCTTTGGGCATCATCAAAAGTGACAGCTACCCTGTTTTCATCAATAATATTTATAGTTGCAGGAGCTTCTTTTGCTGAATAACGAATCTTTGCATTCACAAGCATACCGTCAATTGGCTTTTCAATTGAAATAAAATTCAAATCTGTTGCAAAAAGCTTATTTGAATATACCTCGGTGTCGTCGCCTAATATAACTCTATTATTTTTTACATCCAGTCCAACCACAAACATAGGTTTACCGAATGCAATTCCCAGCCCTTTTCTCTGTCCTACAGTATAATGTACTATTCCTTTATGTTTTCCTAGTACATTGCCCTTAGTATCAATAAAGTCACCAGGTATGATTTTGTGATTTCCATTTTCGCTGAGATATCTTCCATAATCATTGTCTGGAATAAAGCAAATTTCCTGGCTGTCAGGTTTTGAGTGCACAGGTAGCCCAGTCTCTTTTGCAAATTCTCGTATCTGCTCCTTTGTATAATCTCCACATGGCATGAGAGTTCTACTTAATTGGTCCTGTGTCAAATTATACAGTGCATAAGTCTGGTCTTTCTTTGCAGTAACAGATTTTTTGAGAATAAACCTTCCTGTAGTAGAGTCATATTCGACTTTTGCATAATGTCCAGTAGCAATGTAATCTATTCCCATGGCTACAGCTTTGTCTAGCATTGCCTGCCACTTAACATGTCTATTGCATGCAATACAAGGATTTGGTGTTCTTCCCTTGAAGTACTCCTCTTTAAAATAGTCAATTACAGTAGTTTTAAAGATGTCCTTAAAATTTAAAACGTAATATGGAATACCTAGCTTGTTGGCAACTCTCCTTGCGTCGTCGACAGCCGAAAGTGAACAGCATCCCCCTTCTGACTTTTTGGTTTCTTCATCTGTATCCTGCCAAATCTGCAAGGTAACTCCTATTACATCGTATCCCTGCTCTAACAAAATAGCGGCAGCCGCTGAACTATCAACGCCGCCGCTCATTCCAAGCATAACCTTCTTCTTAGACATTATTATTCTTCCTCTTCCTCTTCATGCCCATGTGAATGTCCACAAGAGCTACAACAACCACTGCAAACAGAAGCTTCACTCGGATCAATTAGTCCGTTTTTCATTCTATAGTCATTAAGCGCTGCCGCAATTGCCTCTTCTGCTAGATTTGAACAATGCATCTTTGCTGGTGGTAGTCCATCAAGAGCTTCTGCAACTGCCTTATTTGTTAATTGCATTGCTTCCTCCACTGTCTTACCCTTTACTAACTCTGTAGCCATACTGCTAGTAGCAACAGCAGCTCCACAGCCAAAGGTCTTGAATTTTGCATCTACGATAATATTATCTTCGATCTTCAAATACATCTTCATTATATCTCCGCACTTGGCATTTCCAACCTGTCCAACGCCATCTGCATTCTCTATCTCTCCAACATTTCTTGGATTTGAAAAATGATCCATAACTTTTTCACTATACATTTATTATAACCATCCTCTCATACTCTAATATAATGTTACTTTTGATTTTTTACTTTTTCGTACAAAGGAGACATATCTCTTAACTTTGCAACGATTTCTGGAATAACACTTAGTATATAATCAACGTCTTCTTCTGAATTTTCTTCACCAAAGGTCAATCTCAATGAGCCATGTGCTATTTCATGAGTTAATCCAATAGACATTAATACATGTGATGGGTCTAGTGAGCCCGATGAGCAAGCAGATCCACTTGAGCCGCATATTCCTTTCATATCAAGCATCAAAAGCAAGGATTCGCCTTCGATAAATTGGAAAGAAAAATTCACATTACCAGGTAATCTTTGGTGTCTGTGTCCGTTGAGCTTAACATACGGAACCTTTGCCATAATACCTTCTATTGTCTTTTCTCTCAAAGAAATTAATTTTTTGTTATACTCTTCAAGGTTTTCGGTAGCTATTTCAATAGCTTTTGCAAGTCCAACAATACCCGGAACATTTTCTGTACTTGCCCTTTTACCTCTTTCTTGATGCCCTCCGTGGATAAGATTATTTATCTTAACTCCTTTTCTAATAAATAGAGCACCTACACCCTTAGGTCCATAGAATTTATGTGCTGAAAGAGAAAGCAGGTCAATATTCATTTCATTTACATCGATTTTAATATTGCCTATGGCCTGTACAGCATCTGTATGAAATAATACTCCCTTTTCTTTAGCAACAGCTCCGAGTTCGGCAATTGGCTGAATTGTACCAATCTCATTGTTTGCAGTCATAATGGATACTAGGATAGTTGTATCCTTTATAGCAGCTCTCAAATCCTCAACTGAAACTAACCCATCACTATCAACAGGTAAATAAGTTATTTCAAAGCCTTCCTTCTCAAGTTGCTGACAAGTACTAAGTACTGCTGGGTGTTCAATTGAAGAAGTTATTATATGATTGCCTTTTGCCTTATTTGCATAAGCAACACCCTTAATTGCCCAGTTATCTGCTTCACTACCTGATGCAGTAAAAAATACTTCTCTTGGCTGGGCCCCTAATGCTTTAGCTACCTGTTCTCTAGCACTTTCAACAGCCTTCTTGGTTTCTCTACCTAAACTATATATAGATGAAGCATTGCCAAACTTTTCACAAAAGTAGGGCTTCATAGCCTCAAATACATCCGGTCTTACATAAGTGGTAGCCGCATGATCTAAATAAACTATTTTGCCATTCATAAACATTACTCCCTTTTATTCAACGGAAATTATTTTCCATATTATTCTTATATTTAGTTATATACCCTTTTTATTATTTAATTAACCCTGTTTTATTAATAATTAACACCGTTTTATTATTAACACTGTTTTTATCATTAACCCTATATTATTTAAATATAAAATAAATAACTGTCCTGGTTTTTCTTATTGTACTCATCAACAAGATCGGCAAGAGTATATGAGTCAATTACCTCATTTATTTTGTCTCTGAGTTCCTTCCATACCTCAATGGTAGCACATTTACTTTCTCTACAGCATTGTCCAGGGACATCAGTATTTATACATTCTACCGGTGCAACAGGGCCCTCTAATACTCTTAGTATATCCCCCACAGTAATTTTATCAGCAGGCTTAGCTAAAAAATAGCCTCCTTGAGCACCTCTGACGCTTTTAACCAGCCCCGATTTTTTGAGAACCGAAAACATTTGCTCAAGATAATTTTCTGACAGTCCTTGTCTCTCAGCAATAGATTTTAAAGACACTTGTGTGTCAGCCTGGTTAGCAGCTAAATCTACCATCGCCCTCAGGCCATATCTACCTTTTGTGGATACCTTCAAATTAATCACCCTAATTCCAATAAATTTACTATGATATAAAATTAGCACATTATTTCAGCTATTGCAAGTATAAAATTATAAACAACAAGGCAGTGTAGAACCACCAAATGGCATTAACAATACTTTAGCATCCTTGCCTAGCTTTTTAAAGGCACAATCAAGAGCATCGTTCACATCTGAAAATGGCTTCAAGAATAGTTTCTCTACAAAATCAGCCTCCATATCAGAAACCAGATAAATCTGCGCTTTTTTATTAACAAGTGATATTGCTGCAGCCTTGTGTCCACCCAGTTCAAAATTCTTTTGTATTTCATCAATGGTACTATCTATAGAGGAAGCATTGAGCATCCAACGTTCGAATACTTCTTCTCCAAGACCTTCAGTACACGCTGCCAAAAGTATTACAACGCCACCCTCTTTAACAGCATGCTTTGCATTATCGAGTGCCTTTTGAGCCTGATACAGATTGATATCCTTTGGATACCCTCCAGGAGTTGTTAAAACAATATCTGCTCTTTCCGGGATAGCTATTTTATATAAACTGTCGAGGAACTTACAGCCCTCTCTGTGTGCTCTAATATGATGCCCTGCAACGGCTTTAATTATTTTTTTCTTTTCATCCAAAACAACATTCAATATGAAATCTATTGGGCAAAAGTCGACTACTTCTTCTATATCCTGTCTAACAGGGTTGTCATCAATCGCTCCCGCTCTGGCTTCAGCCTTTACCATAGCACTATGATTTGACTGAATTGCAGCTCTAGTAGATACCCCCGGCATAATAGCCTTGGCACCCCCACTATAACCTGCAAAATAGTGATACTCAATATTACCTAAACATATTCTTCTATCGGCTTCAGCAACAGGAGTAAAAATGTCAACAGGTGTCCCCATAGTAGTTGTTCCCATATGTACACAGTCCTTACTGCTATCAATGCACTTAACTTTATTGAATATCTCTTCACCAACTAAATACTTCATTTCTTCTTCTGTATGGTTTCTATGACTTCCCAAAGCAAAAACAATTGTTACATCTGACAAGCTAACTCCCTTTTGACACAACTCATCCAATAGAGGAGGTAGTACTGTTTTGCTTGGCATAGGTCTGGTTATATCACTAGTGATAATTACAACCTTTTCTCCAGGCTTTACTATATCAAATAGCCTCTGTGACCCAATTGGATTATGAAGTGCTCTTATTACTTCGTCCTCTCCATCACAGTTTACCTCAACATTGTTTTGTCTTACTTCCATCAGAACATTGCTGTTGTCAATAGAAAATTCCTTGTACCCTTTTCCAAAACCATATTTAAAATCCATTTTGTTTGCCTCCATTAATACCTAATAATAATTTATGATTTTAAATTATTTTCTGCTTATTAATCTGCATTTTACTGTCCACTAATCAAGTATTAGTTGTTATCACTGCTGTTGTCCCCACTGAACGAGTATTAGTTATTATCACTACTGTCCCCACTATCAGAGCTATCCGAACCACAATCGTAGCCATCATCACAGTCGCAGTTATCATCGCACTGGCAGTCTTCATCACATTGACAATCTTCATCCAAGCCTGCGTTTTGGCTATAGTTACCATTTACAATTCCATTTGCATATAGAGTTGGATCCTGATTGATTGTTCCATTTTCCCCACTATTTATATTATTGCTCTTTTTCTTATTACTAGGCAAAGGTTCATTCATGAAGAAAAGGAAAAATACTGCAACTACTAGGTAAATTGCTATACTCGGAATTATAAAATATTGAAATACCATTATGTTGACCAGAAGTAAAACAAACCCTAATAATAAAACCCATGCGAAAAATCTTTTCATAAATATACAATCTCCTCTTTAATTATTTCTCCACTTATCAAGCCATTCTTTTATTTTTGATTCAAAACCATTTGCAGTAGGGTTATAGTATATTGTCCCCAGCATTTCATCTGGAAGAAAATCCTGCTTTACTATATTGTTCTTGTAATCATGTGCATATTTATATCCTTTCCCATAACCAAGCTGCTCCATTCCTTTAGCAGCCGCATTTCTCAAATGCATTGGAACACTGCCTGTGTTCTTTGTCTCAACATCACGCAAAGCAGTATTTACGGCCATATACGCGGCATTGGATTTTGGGCTGGTAGCAACAGTAATACATGCATGTGCCAAAATAATTCTTGACTCTGGCATACCAATCATTTTAACGGCTTGGGCAGCCGCCACTGCAACTTGAAGCGCTGTCGGGTTTGCTAGCCCAACGTCTTCAGAAGCGCAGATAATAATTCTTCTAGCTAAAAACTCAACGTCTTCTCCTGCGTACAAGGCGCGTGCCAGATAGAAAACTGCGGCATCTGGATCGCTACCTCTCATGGATTTTATCATCGCACTTATATTATCATAATGCTCTTCTCCGCCTTTATCAAACCTGATTGCCTTCTTTTGAACACACTCTTCTATTGTGGCAACATCCAGTAATATACCGCCATCGTTTTTCAGGTCCGAAGTTAGGACAGCAAGCTCCAGAGAGTTTAAAGCTGATCTTGCATCACCACCGCACACCTCAGCCATATATTCAAGTGCCTGATCGGTAATAGTTATTTGCATGTGGCCCAAACCACGTTCCTTATCACTGATAGCAGTTTTGAGCAGTTCAATTATATCCTCTTTCTCAAGAGGTTTAAGCATAAATACGGTAGACCTTGAGATAAGAGCCTTGTTCACCTCAAAAAATGGATTTTCAGTAGTAGCTCCTATAAGCACAATTGTGCCTTCCTCCACAAAGGGAAGTAATGCATCCTGCTGTGACTTATTGAATCTGTGTATCTCATCAATAAAGAGAACTGTTCGCCCACTAGGGTTAAGCATGGGATTTTTTGTGTCTGCCACTATCCTCTTTATATCTGCAACTCCTGCTGTAACTGCATTTAGCTTTTCAAACTTGGACTGTGTAGTATTGGCAATTATTCTAGCAAGTGAGGTTTTACCCGTCCCTGGAGGACCATAGAGAATAATTGAAGTTATTCTGTCTGCCTTAATCATTCTATAAAGCAGTTTGTCCTTGCCAATAATATGCTGTTGACCTACAAATTCATCTATGTTTCTAGGTGACATTCTAAACGCCAACGGCTGTAGCTTTTCCTTCATTATTTATTCCACCATTTATCTTATTATTTTACACCATAAAATATAAAAGCCTAAATAGAATTAATTGTTTATATTATTTAACATATATATTTTAAGGTTTTATAGAGAAATCGTAAAGGCTTAAATTTTAAAAACAATTTGCACTAGAACCATATAAAATACTGTACCCAGTCCAATACTAACAAGGTTATTTCTCTTCCAAATATGTAGCAGGACAACGACCATTATAGCTATCAGCTCGGGTATTCCATATGGGTAGGCTAATAAATCTATGTTTCTAACACAATAGACAACAAGGGTAGTTATTACTGCTGCAGGTAATACTATTCCCAAATACTTTACCCACGGGGGAACCTCTTTTGCACCACTAAACAGGACAAATGGAAAAAGCCTGGTGGCAAACGTACACACTGTTACAACAGCAATTATAGCTATTGCTTCGCTAATACCAACACTCATGCGCCTTCTCCCTCCTCTAATTTGACCTTAACTCTGCTTCTGAGTAGCATTAGTGTTATCACCGTTATAATAAGTGATGGCAAAATAAAATTGCCTGCACCAAAAAATACAATACAAGCAATGGAGCTTATCCCACCCACTATAGCAGGCAAGTGTGTTTTAAAGGAATACCATTGCTCAACCATTATAACAGTAAAAAGTGCCGTCATTGCAAAATCAATCCCTTTGGTGTCAAAGCTGATAAGCTGTCCTATTAAAGCCCCTACTACCGAACCGGTTATCCAGTAGAGATGGTCCAATAGCGCTATTAAGAATAACAGCCTGTTTTCATTTATTCCAGCAGGAGTCTTGTTAGAACAGAGCAAAGAATAGGTTTCGTCAGTGAGTGAGAATATCATATATACTGCTTTATTCCCCATAGTGCGGAATTTTTCTACAAATGATAGCCCATAGAACATGTGTCTGCTATTTATGGACAGGGTAAGTACTGCGGCATATAAAAGATTTATGCCTCCCCCTAAAAAGGATACCAGTACAAATTGCATAGACCCTGCATAGACAAAGAGACTTATAAAAAATGCCCAAACATAGTTGTAACCCTCACTTTGAAGTAAAATTCCAAAAGCGATACCCATAACCAAATATCCACAAAGAACGGGTAACGTACGTAAAAATGCTATTTTAAGTGTTTTTCCCATACTAATTCACCCTAAAAGTATTCCAAATGTCCTGTACCTGTTTTGTAGAACTCTCTGTAGTTGTTAACTCTGGCTGAATAGCAAGGAAGCAATAAGTAAATTTATCATTTTCCAGGCAATAACAGGTAACATTGGAGTACATATCATAATCAGCGTTTTGAATAGAGTATGTGTATGCCCTGACATCAAACCCATTCATATTTTGTTTGGTACTTGTAAGTAATTTCATTTCATACTTTGAATTGAGCAATTGAATAATTGAAAAACGTTCTTCGTCAGTAAGTGTCTTTGACAGTGATGAATTTTCAAGTACGCTTATATTTATAAAGGTATCATTCTTTGGGTTTACAAAGGTTTGATTTCCTTCAAAATCTGTTGGGTCCTTTGTAAAGTAGCCAGGAAGCTTAATGGACCACTTGTAGTTTTTACTGATATAGTCAATCGCTTCTTCTTTATCAGATATCTGAATTCTGCTGTTCTTTGAAGTGTATCCCTCTAAATCTGTGCTATATTTCTTATCATCAATATCATAGTATCTCATTTTTTCAACCGCAGATTTAAACTCACCAATACTCTTTTCGTATTCCTTTTCGGGAAGCTTGATAGTTACCTCATACAGAAATTCTCCATTTTGGTAATAGAACTCTTCCATTTTGTAATTAACTCCACCTTGAATAATTGAGAACTTAAGATTTCTAGCATATATGTCCCCAAGAGTAACCTCTTTATCACTGGTGAATGAATACAATTTGGGTGAGAAAGCATTTTGGTAATGTAGCTTGATACCATCTACATACTTGTCCACCCCTTCTTTTGGTAGAGAATTAATTGTAACCTTCAAATAATGCTTTGAATCAGTACCAATATATGTAGTAGTTGGGCTTGAAGTAAGAGCTAAAGTATCCCAATCTGCGGGAACCTCAGCTCCCCATGGCAGATACTTACCTTCATCGCTCAACGAAATATAATTCAGGTACTGGGCCTTACCATTACTTACCTTAGAGAAATCCGTTACATTCTTTTCACCACTCTTGTAGTCAAGGGAAAATGAATTCACTATGTTGTAATATGTTTTATCCGACACCAACTTTTCAGGGGAAACAGCTGCATCATAGCTGTAGAACATTAGGTAATAGAAGCTATCTCCTTTTTGGTAAACCCTTGTCAATGTAGCTTCATCAAATTCACTTAACGATGTGTATTGAAAATATTGGTACTTTGCATTTCTTTCAATCTTTGATTCCCTCTTAGCTGAACTATACAAAACATCATTATACAATTCTTCGAGAGTTTTATCATTTTTTGATTTGATCCTTATTTCTATATAAATCTGTTTTGCTTCATTTGATAGGCTTAGGTATCTGGAGTTAAAAGAATTTGAAATGATTCTTGAACCGGATGGAACAGTAATGCTATAGCCATAGAAGCTGTTACCTACCTTAGCAGTGGTAATACCTCCAGTTAGGAAGGATAAATCCTTCAAAGCCCCATCATCTTCAATTACTATCTTTATAGAGCCTTTTTTGTCCATGGTCACCGTAACAGGAAAGTTTGCAGATAGAAACTCCAAGGGGACCATGGTGAAGCCATTCTTGACAACCGGAGTAGCCTTTAGTTTTTTTGATTCATTATTGGCAGTGTATGTATTAGCACCTGTAGTCAAGTTAATATCTGAATCACAGTAGATTATTTGTACTCTCTTTCCATCCTTAATAACTTCAGCCCCAATAGCTGTGGCAAACCACTCTAAAGGAATAAACGTAGTCCCATTATACTTAAAAGGTTTCTCCGTTTTGGATACTTTTCCATCTATCTTTGCAGTTACACTATCAACTGTTAACTCAAGCACCGTTTTATCATCTGAAGATGCATTGGTAATTAATTCAGAAGATGCATTCGTATTTAATTCAGAAGATGCATTCGTATTTAATTCTGAAGTTGCATATGTATTTAACAATGATGTTAGCACAATTGAAAGCGTAATAATCAAACAAGCGAGTTTTCTCATATATTCACCTTAATCTTTCTCAGCAAAACGAACATTAACGCTAAACTTTTTGCCATCTCTTACAAGCAAGAAGGTTGCACTGTCACCCGGATAATACTTCTTCATCTCTTCATTGTAGTCAATAATAGTATTTACCTTTACTCCGTTTACAGAGAGAAGTTTGTCTTCAACAGATAAGTCATAATCTTCTGCCGGCGAGCCCTCATCAATGTCTTGAATGTTAATACCTTCTTCATATGTTGGAAGGCCGTATTGCGCTGCTATACTCTCTGAAAAGTTAAGTCCTAAATAAGGTCTCTTTATCTTGCCGAATTTCTCAAAATGCTTTATGGCATATTGTACAGTATCAATAGGAATAGAGAAGCTCAAACCCTCTACACCATATCCCATAAATTTGACCGAATTAATTCCTATTACCTGCCCCTGCATGTTTACCAGTGGACCACCACTATTTCCACCATTGATGGCAGTATCCGACTGAATAAATCTGTATTCACCGCCAGCCACTCTATTCATTCCACTCACTATTCCCCTTGTAGCGGAATTTCTAAGGCTAAATGAAAGAGGGGTACCTATTGCAACAACCTCCTGACCAACGGTAACTTTGTTTATATCCCCAAAAGTAGCAGGAGTGAGCCCGCCTTTGTCAATCTTTATAGTTGCAAGGTCCAACTTTTCGTCTATAGCCTTTAGCCGAGCTTTGTATGGCTTGCTGTTGGACAGTACAACAACTATACTTTCCATTTCTTTGACAACATGAGCATTAGTAACTATGTATCCGTCCGAACGATAAATTACACCTGTTCCAAATACCAGGTTGTCTGTCATTTCATTATAATTACTGCTGCTTTCTTTAAGTTTTCCAATAATTCCAACTACTGAAGGTGAAACTTTAGATACTATATTCGATATATTATTAGTAGCTATAGATACGTTTTGTGATGTCTTGCTGATAGTTAACCCGTCTACTGAATTTAGTGCATCTAGCGCTATATAAGTTTTACCGTCTATAGTTTTTACATCACCCACTGTTTGTTTGCCATCTATGGTAAGACTAATATTGCTTGTTGCAGCATAAACGTTAGTAACAAAAAGCAATGTTGTAATAATACCAGCACAAGCAATCTTATAACCTAATCTTTTTTTCATACTTCTTACCCCTTCAAATTATGCAAATGATTCCAATTTGGTCTTAATTATATCACATATTAATACTGATTAATAAAATTAAAAGTTACAAAAATGATATTTGTGGTATATTTAAATATATGCAAATTTTACCTCTAGGTAAAAAATTCAGTATAATTTTTCAGCAAATTAGATGCAATTTACGGGGAGTGATAATTATGTTTTATCAGGAAAGATATCAGACAGGGGAAATAAAAAAGATTATTTCGGATATGCAAAATGGGCTTATTCCATGTATGGACGTAGATGATTCCGAAGAGCTCAACTGGTTTATTGGCCAGCTTGAGGCAAATGGGGTATACAAGGTATCCGGCCAGCAATACGATGTCAACGGTAGGGATAGAGTAAAGGAGCCGGAATTCGAGTATAGAATCTCATTTTACAGTTCTCCTATTACCTTGCAAGAAGCACAGGATAAAAATCTCATGTTTTTGGATGTTTATTTTGAACCTATTATTGACAGAACCTATGATCCATGTGGTGAAATGTAAAAAAGAGCTTACGCTCTTTTTTTTATTATATTAAATTCTTGATAAAAAAACAGGATATACAAATACATAAGCAAGGGACATAAAGCAAGGACGGATAACTCCGCCCTCCCCTTTTGCTTTTATGAAAAAGTAATTTGTATTATCTTAAGTAATAAATATCAATTACCTAAACTGCATTGTGAACAAATGATGCAATGCTACATAATGGTATATCAGTTACAGATCCTACATTATAAATAGGGTTAGATACCATATTCCCAGACATATATCCAGGCATACAGCCGCCCATGCCACCAGACATACAACCACCCATGCCACCAGACATATAGCCACCCATGCCACCAGTCATCATGCCGCAGCCACCCATGTAACCCATATCATTCATTTCATAAGAGCCACATCCATTGCCCAGGGCACAACCTGGAGCAGGACCAATACTGGTAATCAGCCTTACAAAGCTATCATTTACGCCAAGTATAACGCCTGTGAAGCCACAGCCTGATTGTCCTCCACTCTTAGTAAAAATAGTTACCGTTTGACCAATGTATTTAGCCATTAAGTGACTCAAATTATCATTACAGCCACTGTTGCAATTGTTACAACACTCTCCCATATAAAACTCCTTTCATGATTAGTACTGCACTCCTGTTATAACTTATGTTAACTCTATAAAAAATGTTACTACATAAGTAAAATTTTTTAGTTATTTAGTATACTATTTATTGAAACCAAAAAAGGTATTAAGACTAGGATTGTCAATTATTGACTCAATCACTGTCTCAATACCTTTTACTCGACAAACGCTATCTCAATACCTTTTACTAGGCAATCACTGTCTCAATACCTATTACTCGGAAATCACTGTATCACTACCTTCTCTCAGAATACAACTCATAAAATACTTCTTAGAATGCATTTGAGTACGCTTCACTAAATGCCTTATTTATCGCTAACTGTGTTAACTAATCTATAGCCCCATATTCCCCTCAGTCCAATGCTGCCTGCATAGGCTGATGTATTTATCATTTCCACCTAATAAAACCTGTTCTCCGCTCTTTACTATCTTGCCATTTTCAAATCTACCATTCATTATAGCTTTTTTACCACACCAACAAATTGTTTTAATCTCTTCTATAGTATCCGCCCATGCCAAAAGCCATTGGCTACCCTCAAATAATTCACCTCGAAAATCAGTACGAAGACCATAGCAAATAACAGGAATATTTTTCTGATCCACTAAACAGGTAAGCTCATAAACCTGCTGCTTTGTTAGAAACTGAGCTTCATCAACAATAACACAGCTTACATTACCCATTTCACTTAAGCGTCCCGTTACTATATCAACAATATTACTACACTTATTTACTACAGTACATTCCTCTGACAAACCTGCTCTGGATTTTATAGTGGTGAAACCGTCTCTACTATCAGTTGAAGGCTTCAATAGAATTACCTTTTGACTACGTTCTTCATAATTATACTTAACCATTAGTGCATTTGCTGTCTTTGAGCTGTTCATTGCACCATACCTAAAATACAGCTTGGCCATAATTCCCCCAAAATTTTATTGCTTTCTGCAGTTTGAACACAGTCCATAAAATTTTACTCTGTGATTCTTAACAAGAAAGCCGTTTTTAATTAATATTTGCTCCTCCAAAGAGTCTAACAAATCGTCCTCAACCTCAGATACATTTCCACAAAGCTCACAAATCAAGTGGTGGTGTCTATGATCCTCGTTTGGACGTACAAGCTCATAACGACTAAAACCGTCGTCAAAATCGAGCTTATGTACTAATTTAAGCTTATCAAGCAAAATTAATGTCCTATAAACAGTAGCAAGCCCTATCTCCGGATGCTCCACTTTTACAAAGTTAAATAGTTCCTCAGTGCTCACATGCTTTCCAGCACATTGAACCAAAGAATCAAGAACAGCTTCTCTCTGCCCTGTGTACTTATACCCTGACTCCTTAAGCTTTTGCTTTAAATAGCAATTATCAGTCTGCAAGGAAAACTCCCCTTTCAGCTTTTTTACACCCCTTTAAAAGTGAACACCCCTTACAATTCTCACATTTAATGTAATTTGTATATATTTTACCACATCTAGGGCAGGTTGTAGCCATATTTTTATCATCTGGAATAATATACTCATATTTACATTGTTCACATATGATTTTCATAATATTAATCCCCCTGCTAGATTATTACCATTGCCAACAAGCCTCCCACCAGGAATGCTATGGCAAAGCTTCCAAGCCATATTGCTGTAGCTTCTAACTTAGAGCGCTCTTTGAATATCATTATTATTGCTGCTACACATGGCACAAAAAGTGTTATGGTTATCAGTGAAACGAGCATTTGACCGCTTGTCATTGCAATATGACTTAGGCCTGCTGCCCCAAAGTCTCTCCTTATAATACCCATAATAAATACCACCGCAGTTTCTGCAGGCAGCTTGAGCCAATCTGTAACGAGAGGTGCTATAAAACTCTCTATAGCATCTAATGCACCTGTAAACTGCAATACTGTAATAATAATTGACCCAAGTGCAAATATAGGTGTTGCCTCGATTAAGAAACCCTTTGATTTCATATAGGTCTTTTTTATAACATTTTTAGAAATAGGCATTCTTACAGGCGGTAAATCAATAAACAACTGAGTTGATTCACCTGGCAGAACTTTATTTAGCGCAAGCCCTGATACTCCAAAAATCGCTAGTAGAATAATGGTATATGCAATTATATAGGGTATTCCCAACGGAGATAACAGACCAATTATGACTCCGAACTGAGCTGAACAGGGTATGGTCAAGCCTAAAAGGAAGGTTGCAATAACTCTTTCCCTTTTAGATCCTAATAGCCTTGTGGTCATAGTTGCCATTGTTACACAGCCAAACCCTAAAATTATAGGAATAATCGCTCTTCCATTTAATCCTACTTTTGAGAGTGACTTATCTGAAAGTACTGCTATTCGTGGCAATAAGCCAGAGTCCTCGAGTAAAGACATCAGCAAATAGAACCCCACTGTCAAGGGCAATAACAAGCCAAAAATATAAGTTGGTGTCATAGTCAGAAGACCAAACTCTCCAAACAAAAGGCTTCCAAAAAAATTATCTGTAGGTATAAAGCTAAAAACGTTTAGAATAAAGCCCTTGTACCAACCGTCCATTACAGTTCCCTCTGTAAATTCAACAACCCATTGAGCAATAAATACCCCAATAAACCAAAACATTGCAACAAGGATAGCTGCCAGTATTGGTAATCCTGTTAATGGTCTTAGCATTAGCCTTCCAAGCTTTGTGGAAAAGCTTGTTCCCCTGTTTGTATCCGAAACAACATTTTCAATAATATAGTCAACTCTCTGTCTTCTCTGCCTATAAATTTCATCTCTTTGACCAGTAATTCCGCAATGGTTTCTACCTGCTACAATTTCATCGTCCTCCAAGATGAGAAGTATCTCAGCTTCTGAAATGTCTCCCCTAGCATATTCCTCGATCTTTTTCTGCAGCCCTTCGGTTTTAATTCCTTTTTTGGCTGTAGCAATATTCTTTTTTACATCTTCTATTCCTAAGCCCTTAAGCGCCGATGTCAAAAATACGGGAACTCCCAAAAGTTCAGAAAGCTTACTCCCATCAATAATAATGCCATTTTTTTGAGCCTCATCTATAAGATTAACAGCAACAATAACTTTCTTGCCCATATCAATTAACTGCTGAGTCAAAAAAAGGTCACGTTGCAGATGTACAGCATCCACCACATTAAGCACTATATCGCCATTAATAATAACGTCCCTAGCAACTATTTCTTCATCATTAAAAGAGGATACTCCGTATATTCCGGGTGTATCCTCAACAATGTAATGCTCATATGTACCTCTGCTAATATCAACTGTAGTACCAGGAAAATTAGATACATCTACATATCTTCCTGTTAATTCATTAAAAAAGACAGACTTCCCAACATTTGGATTGCCTGCTAAAACCAATCTGTCATTGCTATCATTCATCTTCATAAATAATCGCCTCTTTATAATGTAAGCTTACCACATAGGAATGTGTTAGCTTGCCCCTTTGGAATGTTAGCTTACTTTTAATACCTCTATCTGTTCGGCAAGCTTCCTGCTAATAGCAATTTCTTGCATTTTGTTACTGAGCACTATAGGCCCTTTAGGCACAATTTCAGAGCAGGTAAGCTTTGACCCTTCATATATGCAGAGTCTTATAGCCTGCGCGCGAATTGTACTATCCAATATATTTACAATTTCTATTACTTCACCTTTGCTAACGCTACTCAATGTCATAATAAACACCACCTAACATAAATGATAATTATTATCAATTATAATTCTAAGCCAAATGATAATCATTGTCAATAAGTAAAAATGCCAAAAAATAACCTCGCTATGGAGGTTATTTTTGCTTTTCTATATAAGCCTGGCATTTACTACCCGAAGATTGGATTACAGTTATCGATGGCATTTGTGCACCTTTAAATCCAAATGCTTTGCACCCATAGGGCATATTTGAATCCCACGTGACATAATAATATTTACACTTTAGGCAGTTAATATTCTCATTTGGCATGTGTGATTTAGGCATATCCAAAGTCCTCCCATGTTTTTAAAGAATTCAACATATAGCCTACAACATCCATATCAAATGTTTCTTCAAGTATTTCACCTGAAATAGTTTCCCTAACAGACCCGCAAGCTATCTGATTACCATTATTAAGCAAAAGAACTTTATTTGCAAGCTGCATTGCAAGATTCATATCGTGTAACACACCCACCACAATATGGTCGTCCTCTTGAGACCATTTTTGTAAGTACTTTATCAACTGTGCCTGATACTTTAAGTCCAAATGATTTGTGGGTTCATCTAGAAGTATAATTTGGGGTTGTTGTGCAAGCGTTCTGGCAAGAAATACTCTTTGCAGCTGTCCCCCCGACAGGGTGCTTATCTGCTTATCCCTTTGGTCCTGCATTCCAACACTTTCAAGGCAACGCTCAACGTATTCTCTGTCTGCTTTAGAGGGAGTTGCAAATATCCCACTTTTCATATGGGCATATCTTCCGAGCATAACTGTTTCAAATACAGAGAATGAAAAAAATAGGTTAGAAACCTGGCTCATCATGGCAACCTTGGCCGCTATCTCTTTTCGCTTCATATTGTTTATATTTATACCATCTATCTCAATACTGCCCTTTGAGTCAATCAACCCAGCAATAGCTTTTAGCAGAGTGGATTTTCCGCAGCCATTTGGTCCGATAATACAAAGGTTTTCACCACCCTTAACATTAAGGGTAACATTTCTAACAACGTCTACTCCATCATATCCAGCACTTACCTGCTTTAAGCTTAACATATCTATACCACCTTCCTCTTACTAAAATAAACATATGCAAAAAATGGCGCACCGATTATTGCAGTAATAGCTCCAACAGGCAATTCCGAGGGCGATAGAATAGTTCTAGCCACAAGGTCGGCAACCATCATAAATGCTCCTCCAAACAATGCTGACATCGGGATTACGTATTTATGTGCTGAGCCGAATATTCTACGAACAACATGTGGTGCAATTAAATCAATAAACCCTATTACACCAACTAAAGAAATTGCACAGCCAGTAAGCGCTGCCGATCCAAAAAGTAAAATCCATTTAACCCTCTTAATATCAATTCCCATTACCTTGGCCTGATCTTCGCCGAAGGTCATTATATCCAATTCTCTTGAAAACCTTAGAATATATAAGATGCCTATAAAAACTATTGGTATCAACATTAGGACATGTGACCAACTTTTTAGAGAAAAACTACCCATTTGCCATAGCATCATTCTCTGCATAGACTCTCTGGTCATAGCCGACATGACGGTAAGGAATGCATTTATAAACAACGAGACAACCATTCCAACAAGAATAATAGTATTGTTTTCCATGTTCCTATCAATCTTTGCAGTAAAGGTAACCGCAAGGAACACCGTCAGCAATCCACCCAAAAGCCCTAAAAATGGCATAGTAAATATACCTAGAAAGGGTATGCTAATGCCCATTACCATTACTATTCCTACACCAAGTGATGCACCAGAAGATACTCCGAGAGTATAGGAAGATGCCAATGGGTTCTTTAGAACAGATTGCATTACTGTCCCACTTACTGCCAGAGCACTCCCTACTACAAATGCAAGCAAGGCTCTCGGAAGTCTGATCTTCCAAAGGATTGAGACAGTATTACTATCTATGTTTGCATCCAAGCTTATTCCGAATATTTTATTGAGTAAAATAGCCATTATGTCGTCCGGCCTAATAAATACACTTCCCAATCCAACAGCTAGAAATAATATTATTATACAGACACCAACAGAGATACCAATCTTTAATCGTATTGTCATTTTAATATTTATCAGGGTAAATGGCTTTTGCCATTTCCTTCAACGCCTTTACTATATTGTGATTTGGTAATGAACTAGCCAAGTTATCAATGTAGTACACATCACCGTTTTTAATAGCTTTCACATCTGCCCAGCCCTTTCTTGACTTGATTTCAGAAACAGGGTCGGGTATATAATTTACATTTGTCAAAATAACATCTGGATTAGCCTTTACTGCAGCTTCCTCTCCAATATGAAGCCAACTGGTCTGATCCTTAAAAGCATTTGTTGCCCCAATAAGTTCAATCATTTCATTCAAGAATGTACCTGTACCAAAGCTATATATATCGGGCGCTGCGCCTATTTCAAAAAATACAGTCTTCTTGTTTGTAATTGTCTTTCCAATGGCAGCGACTGAATCCAGCTCCTTTTGCATATTATCGCATATTTCCTTACCCTTTTGGCTAGCATTGGCTGCATCAGCAATAAAGGTAATATCGTTCTTAATCTCTTCTATGCTGTTGCTGGATGGAATGTATGCAATACAGATTCCCAAATCCTTCAAAGGTTTATATGGGTCCTCACCAGTGAACAGGCTCATACCTGATACAAAAATAATATCAGGGTTTGATGCTACAATCTGTTCCACATCTGGGTTCATCATATCCGTAACTAGAACATCCTTTTTTACGCCTGGTAAATCCTTTGCATTTAAATCAATAGCTACAATTTTATCACCAAGACCCAAATCAACTAGCACCTGAGTGACTGAAGGCGCCATTGATGCAATCCTATTTACGTTATCAGGAATTGTTATATCATTGCCTGCCCTGTCTTTTACAGGCTTTGCTTGCATTTGTGAACTGTTAGCGGCATTGGTTGTATCTGCCGATGTGTCTGAACTTCCTGACTGAACCCCGTTTGAATTGGAACATGCAGTCATAGAAAAAGCAATTAAAAACGCCATTAGAATAGATAAAAACTTTTTAGTCATGTGAAAATCTCCTTTCAAATCCTCGATGTCAAAATGTTTTTGGTATATTGCTTCAAACAGCAATGAACAGAGTTTTTGCCAAACTATATAGCAAAATGAGGATTTCTAAGAATAGATTCTGTACAAAAAAACGCCTTGACCATAGAGTCAAGACGTTATAATTTGTTTTTGCCATAGATAATTTACAACAAACTATATCCTTCATACTCTGTGAAGCAATAGTAATCTCCAAAAATGGAGAAATATCTCGGCAGGTATTCCGACTCAGATATCATCATGGCCTTTTAACCTTCCCATACAAAATGTACAGTGGCTTGGAAAGCTAGCTTCTCAAAATATCAAAAAAGTAACTTTCACAAAATAAAAGGACACTACATCAACACGGCGGCAGGACCGTTCAGGATTTTAACCTGATTCCCTATTATCGCATTAAATGCGCACCTAAATAAATTATATTCAATTTGTTCTCATATTATCACAAAACTTTTTCCGTGTCATTGTAAAAATTATATATATTTATTATTTTTTTTGCTATTTTAGCTTAATGCTGCATTTTATCAATAACATAATAAATATACCTACTCAATTTACCTGGCCTCAAAATAGAAGTCTGTTACTTCTGCTTCAGTACTGTCTTCAACAAGTTTGAGAACCTCGTTTAAAATGGTAGTTGCATGACTCACCGTAGTTGATACTACCGCAACTCCTATAACAATACTCTGATGCAAATCATGGTCCTCTACTTCTGAGGCTGATACATTGAATTTATTCCTAACCCTTTTTACAATGCTTTGTACTATCATTCTCTTTTCCTTTAGAGAATGGCAAAAAGGTGCATATAATCTGATGGTCAATGCTTGAATAATCATTTAGCAGCTCCTAAGCCACAAGATTAAAATATTATGTTATTTTGCCCTATTTTTCAAAAATACCATATACATTATTAACATCCTGAGTATATATGATGCCATTTCCTGGCTTATCCATTTCAAGATCAGCCCTTATAGAGGTTAGTACGTTTGTAGTTATTTCTTTCTTGGTAAGAATATAAACTAGTTCTCTTTCGGGCTCTATATCCATAGAGAACAATTTGCTAGTCTCATGAATTCCAGCACCTCTGCCATTAATAATTGTACCGCCTGTTGAGCCTGCCTTGGTTGCTGCAGTAATAACATTTTCTCCTCTGCCCTTTTCAACGATAACTGTTATCAAATGATACATAGTATTATTCGCACCTCTTTCATCAACTTTGTTATCACATATAATGGTTCTTGTTCCCAAAATGCTGCAAATAGATGTGGTAAAAGCTATTCCATGACCTGGTTTTTTAAACGCAAACTCGTCATTAAGCTGTTTTATCGCTTTTTCAGCAGTTTCCCTTTCTGCTGCCAAATAAACAACTTCTTTTCTCATATCAGATAGACCTATAAAATCCATAATTCGGCTATTTACTGTTCCTTTACCTAACGAAATTGTTCCTCCGGAAACGCCGCAACTCTTAGCAAATTTGATTATTTTACTACCTACACCAAAGTTTACAATTACACATATTAACTCTATGTCGTGCCCTTCGGATTTACTAATCATGTATTTCCAGTCCTCCTCTTTTAGATCTTATTTTAAAGAATAGGCCTAAAACTTGCAATGCTATTAATGGAGTCATAGCAACCATCGCTATTACTCCAAAACCGTCTATTAATACATTAGCAGTTTCAATTCTCTCAGCAGCACCTTGAGTAAATGCCAAAATAAATGTAGCAGTCATTGGCCCAGAAGCTACGCCACCCGAATCAAAGGCAATACCTACAAATAGTTTCGGTACAAAATACATCAGTGCTATAGAGATTATATACCCTGGCAGCAAATAATGCCACAACTGAATTTCTGGAACTATAATTCTTACAATGGATAATGCAACTGCCAAGGCTACTCCTACAGCCAAGGTAGCCATAACAACCTTTCGCTTAACATATCCGCTTGTAACATCCTCAATTTGGTGAGTAAGTACATAAACAGCAGGTTCAGCAAGAATAGTAACCAAACCCAACACAAATCCTACTACTATTAAGTACACATAGCTGTCCATTGAAGCTAGCTTATACCCTACAACACTTCCAACCTCCATAAATCCTGCATTTACACCCAATAAGAATAACACCAGACCTATAAATGTAAACAACATTCCAAATAATATCTTCCTGAATTGTGATTTAGACAATTTAAATGAGATCTTCTGAAATATAAGAAACACTGCGATTATTGGAGTTAATGCAATAATAATTTCAGAAGCTAAATGGGGCAATTTCTCTAGAAATGGCTGAATTATTGAATCAGAAGCAGTTTGAGTTGTATCGAGTGAGCCAGTTATTTTATCTGTTTTCGATACTATACTCATTATCATTACTGCTATAATGGCACCAGTTGAAGCTATTGCAACCAATCCAAAGCTATCCTTTTCGGAGGACTTACTATCCTTTTTAAGCTTTGAAACACCCATTGCTAGGGCAAGTACAAATGGAACTGTCAATGCCCCGGTAGTAGCACCAGAAGCATCAAAAGCTATAGCTATGAATTCGCGAGGAGTGAAGATTGCAAGAACTAAAATAATACCGTATAATACGGTTAATATTTTAAATAAAGGAACATTGTAAACTATTCTTGTTAGGCCGTTTGATAGCATTATAGCAATTCCTATAGATACTACTGCCACTATACTAATCTTTGTTATTAATCCTGAGGTGACCGAATCGACCTGTCCTGCAAGTATATATAGATCAGGCTCTGCAATTGAAATAAAGAAGCCCAGCAGCAATCCGGCAATAACAACAATCCATATTTTATTTGGCCTAACAATGCTTGCGCCCATGTTATTGCCTATAGGAGTAATTCCTACATCTACCCCTATTAAAAAAATTGTCAATCCAATGATGATTAGTGCCGCTCCGATGAGAAATCTTATGAATAATGTTGTATCAATGGGTGTTAGCGTGAAATTTAAGATAATTACAATAGCTGTGATTGGTAAAACGGAAAATAAAACCTCTTTAAATTTAGATATAATTACACTCAAATGGCATTTCCCTTTCTCTTTATAAATTTTTATTTACTATCAAAAATCATCTCCTATTACCAAATATTTTAGTAGATTATAGAAAATTATACCGTTACTTTTTTATACCTTTGCTGATGGGAAGACGTCTTGTCAATAGCCACCAGTTCCCCTTTTGCGCTATGAACATAGTTCAAAAACAGAATACCCAATAGCAACCTATCCTTTACTGCAATTCTATTCCAAACATAACCCTTAAATAGGTCTTTTATAAGAAATATCTCCCCATCCCGAAGATTTTCCACCTCTTTAATTGCTTGTTCCAATAGAATATTTGCGTCAAGCATAACAACCACTCCCTTGATTAATTAGTATTTTAAATGATGCTCCAAACCATAATTTTAAACAACATTGTTATCAACATTGTACAGAATATTCTATTTAAAAGCAAATAAATTATTGTTGAAAAATGCATATTATCAATAGCCTGACCGCTACTTACACAAGGACTTGCTCATTTTATATATTTAGCGATTTTTTAAATGTAATAGTATTTAATATTATTCACTCAGTAGTATTAAATCTTGTGACTCAATAGTATTAAATTATGTTACTAAATAGTATTATACTTTTTGACTAAATAGTAGTATATTTTATGGCTGTATAGGAAAAAAGTAGAATGATTTTTCATTCTACTTTTTTTATATTAAATATTTACGTCAAGATTAATTCTTCCGTCTTTTATTTCAAATAATCTGTCCACCTTCTCTACAATTCTGTCTGCCTTCTCTGCAAGCTTCCTATCATGTGTAATAATCGTAATTAAGGTCGGTTAAGTTCGTATAATTTCTCAGCGACAGAAAGCGCCTTTGTAATGTCCAGCATTCCCCAACCAGTTTCTATATCATAGCCCTTGGCTCCCAGATCGTCAGCGGAACTGTACAAAATATCCCTAAGCTGCTTGGTATTAAGCTCCGGATTAGCTTCAAGGAGCAGCGCTGCGCAGCCTGTTACAAAAGCAGCAGCATAGGAGCTTCCAGTTACCTCTAACAGCTCTGAGCTATTGTCGATGGGTGCCGTTGGGATATCTGTACCATGAGCAAGCAGCTTCACTGAAGCGTTTCGCTGTGAGAATTCCGCTGCCATTTTTTTATCATTTGCAGCACCCACACCGACAACAGTCTCGTATGCCGCTGGATAATAAATATCCTCCGGCGAACTTCGGTTTGTGTTACCGACAGAAGATACTACAAGAACACTTTTTTTCTCTGCATATGCTATTGCTTTTCTCAGCTTACTATTGTCAGCAGTTATACCTGAGCTGATGTTAATAATCCGGCAATTGTAGATATTGACAGCATCATAGATTGCCTGGCAAATAGCGTTTATCCCACCATTTGCTGGCACACCTGAAGTGTGGCGACTGTAGAATACCAGCGGTACAATTTCAGCTCCCGCTGCAATCCCTTCTAACTTAAGTGCTTCCGACCCGAGAATTATTCCGGCAACTGCAGTTCCATGGCCAATAAGGTCATTTTCGGTTCTTTCAGGAAACACGTAGTTTTTTCCGTGGACAACATTTGAGTCATCTATGTACTTGCAGGAAATCCCTGTATCTATAAGCCCAATACGTACTCCACTTCCATTATATTTAATAGTATCTGCGACAGATAGCTGCAACTCACCACTGCCTGCCCTTGCTGTAATGGGCTGACTTAAAAGCAATACGATAATGAAAATAGCAAAAATCCTTCTTAGTTGTGGTTTCATAGCCTTTCACCTTCGCCCGCCGCAGAAAGCTCTGCGGCGGCCTTTTTGTGTTATTTTATACTATTGATATAGCTCTTGATAAAATTCAGGAACATTGTACTGGACTCTGCCCTTGTAGCATTTGCCTTTGGGGCAAATGAATTAGCGCCATTACCGTTAATGATACCAAGACTGCGACAAAGTTTCACAGACTGAGCTGCCCACGAGCTAATGGTATCTTCATCTGCAAAAGACAATGCATCTAACATTTTCGAGGTGTCGTAGCCTATATATTTCAAATACCTAACAAAAATCGAGCACATCTGCTCTCTGGTTATCTTGTCATTTACACCGAAGAGTCCGTTCCCATATCCAGACACGATTCCGTTGTTTGAGGCCCATGCTAATGCATCTACGTAGTATGCATTCTTGTTGACGTCCTTAAATGAGCTTGTTCCCCCTGATGGCATTCCCGCCAGCCTCCAAAGTACGGTAACAAACATAGCCCTTGTCATTTCTCCGTTAGGATCAAATCTGCCGTTTCCGATACCGTCAAAGAGTCCGCGTGCTACCGAGGACTTGATATTATCTTGAGCCCAATGACCATTAATGTCGGTAAACGAAATGTTGCGCTCTTCAAAATAATATTTTCCAGCTACTGGTGCTATAAATACAAGCATGCCGTCCTCATTTACACTCATTGGAACGCATACCTTCTTCTCACCTGTCAGATAATACGGGACGAAGCAGTTTGCGTTAACCACCGCAGGAATCTTAAAGGTGACCTTTTGTCCCACAGTCGCTGTCAATGAATATCCAGAATTATTAGAATAATCAGTTGACACTGTAGGAACGTTAGATGATTTCAAAGCAAAGTTCGCAGTGGCAATTACGTTGCCTGCAGGCATATTAAATGTAATGCTAGCGTCTGAGGTGTTGTTGACACTAACCCCTGACAGTGTCCAACCGGTGAAATAATAGCCGGAATCTGGAGTGGCTGTCAGTGTTACCTTTTCATCAGGGTTATATATTCCTCCACCAGTTACTCTTCCCCCCAGTGTAGAGCCTGCTACAACCGAATAACCGGAGATTGCTCGTTCAGCACCGAAGGTAATGCTAGAAGTGAGGGAGCCAGTAGACGCTACACGTAGAGAGCCCGTTACGAAGCCAGTACTGCCAGCTCCAATGGTGAGCGTGCCGTCGGCATTTATAGAGGCTTTCCCTTCTGTGGAAGTACAGTTCCATGACACAAGTTTTTCATCTGTTAGGAAGAAACTAACTCCGGTTTTCGTCCGTGCACATAGTGAAAGCTGGTATGTTTTTGATGACAAAGCATTCCCAACTACATTATTATTTGACCAGTTCACACCATCGGCATAAATATCTATGGACTGTATGTTGGAAAGCCCTCCATGAACAACCTCCGATTCTTCACTGGTCATATTCCCGAGCACATCTGATGCCGTTATTGTTACTTTATGGCTTGATGCACTGTTTGCATTAGATATAGCCACCTTAAAGGAAAACACACCATCGTTGTTGATTGAACCACCAAGTTCCTTAATACTCTTGTTAGTACAAACACTCACTCCGTCGCATACTATGCTAAAGAGTGCATTGGCATCGGTGGTTCCCGTCACCGTAAGTGTTCCGTCTTCATTAAAGAAGCTTCCGTTGGTTGGTGAACTCAGAAGAAGACGAGGTGCAAGAGTATCTATTGTAAAGGAATATGTATTTCTGAAACCGTCCCCATTCGGGCCAACACCCTTAACAATAAGTGTATGATCACCCTCGGCAAGGCCATTAAGCGGTATCAATGCCTTGCTTCCGGTGACGGTACCAGTTTTGCCGTCGTCACCGTCCAGTGTCCATGTTCCATCCATAGCGCTATCAGCCGAAGCCGTAAAGGTGACGTCTGAAGAAGCATATGTATCGAAGTTCTCTATGCGATTCCCGACCATTCGTGATATTGATACTGGACTTTTGTCCGCTGTTACTGTTACTGTAGGCGGAGTAGGCTTTGGCAGCTTAACAGAGGTTGCACCCATTATATCCGTTACGCTTCCAGATGAAGAGTAAAAAGTCTCTGTGGGGCTTAATATCTGAGTATCATTACTTCCATCTTTATCTATGTCCACATAATTGCAGGCAGTGATACCTATTCTGTAGTCTGTATTTGGTACAAGTCCCCTTGTGGACGAACTATTTTTATCGTCGGTGAAGGTATAGCTTCCCCCTATCGTAAGGGAATTGCTTACAAGGTTAGCCTTTTCCACAACCATTCCACTAACATCGGAATAAACCCAGCTCTTGCTGTTGGCATCGTATTTATATACATTTACAACATAGGCATCGGCGGTTGGATTATCAATTTCTACACTAAACTTAAGGTCACCCGCTGCTTTCACCTGAGATATAGAAACAGGATCCGGTGTTTTTAGATTCACAATGGAAATACTGTCAACACTGTTTATCGCACTATATACAACACCGTCCTTTGAATATATAGCACGGATGTAGTAATCTCCTCCGGGGATATTCTGCGGTATAGCAAAGGTGATTTTCCCACTGTCGATAGCAGCACTGTCAGTAAGTTCTCCCAAAGGTTGCCCGCTATTATCCATATTTTCCTTTTCAGAAGTAAGATAGTATTTAACACTGTCAAGCTTGTCCATCTGTTTACCCGACCAGTTGAGATCAAGCGACGTTCCATTAACGCTTCCACTTATAGAGGTAATTTCGGGCACCGCTGCAGCACTGTACAAGATAACGTCGGAGGCTTTTGGAGTAGTAATGCTCCAATCCTTATCATAACAATTGTCATGTGTCATCGTGAAGGTAAGAGATCCTATTCCTTTTTCAGAATCATAAGTCACATTTGCGTTGGCAGTATCAATGTTGGTGGTATCATAAAGTGTGAGGGTATATAGATTATTGTTCTTGTCCTTTATGCCGTTCGCAATAATGGTTTTCGCAATGTTCTCCGCCTCATTCAGGCTAGCTGCATGATAATTTACCGTAATGAGTGCATCTGAGTCTGAGCGGGTACCTAGATTGAATTTGTGGTTTAGCTTATCCCCAGTGGAATAGAGTGTAGGCGCAGTGCCCATAAGCCTTGGCGTTTCGGCAAGGTTGTCGGCAATTTCTGGCTGCGCTGCAACACTTAGATTGGTTCCAACCCTCATATACAGAGTTCGATCGGTCTCCTTATCATAGTACACCGGTTTATCTTCGTAGCCCAAAAGGTCCGGGTAACTTGGCTGGGACAATTCTCCCGAGCCGAAATTGAAGTCGCCTCCCCAGTAGTAGGTTATACCGAGCTTTATATACAACGCAGTTAGCTGTCCCCATATTTTTTCTGCATTAATGCCCATATCTACCTGTGCAATAGTCATACCTCCTACTATGGGTATGGATTTAGGTATACCTATTCCAGCACGAACAAAGGCCTCAAAGAACCATTCGCTGTAGTTTTTACCCTCAAGCACAATATATCCCGAACCATTTATTATATCAAAGAGACTCATGTTAATGCTACCCATAAGGTATAGGCTAGGATACCAGTCAAATTGCACCGCTGCCTTTTTCAGCGCCACTAGGTCTGTTCCCTTAATCTTTATTTGTGAAGCAGAGAAGGAAATGCCTCTCATACTGACAGAGAAATCCGCCCTTGCGGAGATCACCTTGAGAAGATCGAAGCTCACTGAAATCAATAGTTGCAGCGGAGGTACACCGCTTGTAAGGAAGATGGTGTCGTACAAATTATCGATGCCTCCGCCTCCACCCGTTATCCAGATAACACCGTGGGCGTCTATATTAATGCCAGGCTCAAAGCCTGAGACAAAGAAGTATATTTTGTCGGGAACTGGAATATTATTATATGACCTAAGGGTGAGAGCAGCCTCCAGTGTAAAGGTAGCCATTTCCATACCACCCTCTAGGGCAATCATCCAGTTACCAATGGTATTTACCTCCAACGTACCTTCGACTCTTGGCATACCTGCTATGTAATTGGGAATAGCTATATTTGCCTCAAAATGCACTCCCACAAAACCTGCGCCGCAACCGAACAGTATATCCTGTACCATGACAGATGCGGCTCCTGTATTCTCATTTTCAGTTTCGCTTGAGAAATCAAAGGATTTACCGTCATTTGCATACATCCAGTCGGCATACTCGCCTCTCTCTCCATACTTATAATATTTCCAGAAATTCTGGAGTCTGGTCCAGTATGTATTATCCTCTTCATCGCTAGTACCGCTTGGGATTAGGAAGCCTAAGTCTAGCTTTGCAGAAAAGGAGATTAGTCTGCCCATCTCATTATCGTCATCGTCCGTCATAACTCCAAGCTGTCCGTATGCGAGATTAAAAGCCATACCTGCTATAGTCTGCGCTGTGCTAAAGACGCTTGGCCATACAAGACTTATTGGATTAGCTGAAAAAGCTCCTCTATCTCCGTTCTCATCGTAGGGTATAAGCCCATATTCCATTCCCTGAATAATCTTGGTAAAGCCTGCCTCCCCTTTCCAAAGTGAGGTCCTGGCATCCGAGGTATATAGTGCCCCGTCAAATAAAACCTGAATATCCCCGAATCCGCCTGCCAAGCTAGTATAAAATACGGTAATAACCCCGTCCTCAAAATCTATACAGTTATTGATTGTTATGCAATTCGTGGCCTTATTGTCTACTGATGCTTTTACTGAGGTGGCTTTAATACGCGTCGGAACATAACTGGAGGTGGCTGAGTCGAGTGTTGTATCCTGTATTTCAAATTCTCCTCGCAGTTCCATGAGTATTTCCTCATACTTCTTCTCCTTTGATCCGTCCGGCTTTTGCTCTCCCTCCTTGAAAGAATTGAATTCTTTTTCGCTCAAAAAGGACATTATACGGTAAGCCGGAGTACTTGTTTTGCCTGCTGTTTGTACAATGGCTATTACTCCATATGTATCGTTTTTATACATTTTGTCATCGCTAATTATAAACTCAAGGGCAGGAGCTGTCTGCTTTTGATATTCAGCTGACACGATACCGCTCTTTACTGCATCATTGGACCATTCAAGCTGCAAGTACCAGTCTCCAGTTGCCATTTCATCTGTCAGAATGATGTCAAGCTTATCCTTTCCAGGCTGAAGTACATTTCCCTTGGGGACAGTAAGCTCTTTAGTAGGGTTGACTTTGTTGTATGCCTTAAGCGTACAATTACCATTAAGAATAGAGGTATATAGTATGTCTATATTTGTACCAGTTAAAAATAGATGCCTTGTGCCACTGTAGTAAATAATATCAGGTGTAAGAGAGGTAAAGGTAAATTCAGGTAGGTTACCGTCCGTTCCAGGACACAGGACGTAGAAAACTTTCTCACCCAGGAGTTTATCGGTGGTAATAGCTGAACTCGATGAGGTGTCATAAACCTGAAGCTTTATCTTCCTGTACTCCGCATTGACTGTAGGCTTCGCGGCAAAATACAGCACGTCAGAGACCGTTGCCCCTTCTGCCACATTAGAATAGAATACGGTATATGGTTCGGTATTTTCGTAGCCTACGCCCGATTCCTCCTCCCCCTTCGCATTCAGAGGCATTAACCCAGAAGCAGTATAGATTGCAAGGGTTATGTTGCTATAATCTTTTTCACTGCCCATCAGATTTTTTATCTCTGTCTGAACAGAAAAGTGGGCTTTCCCCTTGTTTACCTGAGGAATATAATTGTTTTTGTCGCTATTAAGTGAAAGGGAGGTCGGCGCAGTGACATCCACTGTCATAGTACTGCTGTTTGCTACCTCCTGATGGGAGTATACTCCATAATAGGTGAGGAAGGAGCTATTTCCGCCTGACGCCTTAACGCTTCCCATATCGTAGTAAAGAGCATATGCACTATCAGCGGTTAGATATTTATTTTTAGCATTACTGAAGTCCAGCGTAGCATCAGGCGAGAATGCAAACAGCGAGGAGGCAAGGTTATTCCAGTGTCCAAAAGCTGCTTGATATGGTATCTGCCCCTGCTTGCTCACAGTATATGCCGTAATATTTGGGTTATATGGGTCGTCATAGGCATAAAAATTCTGAGGAATGGAATCCGATGCGGTGAGAAGCGTTTCTGATGTTATTGATCGGTAAGTATTAGTCTCATCAATAACTTGATACCTACCGTAGTCCTGATTGCCGAGTGCGGTATCGAGAAGTACTCGGGCCTTGACACTCACAGCGCTATCACCATTATTTTCTACATTGTAAGAAATATTTACCATTCCATGCTCGTTTGCACCAGAGCTCACCAGGGCGAGCTTCTGGGTAAAAATTAGGTTGTCAAGCTTCCAGACTGCATTTATCTCATTGTCATTTATCTTTGTCACACTGACCTTTGAGCTTGACATTCCAAGAAAACCATAACTTCCGCCGAATAAATAATTCTTGACACTGCCGTCGGAATAGGTTACCTCAAAGGATGTGAAGGAGGTGTCGTATTCGTCACTATGGTATAAAAGATCCTTATTATCGTCTGACTTATTGAGTTTGTCTCCATTATCCGTTTTGAACGAAAAACCTCCATTCTTCTCAGACACATCAACAGTGATATATCTGTTTGACATCGAAATTACACCTTCCGATGCTGCCATAGCCGTGAGTTCGCTGATTGGCAGAAGCCCTAATGTAATGGCTAAAATAAGTACTATTGAAATTATGCGCTTAATAGTTCTTTTCATTTTTATCCCCCTTTCCGCCTTGGCGGATAATGTCAGAGAGTTGAGGGAAGCTCCCTTTCAACCCTCTGACCCCTATATTATTCAAAGTAGATTTTAGTTATAAATGTTTTCCTGCTTTGGGTAACAATGTATAGTGTATAGAAGCCTGAAGATGATACCGTAAAGCTTCCATTTGTATCCGGTTGGATGATAGTATAGTCGGTTTTCATCTGACCCTCCGATTTGATACCACGACTCAGGTAGATGGTAAAGGGCTCATATCCAAGAGGATTTGTAACTAAGATTGATACTGTTTTTGAGTTAAGAACCGTTGTTCCTCGATTCTCCGTTTTTTTGCTATTGAGTATCACCTCAAGCTCGTCCTTTGGGTAAACCCTCACAAAGCGCGTCGCTGTAGCAGTGTTTCCCGCCTCGTCCTTCACCGTATAGGTAACTGTGTATACGCCCGGTGCGGTAAGCTTAACACTTGAAGCATCATGGGCTACAGTTATTGCATTGCTTTTACTCATATTGTCAAACACGATACAACCATAGTCCAACAGAGTGTTTAAGGCAGACGTGTCACTACCCTGGCGTATGTCTAAAGTTAATGGCTCGAAAGTGATAGACGGGGCAGATCTGTCTATGCTTCCAACAGTAAAGACCGTGCTTGCCTTGTTTCCTGCCAAGTCGTAGGCTGTGACTTCAAAGGAGCCATTGTTTGATATTTCAATCTGTTTTTGCTCACCTTTTAATACAACGTCTTTAAAAACAGATACCTTATTCGCACCAGCTACCTCCAATGTCCCTTCCTCATCTAATGATATAGCTACAGTCACCTTACCGTTTGTTATGGTACCGTCGCCAGTATTGACGAGTATTTCAGGCGTTGTCCTGTCCACTTGCTTATCAACCGGTACGGTGACAGCAATTGTGTTCCCCGCAATATCTGTAAAATGATAACTATAATTCCCCTTGCTGTAGACCGTAAAGCTTATACTGCTTCCTTTGCTGATAATCCTTCCTGGTGTTGTGCTTTCTGAGCAGTATACGTCCGTGTTCAAAGGAGTCAGGGTTATTGTTGCGAAGTATGGATTACCTTTTTCAAATCCCACATTATAACCATAGTTCACTACCTGCTCTATCGAAGGTATAACCTTATTGATTACCTCGTCCAGATGTAATGTCGTTGTTGCTGTTTTACCATTTAGCGCAGTCGCAACGAGCTCAATGCCAACGCCTCCTTTGTGGAAGGTCACTGTAGCATTATCTGAAGTAGTCTTTAGTGAAAAAATATCATCGAAGGTATTGTCAATTACTTGAGTCCAACTATTTCCCCCGTCAGAGGAAATGGAGGCTGAAACTGAAGCAATTGATTTACTAAAGCTTACCTTTGCTGTTACATCCTTGTTGGTAATGTGGTTTGGTGGTGTTGAAGGGTCTCCATTTGTACCAGTGCTGCTATCATAATAGTGGGGAGACCATATAACAGATGCAGTCGGTGAAGTCATGTCAAGAGAATCCACTGAAATTTTAGCACTGCCCTTATTCCCTGCAATGTCTTGAAAGGTGATGATAATGGCTTTATTGTCAGTGAACTGATAATTGTACTGACCATTATATTGAGAATTTGTATCCTCTAAAACAGGCAGTCCAAATGGAGAAAGTAAAGTCACCTTCCCTGTATCTGCACCGTCGTTGCTGGTGTCTTTCAGCTTAATATAGCTGTTCACAATATAAAATCCCTTAAATTCCTTATTTACAACGGCCGTCGGAGGAGTATTGTCCAAATACTTCCCAATATTCATAGTAAATGAGTTCTTGTTATTGAACTTATCCACAATAACCACTGTAAATGTAGTAGCCTCCGTCACTGTGAGTGTCCTTCCGGACAGGGTAACTCCGCTTATTGCATCAGAGGTACTGCTAGAATATGTAACTCCCGATGTATCTGCATAACCTGGCAGAAGTATAAATTTATAGGCGGAGTCCTCGATAATAGCTATATCAAAGTAGTAATCCTGAACATAACCTGCCTCTTCTATAGCATCGTCGAGGGAGTTTGTTGAAGACATACTGCTAAAGTATCCTACAGGGCTATATGCACCACCTCTCTTGCCATACATGTTTACTTGGAATTCTGGGGCTGTCACATCAGTATCAGGCTCTTGAGACTCCACAATCGCAATTGGCAGTGTTGCCGTAACGCTGCCCTTGTTTCCGGCTGCGTCCATATACTCAAAGGTATAGGATGTTGTTTTATCCCGTGGGTAGAAGGTATAGGATGCTGCTGTTCCTCCTACAGGTGTTACTTCGCGCGTTGTCGTGTAAGATGCAGTGACCGCCTTCGTAGTTTCTGTTACACCGTTAGGCAGTTCATTTGACATAAACTCTGAATAATACCAATTAATATTTGCTTCTGGTGCCCCAGTTATAATGTTTGTTATGTAAATCTTCTCCGCCAAGCGCAACTCATCATTGTTATCAATTAGCATAATACGCATTTCCGAATTAGCCTGCACGTCAAAGGTAGCACTAGTCTCTCGGTTTGCGACTGTGGTCCAATCGTTTGTGAAGTCATATATTGAGAATCTGGTTTTTTCCGGGTAAGCAGCAGCAATTGTGACTGTCACAGGCCCTGAAGTGTCGCCTGTCTCAGAAATAGATACTTGCAGACTGCTCTCCTTGAATACATCTGTAATGGTAATATCCTGGGTCCATTTTGTACCAAAAATATCATAGAATGAAATAGTATAATTACCGTCTCCGAAAATGGGTAGCTCATGGGATTTAACTTGGCTGTAAGGGAGCGGGCTATTTGTTCCTATAGATTTGTCCAGGATTACTGGGGTATTGAAATTACCCGTAAAACCTCTATATTCGTCACTTCCACCATGACTGTATTTATCAAAGGAACCGCCTTCATACTTCGGCTTGGTGTTTCTGACCTCTACCTCAGTGCCTGCTCCCGGATCGGATACATTTCCAAATGGATCTGTCAGAGTGGCATAGAGGGTGTGTTTTACCATTTCGCCTTCGGTCTTTGAATCATCGTACTTGATAACACCATAAATTGTGACGCTGACTTGCTTAGAATCGTTCTCAACAGGCTCAATATCTACCTGATAAATACCATATGGATTTGATTTGGATGCTACAAATACCGTCTGTGCTCCAAAAGCTCTTTGTACCGGTAAGTTCAGAGAAAAACCTGGGGCATCAGTTTCACTGCTGAAACCTAACGCATTCATATATTCCTTGTTGAAATTCACGTTCAGGGTCTGGGTCTTGTTGTCCCATATGGTGTCCTCACTGAAAATAAATTTAGCTGTAAAATTGCCGTTGGATATATTGTTACACGATGAGGATACGACGGTAGGCGCACCAGAGTCAGTCCAACCCCAGTATCCATTTGTATCAGATGGTTGTTCTGTGTAATTTCCATAGCCGTCCACTGTATACACATAATAATATTTTACTCCGGGTTCTTTAAGGGCATGTGAATAGGAGTCAGTTAACAGATCATAGTTTCCAGTTATATCTATTTGGTCAACGGTGCCGTCTGGTTTTTGATGGCTCACATATACCGAAACATTATTCATTGATTGACCAGGAGAGGGTTTGAAGGTAAGGGTACCCTCCTCCATATACTCACCTCTGGCGTTAATGGACACTGCTCCTGAAACTCTTTCATCTACGGGATAAATATAGACATAGCGCACCTCGGAAGCTTTTCCATTGGCATTCACCACTTGGAATGCCACCGTATTTAATGTGTTTTTTACAAGTGGGAGCTTCATGTAATCAGTTGTGTCATATGCAGATAGTACATCCGATACTTCGTTTACATATTCGGTTAAATAGAAGCTGTATTCGGAATATTCATCATCGGCGTCCTTTGCAGCATACCATTGCGACAGGTATTTTGACTGATTAGCGTTAACACCTTCAGTCACATTCCACGCTTTTATTGCCTTGACACCATATTGGTCATTATCTGTATCAACTGGGACATCGTCTGCGGTAAAATAAAGCCTAGGTCCATACTCTGAGCTAATTCCGCTATTGACAGGAATATATATGGTACTGTCTGCTGCAGTATAGGTAAATGGCTTTTCCTTCTCGTCCTTTGAATTGTAAACTGGACCGTAATAGGTATAGTTATTTTTACTTAAAGAACCCGACTTGATATTGTAGTAGTACCCTGCAAAGCCGAACTCCTTTGAGGACTCGGTGGAATCAACAAATATGTCTTTAGGATAGGTAAATCTATACGCTGTTGCGGAGGTTTTTGAAGTAACGGTCAATTCCGCCTTGTATCGTCCGCTGGGATATTCCCCAGCTGGTAAGGTTATGTTCTGAACTGCCTGAGGAGCTAAATATAGATTATTTCCAACCTGTGAAGTATCTGGTTTCCCCTTTTCATCGCTAATTCTATAAATACTTACATAGGTGTTGTTAAAATCCACGTCCTCAATACCCCATTTACTCAAAAGGTTATTGGAAATACTGATGTTAAAGCTTACACCTTCGAGAGTGGATAGCATATGGGTTGATGGATCATCTGGGTTAAAACCAAGATTCTCATTTAGTGGATAATTTTGGCTATTGCTAACTACCCTATCCAAAACAGTAGAGGAGGTTATGGCTGCATCATATACGTTTTCTAAGCTGGGTGCGGCCTTCAAGGTAATACTCTCAGCATATGCAGGATAGATATCCGTTCCTGCAGACGTAAGGATTGTATGAAGGTCTCCACTTGCCGATTGCCCTGCAAGGTAGGTAAAGGCGCCATTACCAATAGTAGTGTCCACATAGGCAAGGGTGCCCTCTCCAACATCCTCTTTATTAATCATTGATTCATTAAACTCGGAAGTTTTTATATCGGCACGGCCGGTAAGCAGAGTTATATCTATCTCTCCATAGTAGTCGCCGCCCAGTATACTTTCGAGCAAATTATAGTCGGTATTATCTAAAAAAGTAAAGTCGTAAATTCCAGTTCCTGTGCTTGTGACCTTATAGGTCTGCCAACTGTATAAATCGTTTATGCTCTGTAATCCTATTGTCTCATTATTCAAAATATCATTAGAATAATCCCAATCCACAACACTTACATAATAGGTGTCAGTGGTAAAGGGTTTTTTAATCATTACAGCTACAGCGCTATTGTTTTCAAGGCCGTAGATGCCAAGCGAAGCCTCTTTCTTCCTTGACTCAGTATAGCTTAATTTATAAGCAGGTGCCGAAAGATTATATGTGTAGGTACCGATATTGGTAATAGAAACATTTCCGTAAATGTCTACAGCCTTGACATAAAGCTCTCCTATAAATGCTTGGCCTATGCCAATCTCCCCCCTATCGGTGGATACTGTGGCATTTGTTGCGCCTTCTTCAAAGCTACCAGTGGCCTTCCAGTCTGTGCTGTCTGCAGATGGTGAACTGCTGCCATCGGAAACCCACATATAGTAAACTGATTCAAGTCCACTTTCATCAGATATAGCAGCAGTTGCAGTCAGAGTTCCCAACTGTGAAACGGTGTCATACGACTTTCCTGTGGACTCTATTACCGATAATGGCTTAATGGTGTCTGCAATGTAATTAAGTTCGAAGGTTTTTGTTCCGTAGTTCCCAGCGTAATCTCTAGCCTCAATTTTCAGGGATGTGGAAGACAATAAGTAGGACTCATCGCTAATAAGGCTTATATGAATGTAATTGCCAGTGCTGACCTGCGTGAAGGAATGGCTCTGTCCTGTTGTTCCAGTTTGCCAAGCCGTGCTGTCGGGATCTGGAGTTACATTATCTGCTGTGACGGCATACTTATATTTGAAACTTTTTTCTACGCTTAGTCGATCTACCCATGAAAAATAGCCCTTGAGTGCATCTGTTCCGGCTGAGTCAGTAACGGAAATAGGGAAATAGAATCCCGTAACCACTCCACCTGTCTTTACCTCAGTTATTGGAGTATAACCATTATCCGAGTACTCGACAGAGGTTGTGATAGTGGGGGCGGTTACATCCAAAATATATGGATTTTTTTCTAGTGTATCCCAACTATTATTTAAATCAAAATATTCATTATCGCAAAGGTCTGTTATTTTACTACCTGGGGAGACTGTGACGGAGGTAATTTTTATTTTGCCGTCGATATCATCGCAATTCATTCCCTCCTTCATAGTGAAGGTTGAAAAGCTAACTGATGTATAGCTTCCTGGAGGAGAATTCTCTGTAGAGTCGCTGCCTTTTTTAATTTGTGACATTTTCGCTGAGTCTATCGTTACATAATTACCAGTGCTATCTTTTACGTTGAGTGTAGCTTTCATTCCAAGGAAATCGTTTGAACTGAAACAGTTTCCGTCAAACTTGATCTGCTCATTGAAGTTAACAGTATAGTCTATTTTATCACCAACGCCAGCAATAATATCGCTGTCATCAAGGTAGCTATTGGTGTTGGCATCTGTTTTTCCCAATGCAGTCTTTACGTCTCCATTATTCATCTGAGCCGTCTTAGATATGCTGTAAACGTAAGGCGCCTCACCGTCAAAACAAGCAGAGGCAAGTGCTATTTTATTCTGGGCTGGCTTCGCCATGGGATTTCCTGCTATATCAGTGATAAGGCTTTCGGAGATGGTATAGCCATACCCCTTTTCATCATATTTTTTATTTACTGCAAAGCCATTATGATCTGACCCGAAAATTTCTTCCAGCTTCCATTTTCCGTTTCCAAATAGCTCAGTGAGGTCAATATGGTCCACATTAAAAGTCTTTAAAGAAAAACCAGAAATATCGGTATTCTCAATTTTAAACATAAGGGAATAATTCTTGAGTTCTACAAGCTTAGCAGTCATGGTATTGCCACTTTTGTCCTTAACTTTTACCTGTATGTCTCCATGGTTTTTATTGTTGTCTGCAAACCGTATGGGTTCATTAAACTCAACCTTCAAAAAAGCGACAGCACCTGACTTAAACCTGTCGTTGGCTTTTCCATCTATATCGCAAATATATGCTCTATTAACTATGGGATCCTTAGTATCTGCAAATGCTACAACTATATTGCCTACAGAACAATCCTTGCAATTACAGTCACTAAAGGTTTTCCCTACTCCTAAACTTAGCGAGAGGTCTCTGGTATTGTTGCCAAAATCTACGTATTGCATATCCCCCAAACGCTTAGTCACTGTACCCTCTGGTACAAATTCATAACCATTAATTATTTTCCTAAAGCCCCCGCTTTGAACAGCGGCATACGGGTATACAACCGATTGGGCTTCTTGCAAACCCCAATATCTGGTATGGGTGTGCAGATTATTATGCATTGTTGCGCTCAAATTCAATTTCAACTGTCCCATTGATGTCAGTTGTCCATAAACAGTGTAGTCTTCTTCATACTTTCCGCTTGGACCTTTTTTGTAGGTGTATGCAAAGTCCCTCCAATCATAAGTCCAGGTATATCCATTATAGGTGTTTAGCGGACTAAGACCATCGAACCTGTTTGCAACATTATAAAATGTTGACTTCTTGGCATAATCAAGATAATAGTCCTTGTCTTGATAGTTATACCTGTTAAATATCCCGTGCTTTGTTGTTAAAGGCTCATAGAGTACCTCACTAACCGCAGCATGGGAAGTTATTGTGAAACTCGGCATAATCCCCACCAACAGAGAAAAAGACAATAGAACAGCAAGAAATTTTTTCTTCATATTATTCATATAGAAATTCCCCCAAAGATCTTATTCTTTTTGAAGTCATTATATAAAAAAAATTGCTGCCAAAACTAGAATGTCGAAATTGACCCTTCTTTTGCCGAAATTGGTATAAAGAAACCGTCTTAAAATTCTATAGAAGAAAACCTGTTGATGATATTCACTACCTAACCAATATGTATGTTATCATGATAATTACACTATACTTTTAGGTACAAAAAACCAAGGGTTTCAACTCATCGCTGAAACCCTTGGTTTTTGTGGTGGGGATGGTGGGAGTCGAACCCACACGATATCACTATCGGCGGATTTTGAGTCCGCTACGTCTGCCAGTTCCATCACATCCCCATATTCACTTTTCACCTGCGATACTCCGTCAATTCCACTACTTCGTCAATAGTGAAATGTGCTCTAAAGCTTACCGCTTAACTATATTAACACATAACATGTTACAAATCAATATCTTTTTTTAATTATGCTACAATGTTTTTTATTGATTTTTGGCATCGTCTTTTATGATTTTTGGGATTGTATTATAATATTATTATTAGGATTTTACAAGGCCTTTTGCGCTACTTTATGCCACATATCGTTTTTACAATATAGTCCAAATCCTCATTCTTTTTGAACATAAACTTACCAATGTTTATCTTTGTGCTGGCATTATACTTATCAAAAGTAGCTATCATATCTCGCTCACTAGTAATAATGCCCTTTTCTAACAGATCCGCTATAACGTGCTGAGATTTGGCTCCATCAGGAATAACAATCTGAATATTGCGCTGGTTGTTCACAGAGCTATTGTTTTTAGCAGTGTTCTCTGAAGATGTGGGAGATTTATCAATTGACGCTCCGGTTAATGCACCGTTGTTTGTAGATTCTTTTGTAGAATCATTTGCAGAATCCTTAGCAGAATTCTTAGTAGTATCATTAGAAGAATCCTTAGTGGTATCCTTAGTAGTATCCTTAGTAGTATCAATAGAAGAATCCTTAGTAGTATCCATTGAAACACTATTGCCCGAAATAGCTGAAGTAGAGCTATTTGGTATTATCAAAGTTGTCTTATCAATCATTCCATAGCTCTTTGCCAATGCAATTATTTCGTCCTTTGTCATTTCATCTTTTGTACCCGTAGTAAAAATCATTCCAGCTATGGAAGTTATAATCATACCTATTCCTATGCCAAGAGCAATGCTTCTGCCATGTGTTTTTCTCATTTACTTTGCACCTTATTTCTTTAGTGTTTGATATTATTAAACTTACCAATAACAATATTATCATATATAACTACTTGTTAAGACCTCTTAATAATGCAACCTCACCCTTACCAATTTTTAGCAAGCCTGATATCTCTGCATTGCTTAATCCTTTTTGAATAAGGATTAATGCTTCTCTCCTCTTTTCATTCACGCTTAAATTAGAAAAGTGGTCTGGGGACATACTTGACGATTTGTTGTATGAAGAGGCAGTGTTGTTAGCAATTGTATTATCTTCCTGCTTTTGCTCACTAAAAAGCACTTTATGTTGATACTCATTCAATTTCACCGGAGACTGCTGGTATGTGTTTATTTGTTGAGCTTGGTTGCCATCATGCAGAGATAACGATGCGCTCTGGAGTTTGCTAAACCCTTGCTTGCTTATCTCTATAGTATCTTCAACCGCTTCTATACTATCTTCCTTATTATCGGTACCTATTACTTTGACACTTTCCTCTTTTGCAGTAGCTATTCTAGTATTAGCAGTAGCTATTCTAGAATTATTGGAAGAATTTTGACTAGACTTCTTTTCGGAATTTACCTTATTGGATGCTTCTATCTTAGTTGACTTAGTAGCATGTGCCTCTTTCGCATTTAATTTTTGGGCTTCGTTCACAATGGATTTATCTTCTTTTGCTACATTTGATTTATCTGTTACATTCGGTTTATCTTCCACATTTGTATCATCTGTAATATTGGGTTTGTTTAAACTTATGGCATTTGATTTATTTGCATTTATCACATCTGATTTGTTTGCATTTACCACATCTGATTTATTTGTATTTATCACATCTGATTTGTTTGCATTTATCACATTTGATTTATCTGTTTTAGAAACATCATAGGTATTGCCTTTTATTCTTCCTGACCTATTCTGTAATTGTATCAATTCTTGACTTTTATCTGAAATTGTGCCTATAACGTAGTCAGACATTTTATTGAGCTCTTGAATCATTTCTTCTGCATCAGCAATTAGAGTAAACATTTCGTCCTTTTTTCTGTCAAACTCAGTAAAAAAGTCTTTTCCATTTACCTTATCCATTATTGAAAAGAATAGTGATACCAGAACCAGTATCGAGCCTAAAAAAATCATGCAGACATAGAATGCGTCCATAATTCCTCCGGATTTTTCATATGTAATATTATTAATACATTTTAAATCTTTATATCTATTGTAGGACGGCCTTCTTCGGGCCTTTGTTGTTTTTTCTTTTTGTCTTGATTAGTTTGTCTATCCTTTGGTTGTCTCTCTTCAACACGTCCCTTTTGAATATTTTCTCTTTTAGATACCTGTTTGAGATTGTGACTAACTTTCTGCTGATTAGCTTCAGCCTGCTGTTGTTGCACAGCCTGGTTCTTCGCAACCTCATCGTGTTGAATTCTGGATACTTCTGATGACTTGGGGATCATAACCTGAAAATCCAGTGGCTTTATAGACATAAAACTCCACCCCCTACTATAAAACTGTTCTATCTGTCATAGCTCCCAACCCTAACGTCCGCCCCATCTCTGTATAGCGAACAGTACTGAAGAACTTCTTTTACATACATCATACATGAACCAATGGCTACCTTGACTCCAGGGTATATATAACTAGATGCTTTTATTTTTCCTGCCCCTTCCTGCTGAAGCTTTTCTTCAAGAACAGCAATTTCTTGCTTGGTTTCTTCAATCTTTGAAGAAAGCAGTATTTTTGTTCTTATGCTCTTCTGTAAAACGTCCTGTTTTTCAGGTGTAAGTGTTCCAGCATTCTCAAGCTTTTTTAGTATAGTGATAGCTTGCTCGGATTTAAATATATCCGAGCTCATGGCAGTAACCTCTTCCTTTGCTTTTTTGAGGCGCTCTCTGACTGTTGGATCAGTGCCAACCTCAATATCTGTTGCTGTTGCCATATGAGAGCCTATAACCTTAGCAGATATCAGCTTACCTGCCCGGCATGTACCACCAACAAGAAGCCCCTTTTTACCAGTAAGCTCTAACTTATTTGTACATTTAACATTACTATGCATAATAGCTTCAGATTGAATGTTTTCAGCCTCTATATTGCTATATTCTATATATCTCGCGATAATATTTCCACCACTAATAAGCACGCCTTTTCCCATTCCCTGCATGCCTCTACGTAATATAATATTCCCGCCAGCTTTTATTGTTGCTCCCTCTACAACACCGAAGACTTCAACATTTCCGCCTGCTTCAATTGAAAAACCGGAAAGTACGTTTCCTCTAACTATTACGTTTCCAACAAAGCTAATATTACCTGTAGTGTTGTCTACATCAGCTGGAACCTCATGGCTCGCATATACACTTATGAGCCCATTTTCCTGTAGTTCAACTTCACCATCAAGGTTAGCTACTAGGCTTTTTCCGTCAGGACCTAATGAAACATTCTTTCCTTTTGGTACTAGTACAGGTCTCCCATTCACAGCATTGATGACTCTGTTTTTGACTGTTCTTCCTGGAGTGCCTTGTACAGGTGGATTCATAGTGCACAAAACCTGTCCTTTAGATACACTTTGAATTAGATTTAATTCTCTATAATTAATTCTTCCGTCTTCAAGCATTGTAGGCTTACCATCTGCATTTGTATTGAATAAATAGTTAACCGACCCATTCTGTCCATTAACAGCTGGCGTTCCCTCTGCAATACAAACTGGCTGATTGTAAACGGGATTTTGTATCAAATCATTAAATACATCAAGCTTCAAACCATAAACAACATTCTGTGTCCTAAGAGCCTCAAGTATCTCCTCTTTAGAGAGGACAGTATTATCCTGTCTGTTGTAAACAGTAATATATGCTTTTAGTTCATCATTAGAAATTGTAACTCCAATTCTTGATTCAGACTTATCAGACATAATATCTCCTTTTATGTTTCCAGCATTATTTTATGCCGTCCAAGCTTCCCCCTCATCCTTAATAAAGCTTTAGTATGTAGCTGCGATATTCTTGATTCAGTTACATTCATTATTGCACTAATCTCCTTAAGCGTTAGCTCTTCAAAGTAGTAAAAGGAGATAACTGTTTTCTCCTTTTCGGGAAGCTTATTTATTGCCTCTGCTAGTATCTGTTTAAGTTCTGCATTTTGTACATAGTCCTCTGGCTTATCTTCAATATTTTCACTTGGTATTCCCAAACCTCGCTCGTAATTTTGCTCCATAAACTCTTCTAATGACATCATTGATGATACATTGACGTCATTTAAAAGCTTATAGAACTCGTCCATGCTAATACCTAGTTTTTCTGCAACTTCTTTATCAGTAGCCGAGTGTCCCATATCATTTTCCAACTCAGCATATACCTTTTCTAGTTCCTTGTTCTTTTGTCTCAGTGACCTTGGTACCCAATCTAGGTCCCTAATGCTATCTATAATTGAACCCCTGATTCTTAGAGAGGCATATGTTTCAAATTTAACACCTTTGTTTATATCAAATTTATCAATTGCATCAATTAACCCAAAAGCACCATAACCAACTAGGTCATCAAATTCAACATTTGAACCAAAGTACAGCGAAAGTCTACCAGCAACATATTTTATTAAATATGCATACTCATTAATTATTTGTTCTTTAATTGCAGGACTTCGCGTTTCTATGAAGTTTTTCCAAAGTTGTTTTGATATATCTCCTGTCATTTAAATCCTCCAATTACCTGGCAAAAATCACTCACTTAGAGTCGTTTTTATGGCCTTTGAGAGCTCAAGAGCTTGAAAATCATCATCTCCTGCCAATAAATCCAGTTTGGTACCAATGTTTTCATTTACTTGCTTATCATTTTTAACTTTCGCTTCTTTCTCTTTCTTTTCATTTTCTATACGAGTCTTTTCAATTTCTTCATATATACCTGTTATAGTTGATTTAATAATAATACCCAATATATAAAATACCAGCATTGCAATAATCATTCTCATGCAGGTTTGATTTGTATCATATTTATTAATAGAACAGAAAAACCCAGTAATAATAGCTGATAATAAAGCCAATATTAATGGTATTTTTACAATTTTATCCATACTAGTCCTCGAGCCACTATTTATTTATGATGCTAACATACTATATTTGCTTAATTCCAAATCCAATGGTTTTAATCATTAGTTTGCCGTCCTCTGAGCATAGTTCAATGGTACGTCCATAATTACCGCCTGTGTCTTCAGATATAATTGGAATCTTTAATTTCTGAAGAGCTTCTTTTGAGGCCATAACATTTCTGTAACCTATACGCATTAGGTCTGAGCCTTGACTGAATAAGAACATCTGTGCTCCGCCAGCTAATTTGGCAAAAATCCGTTCTTTTCTAGCCCCCATCTTTATCATGTCGTCAACCAGCCTAACAATCGCAGTATCTGCAAATTTAGCGACATTACTATTATACTTTGCCTGTTCACTGCTGGGTAACATTACATGAGCTAAACCGACAATCTTTGTTGTTGGGTCATATAATGCTACGCCAACGCAAGAACCAAGTCCCAGGGTTGTTATTATACAAGGATGGTATGCGCAATTCAAATCAGCCATCCCAACCTTAATTACATTAATATCCATTTTAATCTATAACTCCTAATGCTTTCAATAATACGTCATAAGATTCGACATCTGGAATCAGTAGGAAGTCACCTAAAACTTTAGTAATACCTTCACTGAACTCTGTCTCAATATAAAGCACCGAATCTCCAACCTTTCCAAACTCTATTGCAGGCACACTCAATATAGCTCCCGCCATATCCTTAGCTAATTCAGGAACTGATGGTAAAATCTTTAGATTAGTTAAAGTAGACAATGCTGACAAGTAAGATGCCGTTAATATATTGCCGATTTCCTTTAGTGCTGATAGTTCCATTTCGTCAAATTCCAAGCTGGTTTTAGTTTCATCTCCTAGTAAAATGTTTACTAGAGTTCTTGCAGCTCGTATATCCAAAGTGAACATCATGTTTCCTGTCAAATCACCAGAAACGTTAAGTAAAATACCAATAACTTCAATCTCTTCCCCACCTAAAATCTTGCTTACTTCTTTAAAGCCCATAATCTTAACCTTGGGGACTGCCATATCAACCTTTTTGTTAATCATTTTTGCAAGGGCTGTTACCGCATTACCAGCTCCGATGTTACCAATCTCTCTAAGTACGTCCAGCTGTATAGTATTAAAGTCGTCAAAGCTTATTCCCATTTCTAATACCTCATCAATTTTTATTCTATAAACTTTATCATCTTTTCAAAATTTAATAGTCTTACTATATTTCCATTAAATTTACCTATACCGAGTATGTAGTCTGAAATGCTTCCATTAAATAGGTTTGCTGTGCTTTCTATTTGCGCTTCTTCTAGCTGAACTGTTTCTACAACCTGATCAACTATAACTCCAAAGGCACCTTCCTCTAACTTAAGTATAATAATCCTTGTTTCTTCAGTTTCTGATATCTCTTCTAGATTGAATTTTAGCCTTAAGTCCATGACAGGAATAATATCTCCTCGGAGATTGATAACTCCCTTTATGTAAGATGGTGTCTTTGGCACTCTAGTAATAGGCTTCATTCTATCTATTGTAGTAATCTTCAATGAGTCAATGCCGTATTCATCTTCACCAATCTTAAAAACTATATACTGCTTTACTTCAGAGTCTTTAATTTGTGCTATATCCATGTCCCTCACCATTCCTTTCACTTGGCACTGGTATAAATAGTTTACTAATAAACACTTTTATCAAGTAATTGCATTTACATCCACAATCAACGCAACATTTCCATCGCCAAGTATAGTTGCACCAGCAAGTGGTTTGATTCCTGTCAAAAGCTTACCTAACGACTTAATAACTATTTCCTGTTGTCCTATTACACCATCAACTACAAGCCCTGACAGCTTTTCGCCCTTACGAACAATAACTATCTTTAATTGTTTTTGTTGTTTCTTTTGAGCGTCAGGCACATCAAGTATATTAGCAAGTCTCGTTATAGGAACAACCATATTTCTTAAAAGGATAATCTCTTGCTGCTGAACCATTTTAACTTCATCGGCATTCCAATTGTATATCTGATAAATAGAACTTAATGGAATAGCGTACTTCTCTCCACCGACAGTAACTAATAGAGCCTGATAAATAGCCAGTGTTAATGGTAATTTAATGATAAATTTACTACCTTTACCCTGCTGAGTCTCAACCTCAACAGAACCACCTAGTTGTTCAATCTTTGTCTTAACAACATCAAGACCAACACCTCTGCCAGAAAGACCTGTTATCCTATCTGCAGTACTGAAGCTAGGTTTGAATAGGTAATCAACTATCTGTTGTTGAGAAAGCCCCGCTGCAGCCTCTTTGGTAATAAGGCCTCGTTCAATGGCTTTTGCTTTAACTTTCTCTATATTTATTCCTGCGCCGTCGTCCTCAACCTCAATAATTACGTTATTACCTGATTGATATGCTCTAAGGAATATCTTACCAATGTCAGACTTTCCTGCACTCTTCCTATCAGCCAAAGCTTCTATTCCATGGTCACAGGAATTCCTGAGTAAGTGAATTAGCGGATCTCCGATCTCATCAATTACTGTCCTGTCAAGTTCAGTTTCCTCACCTGACATATTGAGTTCAATTTCTTTATTTAAATCTTTGGCTATATCCCTGATCATTCTTGGAAATCTGTTGAATACAGTTTCAACAGGTACCATTCTAACTTTCATTACAGCATCATTCAAGCTTGTAGTAATTCTCTCAAGGTACTCGAGGTGCTCATGATACTCCTGCTGTCTTGTAGCGCTGTCGGTATCTTCAAGTTGTGTCTTAGTGATAATAAGTTCTCCCACTAAATTCATCAGTACATCAAGTCTATCAATATCAACTCTAACAGTACGCTGAGTCTTTCTAGCAGCATTTGCGTTCTGCTTCTGGTCAGGCGTCTCTGTAGCTTTCTCTACTGCCGCAGTGATAGCTACTTCCTTTACAGCCTCCTCTACGGCTGGTACATCAACAATAGTATCAATAGACGTTGGTTTCTTGCCTACACTTCTTATTATAACCTCTTCAACCTCTGCTACTGAGTTTAATTCTCTCATAAACAAAGATTCATCTTCCTTTGATAAGACAAGCACGGTAAATTCAAAATCAAACTTTTCATCTTCAATATCTTGAACAACTGGCTTTGACTTAATAATTTCGCCATATCTTTCTAAAGTTTGAAACAGTATAAAAGCACGTGCTGCCTTTAACAAACAGCCCTTATTTAAGACAATCGTAATTTTATGTGCATACATTCCTAAGTCAACAGCTTTATTGATCGCATTCTGTTCAAAGGAATCAACATCAAAATTTGCGGTAATGTACTTATCTGCTTGAGTTTCACTAGCAGGGATTGGGGCTTCTATTTTTTCAGTAGCTTGTGAGAGCTTATGCGTACCCCTATTCTTCAGTATATTGTTGAGTGCTTCTATTACAGATTTATATTCCTTGTCTCCTTCACCGCCTGTGGAAACAACACTATTCACATAATTTTCAAGCGCATCAAGACACTTGAATAGTACGTCTACTAAATCTGATGTAATTTTTATCTCATCATTTCTAATAGCATGGAGAACATTTTCCATATCATGTGTCAACTTAGACATCTTGACATATCCCATGGTACCGGACATGCCCTTAAGTGTATGGGCAACTCTAAATATTTCATTTAGAACACCCTTATCATTAGGATCCTTTTCAAGTTGAAGTAAGCACTGATTTAAGCTTTGAACATGTTCCTTTGCTTCTTCAATAAATATTTGCAAATACTGACTCATATCCATTATATACGCACCCCCAAATATTGAATAATCTCTTCTGTTATATTTTCTAGAGCTACAACCTTGTCAACTACTCCAGTCTGGAAAGCCATTTTGGGCATTCCATAAACAACACTGGATTGCTCGTCCTGAGCAATAATATAACTCTTATTATTTTCCTTGAGTTTTTTGACTCCATTGCTTCCATCAGAACCCATTCCTGTAAGAATAACTCCGATAATATTTTTCATACCAGTATCTGACAAAGAGCTCATCATAACATCCACAGAAGGCCTATGACCCCCAACTGGCGGGGACTTATCGAGATTTATTATTAAGGCTCCATCAACAGGGTCTTTTTTAAATACCATGTGTGCATCACCAGGTGCTATATACACATATCCCACTAATGCCTTTTCCTTGTGTTCAGCTTCCTTCACCGTCATTCCACTTTTGTTGTCCAGCCTTTCTGCTAAAGACTTTGTAAAACCAGGTGGCATGTGCTGAACAATGAATACACTTGCAGGTAAGTTCTTTGGTAAAAGTGGTATAACCTGCTGAAGTGCCTTTGGACCCCCTGTTGAAGATCCAATTGCTATGTAATATTTCACAGGTTCCTTTATATTATCATTTGTTTTATATTTCAAACATTGATTATTGTAAGTACTTAAATCAATGTTTTTTGCTATCATTATCTTTTCAACAATTTCACTCTTTTTCTTTTCATTTTTTATATCAAATATATTATTGGGCTTTGCAATAAAATCAACTGCACCCTCATCAAGTGCTTTTATTGTAAGCGCAGCGCCTTGAACTGTCCCTGTTCCCAACATAATCACAGGTTTTGGGTTTGTCTTCATAATTGCCTTTAAGCAATCTATTCCATTCATCCCTGGCATTTCAACATCCAAGGTTAGTACGTCCGGGTTCAGCTGCTCTAACTTTTCTAGTGCGTCAAGTCCATCAGTCGCTGTACCAACTACATTTATTCCATTTTCAGCATTCAGTATATCTGTCAATACTTTTCTCATAAATGCTGAGTCATCAACTATTAGTACATTTACTACATTTGAATTTCTGCCATGTAGATCCATTTCACTACCCCAGCCCTTTTTTTAAAAGTTTTCTCTGTTGTCTAAAAACATAAGCAACAATTCTTTCTCTATCTTTGTAACTAATATCCCTAAAACTCACTCCTAAAAGGCTTTGGTTACTATTCATTATGTAAGGAATACACTTTATTACCTGACCAATAAAGGATACTTCTATTTCATTATTTAGTGTCAAAACACCTTTTATCATGGTATTAATGTGTAGTTTTTTATCAATAACTGCGGAAAATCCACCCCCGCTTAAGTCCTTTGTAACAGTATGTACTTGTATACTATTATCATATAAATCTTGATTTTCTTCAACAAAAAATACAGGACTACTGCATTTACATCTAAAATATTGTCTTCTGCTGGCTTTTACAATCTTTTCAGTTATTGTAATAACCAAGAGCGGAATATCATTAATAACCATTCTGTCACTAACAGTACCTACAATTTTAAAGATATAGTTATCCTTGATAACATATCCTTCTACAAAAGAGTCAACTCTAACAGGGAAAACATTATGTTCGTATATTGGTGCCGTAATAACAATTTTATTATTGTCTACGATATCCTCAATACTGCAAATAAATGAAGCCTCAGTTTTTTCATCTTTCTCATTATAAACTATTAGCTCAAGTCTCATCCCTATTTGTATATCATTTATACCCTTTAGCACGATAATCCCACCTAAATTATAGTATACTATCTAATTAATTACTAAACAACCCAACAAAACGATTGATAAATGCTTTAATACCTGATTGACTATTTTCATTATTATCCGACTTGCTTACAAGTTGTTCTGCAATTTCTGCTATAAGCTTTGCGGTAGAATTTTTGGGAAAGCTGATTAAGTATGGCTTCTGGAGTTTGACCGATTTAGTAAAAAGCTGATCAAAGGGTAGGTGCCCTATGCTCTCCAGTTTCATGCCCAAAAATCTATCAGCTACCATAGAAAAATTATTAAACACACTTTTAGCTTCATTTTCATCTTCGGCCCTATTAATCAATACCTTTAGTGAACAGTCTTTCTTTTCAAATGATACTGTCTTGACAAGTGCATAAGCATCTGTAATTGAAGTAGGCTCTGGAGTTATAACGAGAATAACTTCATCTGCAGACAACACAAAATTCAACACCGTCTCTGATAGCCCTGCTCCTGTATCAATAAGTATAAAATCTGCAATATGATCTAATAAAGACATATTTGCAATAAATGAGTCAAGTGAATTTTGTTCAAGGTTAACTAATTCTTTAACCCCCGAACCACCCGATATAAATTTTATATTGTTTGGTCCATCACATAATATATCCAATATACCCTTTTCATTCTTTATTAGTTCTAGTAATGAATATCTTGGTACAATGCCAAAAACAACATCTATATTTGATAATCCTAGGTCCGCATCAACAATAATAACCCGATATCCTTTCTGACTCAGAGATAATGCTAGGTTTGCAGTTATACTGGTTTTCCCAACCCCCCCCTTGCCGCTAGTTATTGTAATAACCTTTGCCTTATGGGCAGTAGGCGTATTAGCAGGTTTATTCTGAGTATTATTAGAAGTGTCCATTTCCACTTTAGTGCTACTATGTATATTAGCTTGGTATTCATTTGATGTCCCAACTTGATTATCAACCTGCTTGTCAACTTGATTACTAGTTGATGAATCCTCGTCTACGCTTTTCTCTTCTAGAATAAGAACGTTGTTATTAACAGCCTTCTCTTTATCTTGAACAGAAATATTTATTACATCAGTCTTAGGAAGATTTTTATTCAAATTGTTAACTATTCGTCTGAGTTTTTCTGCTTGATCTATCATATCCAGCATCCTTTCATCTCACTGCCCATATAGTCGTCCATGACTTCTACAATAGATTCCAAAGCTAATTAATACTTCCTAACAAATTTTTCGATAACTTGTCCACATTAGCAATTTCTATATCATCCGGTACATTCTGACCATTAGTAATATACGCCAAACTTCTATTTGAATAACACTTACTGTTAAGAATGTTTCCGTAAACCGGAGTTTCATCAAGCTTGGTAAAAATTAATCTGTAATTAGGGATAAAATTATAATTACTTATGATATCCTTACTGTTTTTAGAGCTAACCGTTGCACTAAGTACAAGGAAAATCTCATCAGCCTTACATTCTTTTGTTAGTAATTTCAGTTCTTCAAACTTTTGTTTATTCCTGTGGCTACATCCAGCAGTATCAATTAAAATTACATCCTTATCACCATATTTCTCTATCTCTGTTCCTATTTCACTTATTGTATAAGCAATAGAAAGTGGTATACCTAGAATCTCCGCATAAGTTTTAAGTTGGTCAACTGCCGCTATCCTGTATGTATCTGCTGTAATTAACCCTACTTTCTTCTTATTAGCAAGCATAAAGTTAGCCGCTAGCTTTGCTAAAGTAGTAGTCTTACCAACACCTGTTGGTCCAACAAATAGTATTACAGTTGGTTTCCCATCTGACCTTAGCCTTATAGGCTCCGCTCTGCCAAAAAGTGATGAGATGACAGAATACATTGCAAGCGCTGCATCATTGACACTTCTCGTACTACTCTTCTTAGTAACTTGATCAATTATTTTCTGTGCCAATTCCGGATCAACTTCGTTTTTTAACAAATTGTTATATAGTAGTTGAAATACATTTGGCATTTGCCTGCTATCATTTTCTAGTTGTAAAGTTGACCGGCCATCACCAGGTTTTACTGCATCTAGCAAGCGTCCTATCATGCTTTCGATATTATTTACTTTATTCTCTAACTCAGTAAATTTTTCCTCTTTTTGTGACAATTTATTTTTATCTAAAACTCTTTCTGAAGTGGTAGATTGCTCTACTTTCGCCACTTCAAGCTCGCGTGTTCGAGAAGAATCATCATCAATTGCAGCCATTATTTCAACCATAGGTTTAGCAAAGTACTTTTTGATACCCCTCTGACGAACCTTTTTTGTATTTAAGATTATTGCATTATTACCTAAATCCATTTTAACCTTTAGTAAAGCTTCTTGTGTATCCTTACCTAAATAACGCTTAATCTTCATATTTTACGAGTCCCTTCCTTAATCAACATACGTTACGTTTTCTTTCCTTAGTTGAAGATAAATCTATTCGTAATTTAACTCTTATGTAATTTATAACCACACATTTATAATGTAAGCCTAAGCGCTGATTATGTAACACAAAACTATTCAACTCATAAAACTATATGCTTACCATCCCCACAGATTGTACCTCCACTGATGGGTCAATTTCATTATACGATAAAACGACCAATCCTGGAATAACATTTTCTGTTAGACGCTTAAAGTACAGTCTTACAACGGGTGAAGCAAGAACTATAGGCTGTCCTCCAAGCTGAATAAGCCTCTGTACATTTTTTGATAAATTATTGACTATAGAATTTGAAACAGCTGGATCCAAAGTCAGATAAGAGCCGAACTCTGTCTTTTGCACAGAATCAATAATCATCTGCTCAACCTTCGGATCTATTGTTATTACATTGTTGTTACCAGAGAAAAATTTCTTTGATATGCTTCTTCCAAGGGCTTGTCTAACATATTCAGTAAGCATATCTGTATCATGAGTAGCCTGAGCATAGTCAGCAAGTGTTTCTAGTATAGTAACCATGTCTCTGATAGAAACACCCTCTTTTAAAAGATTAGCAAGTACCTTTTGAATTTCACCAACACTCATAACCTTTGGTACAAGTTCATCAACAATAGCAGGATAGTTTTGCTTTATGTTGTCCACAAGTGTCTGTACTTCCTGTCTTCCGAGCAACTCATATGCATGTTTTTTAATTATTTCGGTAAGGTGTGTTGCAATAATTGAAGGTGGATCTACAACTGTATATCCCAGCATCTCAGCTCTATCCCTCTGACTTTCCTGTATCCATATAGCTGGAAGACCAAATGCAGGCTCAACAGTCTTAATACCCTCAATATCCTCCTCAACATCACCGGAATTCATAGCAAGGAAGTTATCAAAGATTAAGCTTCCCTTTGCAACCTCAGCCCCCTTTATCTTGATGACATATTCGTTTGGACTGAGCTGTATATTATCTCTTAGTCTAATTACAGGGACAAGCATACCAAGTTCCAATGCAAGCTGCCTCCTGATAAGGACAACTCTGTCCAGCAAATCACCACCTTGATTTACATCTGCTAGTGGAATAATACCATACCCAAATTCAAGCTCTATTGGGTCTATTTGCAAAAGACCTATGACGTTCTCGGGCTTTCTAATTTCTTCAACTTCACTCTCTTGTATCTGAACTTCTTCCTCCTGTTCAGCCTCCTTTTGCATTTGTGTTATCTTGTAGCCCATAAATACTAAAGCTGCACCTAATACCACAAATGGAATGGGATTTAAGAGTGGGGCCATTGCCAAAGATAGTCCAGCTGCTATGTATAAAACTTTTGGATTGTAGAAAAGCTGACGGAGAATGTCCTTGTTGAGATCTGACTCTGCACCTGCTCTTGTTACAATAAAGCTGGTTGCAGCTGAAATCATCAAAGCAGGGACCTGGCTTACGAGACCATCACCAATAGTTAATATAGTATAATTTGAAAGCGCCTCGCTAATTTCCATTTCCTGCATAAGCATACCAGTAATTAGACCACCTGCAATATTAACAATTGTAATAACAATACCCATTATAGCATCGTTTTTTACAAACTTAGTAGCACCATCCATAGATCCATAGAAATCTGCTTCTCTCTGAATCTTCTTTCTTCGCTCTTTTGCTTCCTCCTCTGATATAAGCCCGGTATTTAAATCAGCGTCAATTGCCATCTGTTTACCCGGCATAGCATCAAGTGTAAATCTTGCTGCAACTTCTGCAACTCTTTCAGAACCCTTGGTAATAACCATAAAGTTTACCAGCATAATTATAATAAATACTATAAAGCCAACTACAAGATTACCGCCACCAACAAATTTACCAAAGCCTTCTATAACATCTCCGGCTTCACCCTCTGCTAAAATAAGCTTTGTTGCTGTAACATTAAGCGACATTCTATAAATTGTTGTAACTACGATAAGTGTTGGAAACACTGATAAATCTAATGCAGTCTTCAAGTAAATTGTATTAAGCATTATTACAGCAGCCAATATTATATTAATTGCTAATAATACGTCCAGCAAAAAAGCAGGAATGGGCAATATAAGTGCAAGTATTGCAAATATTACCATCAAAGGCACTACATAATTCCCTATCTTTGCCACTATTATCCCCCTCGTAAAATAAACTTAGTAAAATATTTGATAATGAAAACCTAAAAAAGTAGGCATTGTATTTATGCATTTTTAAGGTTATATACAAATGCAAGTATTTCTGCCACTGCCTGATATAGTTCTGGAGGAATAGCCTCACCAATTTCAACAGTACTATATAATGTCCTGGCCAGCTGTTTGTTCTCTACAACTTGAACTTTATTTTGCTGTGCCATTTCTTTTATTCTAAGTGCTATGTAATCCTGACCTTTAGCAATAACAAAAGGTGCAGGTGATTTTTGTGTGTCATATTTTAGTGCTACTGCAAAATGAGTTGGGTTTGTTATAACAACATCAGCATTAGGCACTTCTTGCATCATTCTCTTCATAGACATCTGTCTTTGCTTTTGTTTGATCTTTGACTTTATTTCAGGATTTCCTTCCTGCTGTTTAAACTCCTCCTTGACCTCCTGCTTAGTCATTTTGAGGTTTTTTTCATAGTCATACTTTTGATAAATATAGTCAAGCAAGCCTAAAATAACAAGAGCTATACATATTCTTATAGAAACACTAATCGCTGCATTCCCAATGTATAACAGCACGCCTGCAAGGGTCGTATCCATAAGAGTAAGAACCTGTTTGGTCTGGTCACTTAAATATGAATAAGCAACCGTACCCACAATAATAATTTTTATTATAGCTTTTAAAAGCTCAATCATCGACCTCAAAGAAAAAAATCTTTTAAAGCCACTCAAAGGATTAATTCTGCTAAATTGAGGCTTTAATGGCTCAAGCGTAAGCAAGAATCCCACCTGAACATAGCCTGCAATTAAGCCAGCAACTGCTGAAATCAATAAAATTGGTAGTATCGTTTTTATCAGAACCATTATTGATTCTAAAGCTATATTTGCTAACATTGAAAAATCAAGGTTAGCAGAGCTTGCTAAATACTCCTGGTATATTCTTTTAAAGTAAAGCGTTAACTGGTCATATATAGTAGGCCCGAATACCTTCAGCGATACTATCAAAATAAGTAAAATAAACCCGGTAGATACTTCTCTGCTCTGAAAAACCTGACCTTTTTTTCTTGCATCAGCTTTTTTCTTTGGAGTAGCTTTCTCAGTCTTATCTCCAGCCGATTCGGCAAAAAGCTGATAATTCAGGTTTATCATCAAGTATTTGGTATTAGGAGTATTAGGTTCTTCAATTAATTCTTCAGTTTTTATCATATTAATCTCAGCTACCCACCATATCCTTTAAAAATTTATAAATATCGGTATTCATAGTATCTGTAAGCTGACTTACAATGTAAGCAAAACTCGGTATAGTTGTAAGCAATAATAACAAGCCAATAAAAATCTTAATTGGCATACCTAGTAAGAATACATTCATCTGCGGTATAGTTTTTGAAACTATACCTAGCACGATATCACAAATTATAACTGCTGCAACAACTGGTGCACCTATCCTAAAGCCAATACTTAATATATTTTGGAAAAGATATCCGATATTGTCTCCAAGTTCTGGTCCAATAACTGCTGTTCCCAAGGGTATGATAGTGTAACTATGAAACAACGCCTTGAGCAAAAGATGATGACCGTTTGTTATCAAAAAAACTAGCATGGCCGCCATATAATATAGGTTGGCAGTTACGGGCACCTGGATGTTACTCATTGGGTCCATTACATTTACCATACCAAAGCCCATCTGCATATCTATAATCTGCCCGGCAATATAAATACATGTAAATACTGCGTATGCTACAAAGCCTATAACTATCCCTACAATAAACTCCTTTATGATATACATTGTATAAATCAAGAAATTATCCACTACCAACAGATGATCTACCTTTATCGTATTTGCCATTAGTAGTGATACTGTAAAGGCAAAGCCCACTTTAAAATATGTCGGTATATTTCTTCTGCCGAATATTGGTGCAGTAACAAAAAGACCTGTCATACGGACAAATATCAGTAAAAAAAATTCAACACTGTTAACCAACATATCTAATGATATTTGCACTATCTCATCTCCTAATCAGACTTTACTTTATATATTGGTTAATGTTTATTAATATGCCCTGCATATATTCTATAAGTACCCTTAGCATCCATGACCCAAAGAGAGCTAATCCAGCAATAATGGCAACTATCTTTGGCACAAATGTAAGTGTTTGTTCCTGAATTTGTGTTGTTGCCTGAAATATACTTACTATCAAACCGACCACAACACTGATAATTAAAATTGGTGCAGAAACATATAAAATAACCTTTAAGGCTTCCTGTATAATATAAATAACACTGCTCTCACTCATATCAAGCCCCCCTTTTTAATATTACTTAGTGAATTATCATCGGGCAAAGCTTATAATTATGGACTGCGTGATCATTCCCCAACCGTCCACAAGCACAAACACCAATATTTTAAATGGCAATGAAATCATTACAGGAGGTAGCATCATCATACCCATTGACATAAGTATACTAGCTACAACCATATCTATAATGAGAAATGGCAAAAATATCAAAAATCCAAACTTAAATGCAAGTGTCAATTCACTTATCAAAAAGGCTGGAGCTACTGTTGTTAAAGGAAGCTTAGGAGCATCTTCCACCTTAATTGGATCTTTTTGACCGCTTAAGGTCATAAATAGCTCTAAGTCTTTTTCTCTATTGTTACTGAATATTTGCTTTATCATCCAGGTTTTTATAGTATCTGAGCTTTTATCAATTGCCTGTTGTGATGTAATCTCTCCTTTAGAATAGGGTTGATATGCGTTTTGATTTATGTCTGAAATGACTGGTGACATAACAAAAAAGGTAATAAACAGTGCTAAACCAATCAAAACCTGATTAGGTGGCATCTGCTGAGTACCTAATGCATTTCTCATAAATGAGAGTATAATTATTATCCTTGTAAATCCAGTCATCATTATCAATATTGAAGGAGCAATAGATAAAATAGTCAACAAAAGTAGAAGTTGAATACTGGAAGAAACTTCTTTGGGATCATCTGATGTACCAATACTAATACCGTCCCTTGTGACCGAAACATTTGGTTCTGCAAAAACTTGTCCACTAAGGATAGTAAAAATGGTAACTGATATAAATATGCAAATAATGAGTTTTATAATAGTAGCTTTTTTCATCTTGACTCCGTAATCAAAGCTTTCTATTTAGCTTTTTTAGCTTGTCTAGATTGCTTTTAAAAGTGTTTTTGACACTGCTTGTATTCTGGGCCTGTGTGTCTTCATTGGTTAATGTATCCTTTTTGTCTGGAGACGAATGCTTTTTGTTGGAACCAGATTTTATAATGTTTTTTGCAAGAATGGCTTTAAAATCAATTATATCTGAGAAAGGATTTACTTCTTCCTGCTCTTTATAGTCCTGAATATTGACCTTAGCTATAAATTCCGAGCTTTTATTACTTACAGAAAGAATCAAAAATTCCTCCTCAACCTTAACAAGGATAAGTCTATTATTTACGCCCAAACTCAACGTTTCTATAATAGTCATGTAATTTCCCTTTTGCAGTTTTTTTGTTCTGTAGCCCAAATATTTCGTGAATAAAACCATTATAGCTATAATTAGTGCAAATACAACTATGTAAATCAGATAATCAATAAATTCCATTGATTTGTTCCTTTCAAAAACATGATAACTAATCAAAATATCCTGCTGGCATCCAATAATAGATATGGCAAAAATAACCATACATGTACTATCAGCAGCAGGATACGTCTTTTAATATGTACATAGGATTTTTATGATTAACCAATAACTTTTTTAACAGCTTCAACAACTCTATCCGCCTGAAAAGGCTTAACAATAAAGTCCCTAGCTCCAGCCTGAATTGACTCAATAACCATAGCTTGCTGTCCCATTGCTGAACACATAATTATTTTTGCATCACTATAAAGCTTTTTTATTTCTCTGACCGCAGTAACGCCATCCATTTCAGGCATTGTAATATCCATAATCACCAAATCGGGAGTCAGTTCCTTATATTTCTCAATAGCCTTAAGTCCATTGTCAACATCAGCAGCTATTTCATAACCGTTTTTTGATAAAATATCCTTTATCATCATTCTCATAAATGCTGCATCATCAACAATTAATATACGCTTTCCCATAAAATATCCCTCTCCTTAACTATTTGTACTTATTGCATATAAAACTTATAATCTTTTTGATGGGTGAATTATGTCAGTAATTCTAACACCAAAGCTTTCGTCGATAACTACAACTTCTCCCTTAGCAATTGCCTTTCCATTAACTAATATATCTACTGGGTCACCAGCGAGTTTATCAAGCTCAATAATTGAACCTGTACCAAACTCAAGAACGTCCTTTATCAATTTATTAGTTCTTCCAAGTTCTACAGTAACTTGAAGTGGCAAATCCATTATTAATCCTATATTCTTTTTCTCTGCTGCGCTTAAGCCATCATCAAATGCTTGGAATTGAGCAGGCTGAACACTAATAGGATTACGGGGTCTTTGTTCATGCATTTCAGTCATAGGTGGCATCTGCATTGGCTGCTGATACATCTGCTGCATTGGCTGTTGATACATCTGCTGCATTGGCTGCTGATACATCTGTTGCATTGGCTGCTGATACATCTGTTGCATTGGCTGTTGATACATTGGCTGCTGAGCTGGTTGTACACTTTGTTGCTGTGCATAAGCATCTATTTTAGGTTCAGCTGGTGCAGGAGTTGGATTAGGTGCTGCAGGTTTTGGCGTAGAAGAACTGTCTAATAGATTCTCTACTAAATTCTTTGCAAACTCCATTGGTAGTAACTGCATTATTTCACTATCAATTAAATCTCCAACTATCATTCTAAAAGCTACTTTAACTAATTTCTGATTTATTTCAAATTGTCCATATGGGTCACCTTCTCCAAAATTAACCACGAAGGCTTTTGGAGGTGATATATCTATTCTTTTTGAAAACATTGACGACATAGATGTTGCAGAGGAACCTATCATCTGATTCATTGCTTCACTGATAGCGCTCAAGTGTAAATCTGATAATTCACCTTCATTTGCAACACCATTCCCGCCCATCATTAAATCTGTTATTATTTTAACGTCATCTTGCTTTAAAATCAATAGGTTACTACCTTTTAACCCATCTGTATATTCAACTTTTACTGCCACAAAATTTGAAGAATAATGCTTTGCGAGCTCGTCCCAGGTAGTTACTGTAACCGATGGGGTAGTAATAGTAACCTTCTGTGAAAGCAATGTGAAAAGCGTAGTAGCTGATGTTCCCATGCTAATATTCCCAATTTCACCCAAAGCATCAATTTCCTGTGTTGATAATGACGTGTCCTCACCAAATTCTCCAAAGCTATCTGCTGGTTCATCTGAAGAGGAAGTACCATTTAAAAGGGCATCTATTTCTGCTTGTGTAAGCATATCTCCCATATTAATCTTCCTCCCTTCTTATTACTTGTGAAACTTTGACTGCAACTTTGTTCTTTTTGACTCCAGGTTTAGCCGTAAACTTTGGCAAATCTCCAACCAAAACCTCAAGTTCCTCATTTATATTTGAGTCAAGAGGGATTACATCACCCACCTGTAATTCTAAAAACTCACTTACATTTATTGTTGTACGGCCTAATAAAGCGCGTATAGGTACATAAGTAGTTCCTAATTTCAACTCTATATCGGCCTTGTTAAATTCACTCTTTTCATTTTCTATATTCGTAAACCACAGCTTTGTTGAGAGTTTTGCCATTATGGGTTCAACCACCATGTGAGGAATACAAATATTAATCATGCCCTTTACTTCTCCTACAATTACATTTAGCGTAATAAGTGCTACCATCTCATTAGGATGAATAATCTGAGCAAACTGTGCATTAGTCTCTATCTTTTCAAGCCGTGGCTTTATTGCTATTATACCCTCCCACGGTTCTCTCATTAGGTTGAGTACTTGAATAATAATTCTCTCTATAATAGCAATCTCAATTTCTGTAAAGGAGCGAACCTTGTCCATTGACGCTCCTCTTCCTCCTAGAATCCTATCTATCAGAGCAAAAGCTATGCTTGGGTCCATTTCAAAAATAATAGACCCTGATAATGGATGAAAGTCAACAATACCAAGTACTACAGGATTTGCCAATGAATTGCTAAATTCGCTATACTGCAGGGCATCTACAGACATTACATCTACTTGTACTAGTGTTCTAAGGTATCCAGACAAAAATGACTGGACAAGTCTTGCGTAGTTTTCATTTATAAATTGCAAAGTACGCTTATGGTCATTTGCGAATTTGGGTGGTTTTTTAAAATCGTGTAGCTTTATTTTCTTTTCTTTTTTGCTGGACTGTATCTGTTGAACGTCTATATCTCCGGCAGTAAGAGCCTTCAATAATTCATCTATTTCATTTTGGGACAGAATATCTCCCATAGCTCTTATACCCCCTTATTGATAAAACCAATAATCACATATTATTGAATAAACAATTGGGCTGGCTTTGCTATCACCATTAGCCAATATTTCATTAATCTTTTGAGTCAATTCCTCTTCAGCCTTGATTTTCGTCTCTTTTTTACTAACATCCTCAAGTGTTAAGCCCTGGAAATATGTAATAAGTGCAGAATTGATTTCCTTTGAGTAGAAATCTATCTTTGCAGTGACCTCTTCTTCCTTAAGATCATCAACTGTCTTAAAATGCTTCATGGTTACACTCAAAACTATAACTGCTATTTCTTTGTCACTAGTTTTCTTTAGATTGAAATTTTGCTTTTCGCATATTACTTTAATAGCAAGGTCATCAGCAGTTGGTACTGAAGTTGTTGTCGTAGCAACAGGCCTGTTGTCTACCTCTGATTCTCCCCCTCTGCCAAAAAAGAAAAAGGCAATAGCAAGAAAAGCAAGCGTTATTGACAAAAAGGCTACTATCACTAATAAAATAAAATAACTACCTTTTCCCTCCAAAATTCAGTCCCCCCTGTTTATTCTTTTGTGTACGAAAAATCATTATGTATTAGTTGCTTTTTAAATGCAACTATTTTATCAATAATCTCATCAATATCTTCTAATACAACATATTTTTTGCCATTTGTTAGTGTTATTACGCTGTCAGGTGTAGCTTCAATTGTTTCAATCAACTCACAATTTAATACAAATTGGGTTTTGTTCAATTTTGTTAATTTAATCATAATATGTTTACTCCAAAAAAACAATATAAAATTTACAATATGTGCTTAATCGCAGTTAGGGCATTAGCCCTAATCTGCAATTAAGTAATGATTTATGTAAGTCTTATCTCTTAAGGTTTACAAGTTCCTGTAACATTTCGTCTGATGTTGTAATAATTCTACTGTTTGCCTGGAAACCTCTCTGTGTGACAATCATATCTGTGAATTCTCTAGAAAGGTCAACATTCGACATTTCTAAGGTTCCAGGATTTAATGTACCTACTCCCTCAGACCCAGCCTTAAGCCCTTTTGCAAAGCTGCCTGAGTTTGTTGTTGGTATAAAGAGATTCTCTCCAACCTTCTGAAGACCAGCAGGGTTGTCAAAGCTTGCAAGAGCTACCAAGCCTAGAGGCTGCTGTTGTCCGTTACTATATATACCAGTCAATATACCATCGGACCCAATATTGAATGTAACCAGATTTCCAGTAGGATAGCCATCTACATTAGTTGGCTTAACGGAGCTATCAGCTGCAAACATTGTCATTTTGGAAAAATCTAATGTAATGTCAAAAGCATCTGCTCCATTAGCTGGTGGAGTTACAGTTATCTTTGTTTTATCTGGTGAACCAGTATCTCCCGAAATTATCGCACCTTTTGAATCAAACATAATAGTTGAATCAGGTGCAGTTATTGTTGTACCATCTTTAGTTGTGATACTATAGGTCCACTGAGTAGTTGTTGGGGTTGTAGTACTAATTTCTGTTTTTGTAAAGTTTACCGATAAATCATAGCTGTTACCCAGACTATCATAAACCTTCATTGGTACTGAGAACTGGGTTGGGAATGGCGTAGTTCCTGATGCTACGGCCTCCTCAGCAGAGTTAAGGTTTCCTGCAAGTACAGCATTTTCAGTTGCTTGAGCTGATATAATTCTCTTATTCTTATTATAATCGTCTGAGTATAGATTGATCGGTTCAACAGCCTTCTCAGTATCAAAGGATATTGTACCATCTGAAGCTGTGTTGTATTGCTGCCAACCATATACATTCATACCGCCGCCTGTTACAAGATTACCAAGCTTGTCTATTCCAAAGTTACCAGCTCTGGTAAATTTGTATGTATCGGCATTTGAACCCTTAACAATAAAGAAACCATCGCCTTCTATTGAAAGGTCAGTTGGATTGTCCGTCCTCTCTATACTTCCTCTGGTCATAATTGTGTCGATTGCGCCAACGCCAATACCGAGACCTACCTGCATAGGATTTGATCCGCCTCTGCCTAGTGCAGCATCAGGAGCGCCTGCTCCTCTTAAGGTCTGATTGAAAACCTCCTGAAAAGTTACTCTACCGGATTTAAATCCCACTGTATTAACATTCGCAACGTTATTACCTATAACGTCCATTTTTGTCTGGTGTGCTCTTAACCCAGAAACACCAGAATACATTGATCTCATCATAATGATTGACCCCCTATATTATGTTCTACTATTCAAGTTCCCTCCGTCATTCAGGAACCATTCAGCTTCCCGTAAGGGTCCGGCTGATTTTGCCTTGAGAGTATGTACTCTATCAGGCGAATACTGCACCATCAATATTGCTAAATACATTATCCTTTAGCTCACTATTATTAACTGCAGTTATTACTGTCTTACTATTTACATTTACTACAAAAGCCATATTGTCTAGAATAACCAATGAATCCTTGACACCCTTTTGCTCAGCCTTGTTCACAGCACTATCAATCTTGGCTTTCTGCGTCTGTGTCAAATTAATATTTCTAGCCTGCATTCTCATTTCCGCATGCTTTGAAAACTTGACCCCTGTATTCTTACCGACTGCCTGTTGGAGTACACTTTCAAAGGTTTGGACTTCACTTGCTACTCTTACATTACCGTTGTTGCTTTGTTGCTTAACTGGCTGTACTAGAGAAGGATTGGATAATCTGTTTGAAAAGTTATTGTTTATAACCATTTCCTCACTCCTTTATTCCGGTATCTTTTTAATATTAGCAACACTATCAACTGGAATAAGCGCCTTACTGATCACTGCTGTAACTTTACCATTTTCAATCTTGAAGCTATCTAATGTTCCGGAAATTGGTGCTCTCATGCCTGATGCTTCGTCCTTAATAATCAATGAAACAGACTTTCCTTCATTATCTTTAAGATAATTTTCAATGTAATTAGCATCTGTACTTGTAACACCATCATTAATCTGGGAAATTGTAACACTAACATTATCCATTACAGCGTAGTCTTCATAGAGACCCTTTTGTATTTCGCTGACATCACCATTTACATACACTACATCGCCTGAACTTGAATCATAAGTGGCACCCCTAACTCGATATCCAATAAGATTGGTATAGGCTGATAGGTTAGAATTGCTGCTATAAATACTCTCGTCTACCTGTGTCACCTTGCTTGCTTCAATATCCTGTCCGTTAATTACAACATATGTTTTACCGTTGGATACTTTGACAGTTGATACCTCTCCAACTACAGTCTTTAACTCACTAGTAGATGAATCAGAAATAGTAGCTGTTACTCTCTTCCCTATCATAGAGAACGCTTGGGAATTTGAGAGTGTATTTGACATATTCTGCATCTGTTCCAAAGAGCTGAACTGTGCCATCTGAGCAATGAACTCCTTGTCATCAGTAGGGTTTAATGGATCCTGGTACCTTAGCTGTGTAACTAGCAGATTAAGAAAATCATTCTTGCCCAACTCTCCATTAGTATTGCGTTTAGCGGCAGCATTTCCAGTTGTATTACTAATTATTTGCTCGATTGTGGTATTTGAAATTGCGCTTGTTGACAAATCTTCACCTCCTAAATTATTTTACCTCATAATTTTGTTATGCCATCATATTAATGCTGCTAGATTCATATGAGTATTGAGCAAGTCTTTCAGGTAGCACATCTAGAATGTTACTTGATACATACAGGCCCCCCGAAGCTTTTGGTATACTACTTCCCGAAATGGAAGAAATATCTTTATTGCCCTTCTCGTTTTTGCCTTCAGAACTTCTTTGCTGCTCATAACTGTTTTTGTTCCTGTCCGCAATCTGAACACTAACACCTTCAATACTGATTCCTTGCTTTTGCAGAGAGTCCTTCAGAAGCTGCATATTTGACTCAAGTACCTCTTTAACCTGTTGGTTTTCAGCCATAAACTTTGCAGCAACAATACCCTGTTCGGTTACAATCTTTAAAGAAAGCTTTCCAAGATGATCTGGCTTTAAATCAATTATCATCTCAGACTTCTCAAGTCCAATAACTACCTTGGCCTTATCTACAACTTGATTGATAACCTCTGAGGGCTTAACAACCTGGCTAGTGGCTTTTGCCGAGGATAAATTCTTTATGTCGGACAAGTGCTGTTCATCGTTAATTTTGACTGCATGACTGTTTAAATGCTGGTTAAAATCTGACTCCTGTACTAGTGGTGCAGCCTGTGCTTTCACAGCAGCAGTTTCACCCTTAACAACTTGTTCAGTATTTTCTGCATTTTCAGTATTTTTAGCTTTTTGATCTGTATCTTGATCATGTGAACCATTTGTGTCGTCCTTAGCATTAGAAGTATTGAACTGACTTGAATTCTTAGCTACACCAAAAATACCTTCAGTGGTATTTTCCTCTGTTACTTGGGTCGTTTGAGTTGCAGCAAGCTTTGTGTCTGCCAGTGATTTTAAGTGCTCCATTACCTTGGTAATTTCGCCTTCTATTGCCTTTGGAACTGCTTCACTTAACTCCAACAATTGATTTAGCTTGCTCTTAATCTGTTGGGCCAACTTTGTTAAGTCAGATCGATCATTAGTATTATCTAATCCTAAATCACTTTGTTTTGCACTTATGGTTGATGCTGAATTTTCCTTGATAGCATCAACATCAGATTGCTCGCCTTTGTTATTCACAACAGCCTCAACCTTAGCTGTGACCTGTTCTAGCATTGCTGCCTGATCATTTGAGAGTGATAGCATATTTGACAGTTGACCTATGAACTGTTGTAATTTTTCACTGTTTTGCAGATCTTGCTGACTAAAACCTAGGCCTTGAGCTATCTTAATCAACTCTTCTGGCTTAATGCCCATCATCTGTGCCATAACTGCAATCATCTGATTTGAGTTATCAGTATTTGAATCATCATTCTTCTGTTCATCGGATATTTGCACTTGTGGCTTAGCTTGTTGTGCTTGAATGCTCTTATCTGATTCAACCATGCTGTTTCTCTGGCTCTGTGCCTCCCTAAAGGACTTAATGTTTGGACTGCTTTGAGCTTGCGTATTATCCTGAGTATTCCTTGCAGAAAACTTTTTTGAATTGTTAACTGCACTATTTAATATATCAGAAAAACCGGAAGTGCTCTTGCCTGATTCAACATTTCTGGACTTTAGGCTAAACAGGTTTGTTTCATTATTACTCTTAACACCATTTGCAGCTACCATCTGATTCTTTAGTGATATCATTATTTCACCTCCTTCTACTTGTAATTTTTATATTAGCAAAATAGTTGTACTATTTTGAACTAACCACCGTCTATGAGTTTAAACTCTTTTGCAAGTTGCTCAGAAACCTTTGCAGCAAACGTCGTGGACATATTTGCAAGTATCTCCGCGGAAGTTTCTTTTTTAAGATTTTTCATTATTTCGACAATCAATTTCATTTTTGCAGTACCCATTTGCTCTAGTATAGGTGCAGAAGCAGATGCATCCATAGTTTCAAAAATTGAGACGTATTTTTTTGCTTCATCACTTATCTTCTTTTCTTTGATAATATCCTCATAAATCTTTTGTGCAGTTTGAGGGTCCACCTTCTCAAAATAATTCTTAAAGGACTCTTTGTCTCCTAGGGCTACTGACTTTGACATCTCGTCAAACTGCTTCTTAAGACTATTATATTCAGATGTAAGTTTAGTCTTTTCAGCTTCGAGAGTAGCTTTTTGCTGCTTTAAAAGCTCTGTATTGGTATCATTTGCAGTTATTTTATTATTAGTATCATCTACCTGAGCTGTGAGACTTATAACCTTTTCTTGAAGCTGCTTGTTTTGCTCCTTTAATTCAGTATACTTACTTCTCACCATCTCCTCGGTCATATTCTTTTCATCTTCAGGGTCAGGTAATACTGGAAGGGCTAAGTTAATAATAGGAATCTTTTCAATGTCTGATCTCATGTTATCTGCAATACCATTTACATTGTTCCTTACTACAAAGAACAATGTACCGCCAAGAATTAATATTACAATTAGAAAGGCTGCTAATACTGTTAGTATGTAGAAGAGAATTCCGTTCTTGCTTTCAGGCACTTGTTCAGAAAGCTTCTGGTCTACTGTTTTTACATCTGCATTTTTCCCATCAGCTACTGTAATATTTGCTTTTTCTTTATTATTAACCTGTTCGTTTTTAGGTTTATTCTTATCAGCCATCTTCTTCTCCCGGGTCATTTCTGAATTTGTAGCTGTTCAGCTCATCAATTGTCTTCTGTTCTTCTTTTAGTGCTTCTTTTTGATACTCTTCTTGTTTTTTTTCTTTAAATTTAACTAATATTTTCTTCTCTTGAACAGCTTTTACAAGTTCTTCTCTATTTATATCGACAATTCTTTGTGCATTATTTACATTATCTTTTTGATGTGAAATTTTAACTTTTGCCCCAGCAAAATAGTCATTATAGCCCCTGAGTCTGTATACTGGAACACCGCTTTCCATATCTTGAGACATTTTGTTTAAATACGAGTCCTTCTGCTCATTTAATTCAACTAATATCTGTTTTTCTTCCTCTAGCTTTCTAGATGACTTAGCTAAATTATTCTTCGCATTATCCTCAAGCTGCTTTTTTAGATTAAGAACGGGCTGTAGTCTAAAAATAAATTTTTGCATAGCCAACCTTCCCTATTTTAGTAAAGCAAACATTTGCTCCTTCATTTCATCAAAGGTAACCTTCAAATCAGTTTCTTGCTGTAGAAATGCTGTAATATCATCTATACAATCAATTGCATAGTCAATTTTGTCATTGCTGCCCTTAACATATGCACCAATATTGATCAAATCCTCAGCGTCTCTATGTACGGCCATCGTCTTTTTTATCTCTGCGGCAATTTTTTTATGGTCTTTTTCAACAATATCACTCATAACTCTGCTAACACTTGCAAGTACATCAATAGCAGGATAATGATTTTTATTTGCCAAGGATCTCGATAAAACAATATGCCCATCCAGAATTCCTCTAGCAGTATCAGTAACAGGCTCTGTTAAATCGTCACCGTCTACAAGCACTGTATAAAGACCAGTTATTGATCCCTTAGCATTTGTACCAGCACGTTCAAGTAATTTAGGGAATACAGAGAATACTGATGGTGTATAACCCCTTGAAACTGGTGGCTCACCTATAGCCAACCCAACCTCTCTCTGAGCCATTGCATATCTTGTAAGAGAATCCATTAGCAAGAGAACGTCCTTTCCATTGTCTCTAAAGTATTCCGCGATGGCAGTTGCAACCATTGCCCCTTTAAGTCTAACTAAAGCTGGTTGATCAGATGTTGCTACAACAACAACCGACCTCTGTAAACCTTCCTCAGTCAGGTCTTTTTCAATAAATTCCTTAACTTCTCTGCCACGTTCTCCAATCAGAGCAATAACATTAATATCTGCTTTTGTGTTTCTTGCAATCATACCCATTAATGTACTTTTACCAACACCACTTCCTGCAAATATGCCAACTCTCTGTCCCTTTCCTATAGTGAGCAACCCATCGATTGCTCTCACTCCAAGTGCAAGAGGTTCGCTTATCCTCTTCCTATGCATAGGATTGGGTGGCGGACAACTTGAAGGATAATATTGCTTTATATTTAGTGGTCCTAATCCGTCCATCGGGTTACCTAATCCATCTAAAACCCTTCCGACCAGCTGCGGCCCAACTCCCACTTTCAGTATTTCACCATTTGCTGAAACAACATTTCCAGGTCCAATACCATGCATCTCTCCAAGAGGCATTAAAAGAACCTTTTCCTCCTTAAAGCCTACTACTTCTGCAGGTATGCTATTTCCACCAGCAGTTTTAATTTTACACAAATCCCCAATGTTAGTTTGAGGGCCCTCAGATTCAATAGTAAGTCCTACTACCTTGGAAACTTTGCCGATATAATCTATATAGTCCTTTTTATCAAGTTGGTGCTTATATTTTTCAAGGTTAATATTAACCATTAAAGTAGTCTCCCTTTCATAAAACTAGGCTATATAAATATCCATTATTACACATTTTTACTATATCAATAAAGGTACGCCAAAGCATACCTTTAAAAGTTTTTTTTAACTTATGCATCATTCAATGCTTCTCATGTTTTCCTCAAGAATAAACTTAAAATCCTGCTCAATTTTTTCTAATTTGGTATCTGCGCTTGCATCAACACTCCCAAAAGATGTATCAATTATACAACCACCTTCTTTTAAGAAGGGGTCCTTTTTTAGTTCAAACGGCTCAGAGCGCTCTAAAAGCTGATCTAGCTGTTCTAAATTCTGTGATACAAATTCGTAGTCACATGAAGAAAGCCTAAGCACAGCTTTTCTGTCCTTAGAGCATTTCTGGAATGCCTCCTTTACCAAGCGCAAAATGTTCTCTTTATTGGTATGAAGTTCACAGCTAATAACCTTTTTTGCAATGCTAAGAATAGTATTTACAGCATCTTCTTCAAGTGAATCAAGAATACGGCTGTAGTCCATAGCTGCTTGTTGCTTGATATCTTCAGCCTCTTTTATCAACTGTTCGTACTGCTCTTGAGCTTGTAGCTGACCCGCATTGAAGCCTTCTTCTTTCGCCTGCTGATACGCCTGATCACTCAACTGCTCAATCTCGGCCTTTTGTTTTTCCAAAAACTCTTCAGCTTGAAGCTCAGCTTCCTTTATTATAAGCTCAGCCTCTTTTTTGGCATTAATAATAATCTCAACACTCATAGTGTCATAGTCACTTTTGCCGCCTTCTTTTTCAATCTCTTCCTCGGGCTTCAAGGTCACCTGCTTGATATTTGGGTAAAAGCTCGGAGGTTTAATCTGAAGAGGTATCCCTACGTTAATCTGGTTATTTTTATAGATTTTATTAGACAATTATCTCATCGCCTCCGCCTCTTGAAATAACAATTTCACCAGCGTCTTCAAGCTTACGGATAATATTAACAATCTTTTGTTGTGCTTCTTCAACATCCTTCAATCGTACAGGACCCATAAATTCTAGGTCTTCTCTTATCATTTCGCTTAAGCGCTTTGACATATTTCCAAATATAAGCTTTTGCACCTCTTCTGTAGCACCTTTTAATGCAACAGCCAATTGATTGTTATCAACTTCACGTAAGAATCTTTGAATAGATCTGCCGTCCAAGGTGAGAATATCCTCAAATACAAACATCCTCTTTCTAATCTCTTCAGCTAGCTCAGTATCTTCCACTTCTAGTGTTTCCATAATATAGCGCTCTGTACCTCTATCGACAGAATTAAGTATGTCGACAATAGACTGAACTCCGCCAGCTGCAGTATAGTCTTCTGTAACAAGAGATGATAGCTTCTTTTCAAGTATTCTCTCCACCTCTTTAATTACATCTGGTGAGGTTCTATCCATAGTTGCAATTCTTCTTGCAACATCAGCCTGCTTATCCTGTGGCAAAGCCGCAAGCACTATTGATGCCTGATGTGGCTTAAGGTATGCTAAAATAAGAGCTATAGTTTGTGGATGCTCTCCCTGTATAAAATTTAGTAATTGTGATGGATCGGTCTTTCTGACAAAATCAAAGGGACGTACCTGTAATGACACTGTAAGCTTATTTATGATATCTACAGCCTTTTGTGTACCTAATGCCTTTTCCAAGATGTCTCTGGCGTAGTTTATACCACCTTCTGCAATATATTCCTGAGCAAGACAAATCTGATAAAATTCCTCAAGAACTCTCTCTTTTTCATCAGGCGTAACTGAACGAATATTTGCAATCTCAAGAGTAAGCTGTTCAATCTCTTCTTCTTTTAGATGCTTGAATATTTCTGCGGACTTTTCAGGTCCCAAAGATATTAGCAACATTGCAGCCTTTTCTCTTCCGCTATACTCAGTTTTTGTTGCTGCTCTCGCCAATCTACACACCCCACAAAAATAATCTAATTAATAAATATTTCTATTTATTATGATGAACAGTAATAACGTACTAATACAAATAAATTATGTAATACAATTAACAATATATAACAATTAACGATATAATAATTAACAATATATAACAATTAACGATATAATAATTAACGATATATAACAAATAACGATATAATAACAACGAACTATGTAGTTACAATAAATTATGTAGTTACAATAAACTATATTTCAAAACAATTATTCAAAATCATCTGTTAACCAATTTCTAAGCAATTGAGCAACTGCATCAGGCTTCTGCTTAACAAATTTCTCAAGTTGCTTCTTAACCTCTGATCTTTCCTCGATATCTATTTCTGGTAATGATTCATGTTTAATTTCTGGTATATTATATTTATTTTCAAACTCCACTCCAGAAACAGCAAGCGCAGGAACCAATTTTTCCTTCTTCTTTCTTGGGAAAGCTATAATCAACAAAACAACAAACATAATAAATAGAAGTGCTAATAGCCCGTATTGGTCTATAAGTGCCATTATAGTTTCACTTGTAGAAGGTGTAACCGTTTCAGGAGGTACTACCTTTAGCTTTGTTACACTAACATTTGCAAAAGGAATACCTGTTGCTTTACTAACTAGGTCCTTCACCTGTGCAATAAGTTCATCTGTAAGCTTAGAATCATCAGCAATCCTGTTACCATACAGCAAAGTAATTGCTGCAGTAGTTTTCTCAGGAATAACCTCACCTATAGATTTTTCAACCTGTTTATTGGATTCGTTATAAGCCCAGTTTTCGGTAACATCAGATCTTTTGTAAGAACCCGCATCGGTTGATCCCATAGGATATGATGGTGTTGTACCAGGATTTGACTCCATCCCTGCTACGGCACCAGTATCGCCATTCTTAACTTCTTCTTTTTCTTCTTGTCTGCTGACAATTGCACCTGTTTCCATTCCATTAGGATTTGATATCTCTTTTGATTGCTGTGTTAATGTATCAAAATCAAGGATAGGATTAACAACTACACTAGCGGAGTCAAAACTATCAAATCTACCATTTAGTATTGATCTTACATTTTTTTCAAGGTCATTTTTAACCCTTTGCTTCATCTCATATTGTGTTGAAGTCTTTTCAATAGCTGTATCAGTGCTCTCAGAATTTAAAATATTCCCCGCTTCATCAACAACAGTAACATTTTTGGGATCAAGTCCCTCTACACTACTTGCCACTGTCTTGACAATACTTTGAGCTAATGCAGGGGTTATCTCACCATTTGGTATAATAGTCACTGCTGCCTTGACATCGCTTGGGTTGGTATCATCAATAAATAAAGTTTTTTCAGGCTTCGTTATGGTTACACTTGCATCTTTTACATTTTTGAATAATTTTAGCTGTCTAGCTATATCTGACTCATCTAGCTGCTGCCAAATGTGCTTTTTATCACTTTCAGTAGTATTTATTTTGATATTGCTTAATGCGTCAGCAAAGGTAAGCCCATTTTTGGGGTATCCTGCTGAGACCAGTTCAAAATGAGCTTGGTCGCTATCCTTAACGTCAACAATAATACCCTTCTTATCGTCAGTAAGCTGATAGCTTATTCCCTTTTCCGTGAGTATTTTCTGCATCTCGGCAATGTCTTGATCACTAGCATCCTGGATTACAGTAGTATAAGAAGGTCGTGCTATCAAAAACAGACCTACTCCCACAAATATTGCAACCAATGCTGCCGTTATATATATTCTTGTTTTCTGTGACTTGTCTAGTCCTTTCCAAAAGTCAGAAAGGGACTTGAACATTTTTGTAAAGATCTCAGGCAACTATATCACCTCATACACCCATATTGTCTTTGGTTATGTAAATCAATTATATTTGCATTCTCATTATTTCAGTATAAGCATCTAATAATTTATTTCTAATTTGCATAGTAAACTGCAAAGCAATAGATGCCTTCTCAGATGCAATAAGAACATCACTAATATTGTCAGTTTTACCTATTGCAAAATCATTTTTTAACTGACTAGCAGTTTCTTCAAGCTCGCTTACCTGTCCCAACGCCGACTGTAAATAATCTCCAAAAGATACTGTAGGTGTCGTCTCTGTCTGTTCATCGATACCCTTAAGACCAATATTGGTAGGCATAAGCGTTTTAATACCAACTAAAGAATCAATACTCATTCATTCACTCCCCTAAAGCCGCTTTATTTACCAATCTCTAGCGCTTTCATTGCCATGGACTTAGTAGCATTTATTGAGGTAACATTAGCTTCATATGACCTTGTTGCAGATATCATATTGACCATTTCTGTCACAACATCTACATTTGGCATGCTAACATAACCATCCTGATCTGCATCAGGGTGTCCTGGGTCATATACTTTTTTGAACTCAGAAGTATCCTCAACTATTTTTGTAACCCTAACTCCGTTTCCTCCGTCAAGGCCATCTTTTGCATTTGATAAATATGTAGAAAAAGAATCGGTATTTTTTCTTTCCTCAAAAACAACATCCTTACGTCTATAGGGGGTACCGTTTTCAGTTCTTGTGGTATTAACATTTGCGATATTTTGTGAAATGGTATCCATTCTAAGACGCTGTGCAGTCAAACCAGAGGCACCAACATCCAATGCTTTAAAAAATGACATAAATTACTTCCTCCCCTCGCTGATGACACTCTTGATTTTGCTAAAACTACCATTAAGCATTTGCGTAAGTGCATTAAATTTAATAGAATTCTTAGCCAAATTTGCCATCTCAGTATCTATATCGACATTATTGCCATCAATACGCATACTAAGTTCGGAATAATCTTGAGTCATAGTTGGATCAACACTGTCTATATCAGATGAACTAATAGGAATATGTCTAACGTCTGTTCTATTACCTGCAATCCTTTTCTTTGAGTTACTAAGATACTCCTCAAAAGCAATATCCTTGCGTTTATAACCAGGAGTGTCCACATTTGCAATATTCTGAGATATAATCTCATTTCTTGACCATGCAGCATCCAAAGATTTTTCCATTGCAGTGGTACCGGATAAAAGCTTGTCAATCATAACAACACTCCCTCTAAGCGCTATATAAAGCCTTGTATTAAATCTATTACAGCTAAATTCTAACATAAAAAAAAACAAAAAACAATAAAATGTATTTTTATTGTTTTTTTAGGGACTGTAGCACCATTATATAGTATTATAGCATTATTCGTTTGTCATTTTTGATCGTTTACTCTATATGAGTTCTTCATATATTTCTCTAATAGTATCCAGAGATCTTTGTGCAGCTTCAGAATTTCGTCTCTTTTTATCCCTGATTGTAGTATCAATCCCGGTAAAAATTCCAAAGTTCACATTCATAGGTTGAAAGTTCTTGACAGATGAATCGCTAATGTAATTACAAAGGGCACCAATCGCTGTATTGGGCGGAAACTTTATCGAGCTCTTCCCTAAGCACTGCATAGCGGAATTTACTCCAGCCACAAAGCCGGAGGCAGTTGATTCAATATACCCTTCGACACCCGTCATTTGGCCGGCAAAATAAATATTTTTATTGTTTATCATTCTATAAGTGCTATCAAGAAGCCTTGGAGAATCTATAAAGGTATTTCTATGCATTACTCCATATCTTATGAATTCAGCATTTTCCAATCCTGGAATTAGCCTAAAAACCCTCTTCTGTTCAGGCCACTTAAGATGTGTTTGAAAACCTACAATATTATATAGGCTTCCCGCCTTATTGTCCTGTCTGAGTTGTACTACTGCATAAGGCCTTATACCTGTTCTATCATCCACTAATCCTACAGGCTTTAGAGGGCCGTAACGCATGGTGTCCTTACCCCTCTGTGCCATACTTTCTATAGGCATGCAACCCTCAAATACCATATTTTTTTCAAAGTCCTTCACCTCTGCTGATTCAGCAGATACTAAGGCATTATAAAAAATCTCATATTCCTCTTTATTCATTGGACAATTAATATAATCATCACTGCCTTTACCATACCTAGCAGCTCTAAAAGCCTTGTCCATATTTATGGATTCATAAGTCACTATCGGTGCAGCTGCATCAAAAAAATGTAGATGTTTTTCGCCAGTAAGTCTTTCGATAAATTCAAACATAGGTTGTGAAGTAAGCGGTCCAGTGGCTATAATAGTTAAATTAGCATCGGGAATTTCACTTAGTTCCTGATGAATTACCTCAATGTTATCAATCTGGCTTATTGCGTCAGTGACATATTGAGAGAAGCCTTCTCTATCAACGGCTAGTGCTCCACCAGCAGGAACTCTTGTTGCATCTGCAGCTCTAAGAATAAGTGAATCCATTATCCTTAACTCTTCCTTCAAAAGCCCCACTGCATTCTCAATCTGATCAGATCTAAGAGAATTACTGCATACCAACTCAGCATAACTATCTAGATGGTGTGCAGGAGAGTGCTTTTGGGGTTTCATTTCGTATAATTTAACTGATATACCTCTTTTTGCTATCTGATATGCAGCCTCACATCCTGCAAGCCCTGCACCAATTACATTAATGGTATTAGACATGTATTAATTAGCTATCCTTTCATAACTGCTTCTTTTGTTGAGTTTCCTTATTTTTTGTTCTTTTACTGCGTTACTTTGCTTATCTTTTTGGGCTGTTAACTTTGTTTGTCTTTTTTGTTTGCGTTACTTTGCTCGTCTTTTTTGTTTGCGTTACTTTGCTCGTCTTTTTTGGCTGTGTATCTTTGCTTGTCTTATTTGTTTTTGTAACTTTGCTTATCTTATTTGTTTGTGTAACTTTGCTTGTCTTATTTGTTTGTGTAACCTTGCTTGTCTTTTTTGGTTGTGTAACTTTGCTTGTCTTTTTGGGTTGGGTATCTTTGTTTGTATTCTGTTCCATTTCCTTGTTTGTTTCGCAGTTTTCGTTGCTGCACTTCAAAATCATCCTTTTACCAAAGAATTTTTTAAGCATAAAACTGCCACACTTGGTACATGTTTCATTACTTGGCATATCCCAGCTCATGAAAGAGCAGTTAGGATTATTTTCACACCCAATATATTTTTTACCCTTTTTAGTCTTTTTTATAAGTACCTTGCCACCACAGAGAGGACAGTTAACTCCGGTATCCTCAACAATAGCTTTGGTATTTCTACAATCGGGGAAGCCTGGGCAAGCAAGGAATTTCCCAAAACGACCATGCTTATATACCATATTTCTGCCACATTTTTCGCATATGATGTCAGATACCTCCTCAGGCACTTCAACGTCACCTATGCTTTCTTCTGCTTCCTTAAGCACCTTTGAAAAAGGTTCATAGAAGTCCCTCATTACCTGCTTCCATGCTTTTTCTCCCTCTTCAACATTATCTAGCTGGCTTTCCATGTTAGCAGTAAACTCTACGTCCACTATATCCTTAAAATGATTTTTCATTATCTCATTAACTATTTTACCCAACTCAGTAGGCATAAGGAACTTCTTTTCCTTAACAGCATAGCCCCTCGAAAGTATTGTTGTAATGGTAGGCGCGTATGTGCTTGGTCTTCCTATTCCCTTTTCCTCAAGTACCCTAACTAAGGTTGCTTCGGTAAATCTTGCAGGAGGCTGAGTAAAGTGCTGCTTTGGAGTGTTTTTCTTTAACTCCAGAACATCCCCTTCAATTAGTTGAGGGAGGTTATTCTCGGCCTCTTCGCCCTCATCGTCCTTACCTTCAGTATAAAGCACCATAAACCCTGCAAACTTGACCTTTGAGCCATTTGCCTTAAATAAATAATCAGCAACAGCAATATCTGCACTCACAGTATCATAAATTGCTACAGACATTTGACTTGCAATGAATCTATCCCAAATCAGTTTATAAAGTTTAAACTGCTCAGTATTAAGAGACTCCTTTATCACATCCGGAGCCATATCTGCACTAATATAAGTTGGCCTGATTGCTTCATGAGCGTCCTGTGATGCAGATTTGTTTTTGAATACTCTCGGGTTTTCAGGGCAATAAGCCTTACCGTACTTGGTTTCAATGAATAACTTTGCCTCAGCCTGAGCTTCATTTGAAATTCTAGTAGAATCGGTTCTCATATATGTAATGAGACCCACTGCTCCATGGCCTTTGATATCAATACCTTCATAAAGCTGCTGTGCCACCATCATTGTTCTTTTGGTAGTAAAACCAAGCTTTCTAGCAGCTTCCTGCTGCAGTGTACTCGTTATGAATGGTGCTGCAGGCGCCTTTTTTTTCTCTTGTTCTTTAACCTTTTTAACAATATATTCATTATTGCCAATTTGTTCAAGAATGGTATTAACCTGTTCTTCACTTGTGAGTTCTATTTTTTCATTAAGAGAACCGTAAAACTTTGCATCAAATTGCGGTGTGGACTTTGGCTTCAATAGACGAGAAGTTATTGACCAATACTCTTCTGAAACAAAGTTCTCTATTTCCTGCTCTCTATCACATATTAATTTTGTAGTTACTGACTGAACACGTCCTGCACTCAAACCCTTTTTTACTTTTTTCCAAAGCAAAGGGCTTATTTTGTAACCCACTATCCTATCCAATACCCTTCTTGCTTGCTGAGCATCTACCAGATCCATATTTATCTTTCTGGGCTGCTTGATAGCTGATTTAACAGCATTTTGCGTAATCTCATTAAATGATACTCTGCATTTATCTTTTTCGTCTATATTCAATAAATTAGCCAAATGCCAAGATATAGCTTCACCCTCACGGTCAGGGTCAGTTGCAAGAAATATTTTTTTTGCGGCTTTTGCCTCTTTTTTGAGCTTTGAAATGACGTCACCTTTGCCTCTTATTGTAATATATTTAGGCTCAAAGTTATTATCAATGTCAACTCCCATTTGGCTTTTAGGTAAATCTCTCACGTGTCCAACAGATGCCTCAACCTTATATGACTTACCCAAAAACTTTCCGATTGACTTTACTTTACCAGGTGACTCCACAATAACTAAATAATCAGCCATTTCATTCCTCCAAGTAGATAAACATATCCATTAATTTCAATTTTTTTTACTTAAACAACTACTAATGTAAACTGCTTTTTTAAATCTGTCAACCATTCATTAGTAATTCTATATAAAATAACTTAAATTATGCACTGTAAATTTATGAAATTATATGGCTGAACATAATATTTTATAAATATTTCCAGGTTCCTTTTCCACTACTCCTTTCATTTCAAGCATAAATAAAAGCATTATGACTTCTTGCGATGAAAGGTTGCTCATTTCAATTAGTTCTTCTAACATATTGAAGCCATTTATAATGCTTTTTACAAGTCGAATTTCATTTGTACTTAGCCCTCTAAATAATTTGAAAATTTTCTGTTCCATCTCAACATTATTTAGTTTTTGGCTATCTGTATCACATACCACACCATTTTTACAGAAAATGTTCAACTCACTTGTAATATCCTCAACACCAGAGACCATTTTTGCACCATCTCGGATTAATTGATTTGTTCCTTCACTTAAAAACGCATCAATATTTCCAGGTACTGCAAAAACCTCTCTTCCTTGCTCTAATGCATATGTAGCCGTTATAAGCGACCCGCTTTTCTTTGCAGCTTCAACTACAAGTACCCCCTGGGATAAACCACTTATTATTCTATTCCTCAAGGGAAAATGATGTTTTAGAGGAAGTGTACCAGGTGGATACTCGGATATTATCAATCCACTGCTCTCCAAAATATCTTTATAAAGCTTTGTATTTGAGGCAGGATAAGGCTGATCAACACCGCAAGCTAGAACTGCTATAGTAAATCCATTAGCGTCAATACACCCCTGATGAGCAAAAGAATCAATCCCTGTTGCCATCCCGCTAACAATATGAATGCCCCTTAATCCAAGCTGGTAGCATATTTTCTTTGCAGTATTGGAACCATACTTTGTAGTCCTACGACTCCCAACTACTGCTATTGTATTAGAATTAAAATTACATTGACCCTTGTAATAAAGAAGTATTGGTGGGTTATATATCTGCTTTAACAGATACGGGTATGCACTGTCCATATAGTTAATTGTGCCTATATTTTTTCTATATAATTCCTCATATATATACTTGGCCTTAACTTTGTTTTTGGGGTCTAAAATATCTATTATATTTTGATTAGTTAATATACTCTGCTGTAAACATTCTTTTAAATCAATCTCGCTTAGTTGACTTATTGCGCATATCGAATGATATTTATCCAAAAGCCTTGTAACCTTATTTGCTGATATTGTTGAAATAAGAGATAGCCATATCCATGTCTCTGACTCATTCATACTCATCACCTCCATAATAAAATGTTGTATCCTATGCTTCTTTAATTTAGTACTCTGTCAAGACTTCTATAATGAATAGCTTCTGCCACATGACAACTCTTGATAGCTTCGCTCTGATCCATGTCAGCAATTGTTCTAGCAACCTTTAGTATTTTACCATGTGCCCTAGCAGTCAGCCCAAACTTATTAAAAGCATTTTTGAGGAGTAGATTAGTTTTTGAGTCTAAGCTACAATGTTTTCTAAGCATACTGCTCGAAAGCTCAGAGTTAGAAAAAATACCCTCATTCTTATATCTTTCCACTTGAATTGCTCGGGCTTTATTTACTCTATATCTTATAGTTTCTGATGACTCCTCCACAGATAAGTTGTCTAACTCATTATAAGTAACAGGGTGAACTTCAATCTGAATATCAATTCTATCTATCAAAGGTCCGCTTATCCTACTTAAATACTGTTTGACTATTGTGGGAGTACAACTGCATTTTCCTGATTGCTCCAGATAAAAACCACATTTGCATGGATTTGCTGAACATACTAGAGTAGTCCTTGAAGGGAATTGGACAGTAGAATTATTTCTAGATATATTTATTTGTCCATCCTCAATAGGCTGTCGTAACACTTCTATTGCTTCTCTGTAGAATTCCGGAAATTCATCTAAGAACAATACTCCATAATGAGCTAAACTTACCTCTCCCGGTTTCGGGTTCTTTCCTCCACCAATAAGGCCAATTGCCGATATCGTATTGTGTGGATTTCTGAAAGGTCTGCTTGTAACTAGAGGGGTATTTTGAGGTAATAGGCCTGCAACACTATGAATCTTGGTTATTTCTATTGCTTCCTTAAAGGTTACATCTGGTAGAATAGTAGGGAGTCTCTTTGCAAGCATTGTTTTACCACTACCAGGGGAACCTATCATTAAGAGATTATGTCCCCCACTTGCTGCTATTTCCATTGCTCTTTTAACACTTTTTTGACCCTTTACATCTGAAAAATCTATATTATATGTATTTCTAAAACGAAAAATTTCGGCAATATCAACAGAATATGCATTAATAATGGCACTGCCATTTACATGATTTATAACCTCTGCAAGTGTATTGACAGGAATAACATTAATATCCCGCACCACTGCTGCTTCACCGGCATTTGCATAAGGTACAATAACATACTTAATTCCATTTTCAGCGGCACAACACGCCATAGGAAGAATACCTTTAACAGGTTTAATATGGCCATCTAGTGATAGCTCACCCAGGAACATATATTCATCAAGATATTGTGGTATTGCTCCAATACTGGCAAGAATACCAATAGATATTGGCAAATCCAAGACTGAACCCTCTTTTTTCAGGCAAGCAGGTGCAAGATTTGTAGTAATTCTCCTCACAGGAAAGTCAATGCCAGAATTTTTGATAGCAGAGCGTACCCTTTCTCTGGACTCTCGAACAGCTGTATCGGCTAAGCCAACAATTTCAAAGGTGGGAATTCCATTTGAAATATCAGTTTCAACCTCAACAATATAGCCATTGATACCAGTCAAAGTACAACTTTTGACCTTAGTTACCATGGTGGCCTCCTTATTTAGTTTTGAAATTGTAAAAATTTAGAAATGATTATAAAAATAATAACATATTATTCCATAATTGTCAAATTAAATCAGAAGTTAAGTTGGTTAATTTAAATACAATGGGTAGCATACAAAAATACCACATCAAATCGATGCGGTAGTTAATTAACTGTTTTAGATATTTTACTTGTCTACTGGACAATGGGCAGACATTTTTAGATATTAAAATTAATCCTCTTTTTTGCCCTCTTTTAACAGCTTCCGCACCTCGTCCATAAAGGTGTTTATATCTTTAAATTGTCTATATACTGAGGCAAATCTAACATAAGCAACCTCATCAAGACTCTTGAGCTTCTGCATAATAAGCTCTCCAATCTCCTCAGTAGTTACTTCTCTCTGGAGTGAATTATATAGCTGAACCTCAATACCGTCCACCAATTTCTCAAGGTCGTTTATGGAAACCGGACGTTTTTCACAAGCTCTTAGCAGTCCATTCATAAGCTTCTCTCTATCAAAAGGCTGCCTAGTCTTATCCTTTTTAATAACCATGAGAGGCAAACTTTCAACCTTCTCATAAGTAGTAAATCTTCTAGTACACTTAGTGCATTCCCGCCTTCTTCTGATAGCTGAACCTTCATCTGTTGGCCTAGAGTCAATTACCTTATCCTCAATAAATCCGCAAAAAGGACATTTCATACCATAATCCTTCCTTTCCATGCTGAAAAACACAATATAATCACATTCTACATTATTAATACTTTTTTGTACAGGATTTATCAGCAATCTAAGGATAGGTTCGTTTTTATGTTTGAATTTATTGCAGTTAAAGTACAAGCGTACAGTATACTCAAGCCTAGATAGTATTAAATATACTTTTTCATATGCATTAGAGCAGTTTTCTCCAGCCTTGATACCTGAGCCTGAGATATTCCTATTTCATCAGCAACTTCCATTTGAGTTCTTCCCTCAAAAAATCGCAGATTGAGAATGAGCTTCTCTCTATCATTTAGTTTTCTCATTGCCTCTTTTAGTGATATGGTCTCAAGCCAGTTTTCATCGATATTTTTTTCGTCACTTACCTGATCCATAACGTATATGGCGTCTCCACCATCATGATATACAGATTCAAATAAAGATATGGGATCCTGGATAGCATCTAAGGCAAATACTATATCTTCCTTGGGCAGCTGTAGTTCTTCAGCTAACTCATTTATTGTAGGTTCCTTTGAGTTCTTGCACGTCAATTTTTCTTTTGCTTGAAGTGCTTTATACGCAATATCTCTAAGCGAACGACTCACTCTTATGGAATTATTATCTCTTAGGTACCGTCTTATTTCACCTATGATCATAGGAACAGCATACGTTGAAAATTTTACATTCTGAGTTACATCAAAGTTATCAATAGCTTTGATTAAACCAATGCAACCAACCTGAAATAGGTCATCAACATATTCTCCCCTGTTATTAAACCTCTGAATCACGCTTAAAACAAGCCTCAGGTTGCCTTTTATAAACTCATCTCTAGCAGAGTTATCACCCTTATGCATTCTTTCGAATAATTCTTTTTTCTGTTCGTTAGTTAAAACAGGAAGTTTAGATGTATTAACACCGCAGATTTCAACCTTATTGATTAGCATAAAAAACCTCCCGAGCAATAATCATTTTTCAATATCATTATTGCCATGGAGGGTATTTTTATACTGTAATGTAATTCAAAATATTTTTGTCAAAACCCTTGACAAATGTGCCTTTCGGGCTCTATGCAGTCATATCAAGTCATTCGGTTTATTTCCTTTTTCAACCTGCTGATAATTCTTTTTTCTAATCTTGAAATATAGGATTGAGAAATACCCAACATATCAGCGACTTCTTTTTGAGTTTTTTCAACTCCGTTGACCAATCCAAATCTTAGCTCCATAATTCTTTTTTCTCTAACTGATAACTTTTTCATTGCTGAGCTTAGCAATTCTTTGTCTACTTCGTCTTCTAAGCTTCTATGAATAAGGTCGTTATCCGTTCCTAAAATATCTGAAAGCAGAAGCTCATTTCCATCCCAATCAATATTGAGAGGCTCATCAATTGATATCTCTGACTTTACACGATTATTTCTTCTGAGATACATTAGTATTTCGTTTTCAATGCATCTTGATGCATAAGTCGCCAGCTTAATATTTTTAGAAGGGTTAAATGTGTTTATAGCTTTTATCAAACCTATTGTTCCTATTGAAATTAGGTCTTCAACACCTACACCAGTATTTTCAAACTTTCTTGCGATATACACCACTAATCTTAGGTTTCTTTCTATCAAAATGCTTTTAACTCCGTAATCGCACTGTTCTAACTTGTTTAGAAGATATGCCTCCTCATCAATAGTTAAGGGTGGTGGCAATGCCTCACTTCCTCCTATATAATGGACTGGGAAGCTATCTCCTAGTTTAAGCTTCCTTAACAAATTGTAATACTTAGTAAGCAAAAACATTTTTACTCTAGTGGTGATTTTCATTTAAATAGACCCCTTTCAATAAATGGCGTTATAAAGCTTATGCTACAAGGTCTGGCCCAAGCAAGGCCTTGTACTTTTCATTGTTTGATAGCGACTTATTATAAATCCCAACAATAACATTTTTGATATTTTTCTTCTCCTCATCCTCACCAATTACTACAAGGTCAGGTTTGAAGCCCAAAAGCATACCATTTTCTTTTCCTAGTGAGCTGAATGGAATCAGCCTAAAACGCGAAAACCACTTTGATGAAGAAATTGTATTGGTAATACAGTTAAGATCATCCTCATGCCTATTAATAAAAATTCCTCTAATCTCCTCAGGTAATAGTTCCTGCAAGGCTTGATACTCTACTACCATAACAGGAATATTTGTAAGAGGGTCCTTTAGGGAATTACCGGTATCTATTAATGCTGGCATTCCTACAGTTCTGTTATCAAAAGCAATAGTTATAGGTATTAATAATTTATCCTTTAATAAACGAGTTTGTATCACTTCCAAAAATATTTTAATAATTATCCCTACTGTAAATAATGAAAAAATAATAAGGCTAAGTTTTGAACGTCCGAACTCATAAATAATGCCATTCTTCACAAAACCGCCTTGTTGGTTGAAGTACAGAAAAGCAAGCGCAGCACCTGCAAATATGAAGGTTGATATGTAGAAAATAACTAATACCTTAATAAACTCCAACACCTTCCTAGGTGAAAACGTTACTGCAATTATAAATAAAGACAATAATAGTTTTGAGAAAATAGTGTAATATGCCTTCATACCTGGTAATAGAATAAGTAAAACCACATAAAATGCACCTACAGCGGCTCCTGCAAATAGCCTAAGTGTACTAGCCCTTAACTTAGACAGTTTCGAGGTGGTATATAGAATCAGGTAATTTATAACTAGGTTCTCTAAAAATAAAATATCCAGGTATATTTCCACTTATGTAGTCCTCACAAACTTTTTAGATTAACTTAAATGTTCTGTAATGGCTTTATGTATATTATTATACTGGGTAACACATCAAAACTTTGTCAAATGCAGAAGTAGAAAAATTAAATCGTATGACAATATAATATCTGAAAAAACAAAAAAGGCTACTTAAGTTTTAAAACTTGAGTAGCCTTTCTTTTATTCGCTTTATTTTATTTGAATTTATTACGTCTCAAGAAAGTCGGTATATCTAATTCATTATCCTGAGATATAGGTGTTGAAGCACTCTGATGCTTTTCAACTGGTGCTGAAGCTGAATGAGTACTCTCGCTATGGTAAGAGCCCACCTTCTTCTCACTTGTCTTCTCTATTGGCTTTTTGACAATAGGACTAGTCTCAAATCCTGTTGCTATAACAGTAATCATCAATTCATCTTTAAGGTTGTCATCAATAACAGCACCAAAAATAATATTTGCCTCTGGGTCAGCTGACTTTTGAACGAGCTCAGCAGCAGTATTTACTTCATAGAGCCCTAAGTCTGGACCACCAGTAATATTAACAAGTACTCTTCTTGCACCATCTATAGAGGTTTCGAGCAATGGACTATGGATAGCCTGTTTAGCAGCTTCTTCAGCTCTATTTTCACCGGAAGCTTTACCAATACCCATATGTGCTAAACCGGAGTTAAACATTATTGTCTTAACATCTGCAAAGTCTAGGTTAACAAGACCTGGTACTGCAATAAGGTCCGATATACCTTGAACACCCTGACGCAGTATATCATCAGCCATTCTAAACGCATCAACCATAGTTGTACGCTTTTCAACCACTTGTAATAATCTATCGTTAGGAATTGTAACCAAAGAATCTACTGAATTCTTGAGGTTCTCAATCCCTCTTTCAGCATGCTGCATACGAGTTCTACTCTCAAACATAAAAGGCTTAGTTACGACTGCCACAGTCAAAATTCCCATTTCTCGCGCAATCTCAGCCACAACTGGTGCTGCACCAGTACCTGTTCCGCCTCCCATTCCTGCCGTAACAAATACCATATCTGCACCTTTAATCGCCTGAGCTATTTCATCCCTACTTTCATTAGCAGCCTTTTCACCAATATCAGGATTTGCACCAGCTCCAAGCCCCTTTGTAAGCTTGTCGCCAATCTGAATTTTTGTATTAGCTTTTGATAGGAAAAGCGCTTGTTTATCGGTATTAATAGCGATAAAGTCAACACCCCTAAGTCCCGCTGCTATCATCCTGTTTACCGCATTATTCCCACCACCGCCGCATCCAACGACTTTTATCTGGGCAAAGTGATCCATGTCAATCTCAAAATCTAGCAAATTAAATCCCCCTTTAGCATTGGTAATAAGCCTTATAATTAAATTTTATTTTTCGTAAAAAGATACATGATATTTTTTAAACGCTACTATAAATATATAATATAAACTCAAAATAGGCAAGTTTTGATTTTATTGCCTAAAAATAAATTTTTGCAAAATTAAATTAATAGAACAAGTCCTTAAACTTAGAAAATGCTTTCTTCCACAAAGTATTTTCCTTTTTATTTTTAGCAGATATTGCTACCGGTTGACTGCTAATAGTACTAGAACCTTTGTCCTGAATAGAGATATACTTTACAATGCCTGCAGCAGTATAATACTCCGGTTTGTTTAAATCTTTTATCTTAGGAGCTGCAGTCCTAACAGGCATATTAAAAATATCATATGCAATCTGGAGAGAACCGTCAAGTGTAGAAATCCCGTTTCCTGAAATTACAACTCCAGCCCCATAGTTGCCTGGACAATTTTGATCTATAAACTCTTTGCACAGACCAATCATTTCATAAACACGAGCTTCAATGATCTCAACAGCCTCTGAAACCTTTATATTTTTCTTGAAACTGTCACTAATATCACTTACTGTAACTTCCTGATCATTTTTTATGAGAGTAGTCAAAGATAATTGGTATTGTCTCTTAACTCTTTCCGCTTCAGCATAAGACATTTTAAGTGCAATCGATAAGTCATTTGTTATATGATCTCCACCAACAGGAAAGCACTTATTGGCAATGAGCTTTTGATTTTTGAAGACACTGATTTCTGTAGATCCACCACCTACATCTATGAGTATTGCCCCAATGTCCTTTTCATCCGGTTGTAGAACACATTCTCCAACAGCAAATGCATCCGCTACTAAGCCATCTACCTTTATTGCAGCCTTACTCATACTTCTAACAATATTCTGAACAGATATAGTTTTACCAATAACTATGTCAAAATCACCTTGAAGTCTGGACCCTTTCATTCCTACGGGGTTAGCTATTCCATCAAACCCATCCAATATATATTGTTTTGGTACAACATCTATGATCTCTGAGTCCTGCCCAATAGTAAACGAACTAGCGGCGTATAATAATTTTTCAACATCCTTCTTGGAAACAATCTTATCTTCTGAAACAATATTAGTATCTATATTCTGATTTTTTATATATACATGTAACCCTGACATATTGACATATGCCGAAACAACCTTGATGCCTGTCCCAGCCTCAGCTTTTTTGACAGAACTCTGAATAGAAGTAGCAGTTGCATTAATATCAACAATTATTCCTTTTTTTACACCAGTACAAGGTTCAGTGCCTTTTCCGAGAAATTCGACTTGTCCATCAGCTATTACCTTGCCAATAACAGTCGATACTTTTGATGAACCTATATCTATCCCTACTATAATATCTGACACAACAATAACCCCCTAAAGTCACTCGTCCTATTCTTTTACTATATTATCTTTTTTAGAGAATTTATTCAATAGATATCTTCTAATTAGTGCAAAGTTTAAGAAAAGCCTATTACCAAAAGCGAATATAGCCGCCAGGTAAATCTGAATACCCAGTTTGTCCCCTATATATGCAAGGCCAGCTGCCAACAATGCATTGCCAAAAAATCCAGATAAGAAGATTTTCATTTCAAACTTTTTGTTAATGGTTGCTACAATTCCGCCAAAAACCGAGTCTAATGCAGCTAGAATTGCTACTGCGACATAAGTAAAGTATTGAGATGGAATGGTTATTGGCATAAACATCCCTATCACAATTCCCAAAATAAGTCCTAAAATAGGTATCATTTTAATTCCTCCAGAATTAGTTAGTTTATTGGTTTATAAAACGGAGAACTCCCCATAGTAAAATCTAAAACGCCCTGCTGCTTTAGGTTTAGATTCTTTTCGTAAAGCTCACGAAAGGTTGCTATTTTGTGTTCCATGTTTTCAATATCTCCAAACTTAACTTCAAGTAAATCATTGAAATTGGCAGTTATGTTATATCCGTCCGACATATCAATCCACTTCATTTTACTAAAGAGTTTGGTTTCTGAACCCTGGTCATTTTTTATGAATAATGTACAGAAGGTCTTGATGTCTTCAAACTTCTGAGTATCTTTGAACTGGAGTTTCTGCCCCAATTTGTAGTCACTTATTGAGCTACCTTTTATAATAAAATAGTCCTTAGCCCTATCACTGCTTACTTCTTCAAGAGCGTAGCCTTCATTGTCAATCAGTATGCTTGTCCCTTTAATATCTATAATACAGTATGGAGACCTCTCCGTAATCTTAATTTTAATACCTTTTGGTAAACTTGGCCTAATGCTTACCCATTTTATGTATGGTAAGCTAGAGATGACTAACTCCTCCTCCTTATTAAACCTAAAAGTAAACAAATCCTTTACGTCCTTGGCAAGCATTTTAAAGACATTTTCGCCCGGCATTAATCCAGACTTTAGTATTATATCATTATTTTGGTATTTGTTGTTGCCCTCAACATTAATTTTTTCTACTATAAAAAAAGAAGATAGGGCAAAGAGAATGATAGATGTCACAATGGCAACAATAAATAAGAATTTTAAGAATTTCTTTATTCTGAATTTTCTTCTCTTAACCCTATTCTTTTTGACTTTTGCTGTCATTTGTCCTTTGTCGTCCTTTCATATCTGTTGTCTCACCTGTCAGAAAATCTTTTGACGCTAGCTCCGAGCGAACATAGCTTTTCATCTAACTTGTAGTATCCTCTATCAATATGCTCTAAACCGCCTACTATTGTATCCCCATGTGCCGCTAGACCGGCTACCACTAATGCTGCTCCACCTCTTAGGTCACGGGCCAACACCTGTGCGCCATTTAGGTTCCCGACTCCCTTTATAACCGCCATTCTTCCATCTATTCTAATATTTGCCCCCATCTTGAGCAATTCGTCAACATGCTTATATCGGCTTTCAAAAATAGTTTCAATAATTATACTAGTTCCCTTGCATATTGTAAGATATGCCATCAACTGCGCTTGCATATCTGTTGGAAAACCAGGGTAGGGTAACGTCCTGATTACCTCTATAGCCTGTGGTTTAGTAGCAGATACAATTTGAACATCATTCCTTCTAAATGTAACCTGGCACCCTGTATCCCGTAAAATTGCAGCAGTGGAAATAATATGCTCAGGCACAATATTCTTAATGGTAATGTTTCCGCCTGAAATAGCGGCCGCAGCCATAAAAGTACCCGTAATTATTCTATCTGGGATAACTGTATGCTCAACATTTGAAAACTTCTTGTCGAAGCCTTTTATCTTAATAACACTTGTACCAGCGCCAGTAACCTTCACTCCAACCTTTTGTAAAAAGTTCTGTAAATCTACAATTTCAGGCTCTTTTGCAGCATTTCTGATTATTGTATCACCTTTTGCGTAAGCAGCTGCTATCATAGTGTTCTCTGTAGCGCCTACACTAGGATAATCGAGGTAAATATCTGTTCCACACAATCCGTCAGTTTCACAATATATGTATCCACCATTGGTATCATTTATCCTCGCACCGAGGCTTCTCAATGCTTTTAGGTGTAAATCAATAGGTCTAGGGCCTAATTCACACCCACCTGATTGTGTTATATTGTTAGCTTTTTAATTTAGCGGCATTTTAATTTGTACAGAGACCAATCCCCTTATTAACTTTTAAAATGTTATTATATAAATATAATATAACAATCCGAATCATTATTCCACATAAAATGTAATTATCTACTTATTATCATTAATTTTTAATTTAATTGCCCAAGACAATGCTCATATCTTGTATTGGCTATAATAAGAATAATTACATTGAACTTAATTGTAAATGCTAATATAATTAATTAAGATAAAATTAATTAAGATAATATTAATTCAGATAATATTAATTAAGATAATGTTAATTAAGATAAAAAATGTATTTGTAATTAAAATAAAATTACTAAATTGAGTTACTGTTTTTTACACAATAGCATGACAAAAAGGATGAATAATATACATGAAGCTAAGAAAAATGCTAGCAATACTAACTGCAAAGTTATTAATATTTGGACTACGTCTAGTTAAGCGAGGAGGAACCACTCTTCCTGGTAAAATTGCGTTAAAGCTTTACCCTGGAGTGCTCTCATCAATAGCCAATAATTTTAAAGTGGTAATGGTAACGGGTACCAACGGTAAAACTACCACTACAAGAATTATTGAAGAAATTCTCAAGTCAAACAAGATCAAATATACAACAAATAAATCAGGTGCTAACCTTTTAAGCGGCATTACTACTATTTTTATTCAATCAGTCACAATTACAGGCAAAAATAAATTCGATGTGGCTCTTATTGAAAGTGATGAGGCTGCATTTAATCAGGTAACCAAGCATATCAAACCAGAGGCTGTGGTAGTAACCAACTTTTTCAGAGACCAGCTCGATAGATATGGGGAGCTCTATTCTACTCTCAATGCGGTTGCATCGGGTATTGAAAGATTAGATGATAGCACGACTCTTATCCTCAATGCAGATGACTCCATGTGTGCATCTCTTGGTAAGAATTCCACCAAAAGAACTATCTATTTTGGAATGAGTGAAGGTGCTTACAAGGGCTCAGAGGAAGATATAAATACAGATGCAATGTTCTGTCGTTTCTGCAAGGCAAAATATCAGTACAAAAACCATATCTATGGTCATCTCGGTGGCTTTGTATGTACTGAATGTGGGTATTCAAGGCCGGAAGCAGATGTTGAGTGCACAAACATAAATGAAATAGCCAGCAATTATACCGATATTGGTTGGACATGCTTAAATTCTGAATTGTGTTCGGATGGAAGTGAATTCATCACGAGAATAAATCTACCAGGACTTTATAATGTATATAATGCATTGGCTGCTGCTAGCTGTGGCCTTGCGCTTGGCTATGGTACAGACTCCATAATATCATCAATGCAGTCCTTTGAATGTGGTTTTGGCAGGATGGAAACTATCAACGTTTCAGGAAAGAGCATCAAGATAATATTGGTCAAAAACCCAACAGGCTTTAATCAGGTACTACAATTTCTTTCACTTGAGCAAAGCAGGTTAAATATTGCATTTCTTATTAATGATAATTTAGCCGACGGTACTGATATTTCCTGGCTGTGGGATGTGGACTTTGAGCAGCTTGCAACAGTATCGGAAAACATAGATACTCTTACAGCCTCGGGTGTAAGGGGTGAGGATATGGCCGTAAGACTTAAGTATAGTGGTATCGATTGTGACAAAATAAAAATAAATAAGGATTATCATGCCCTCATAGATGAGGGATTAAATAATACAAAAGAAGGCGGTTGTTTTTATATATTACCGACTTATACCGCTATGCTAGACATTAGAAGTATCTTAAAGAAAAAGTTTAACTTAAAGGAGTTTTGGAAATAAAATGTTAGAACTTAAGATATGTCACTTATATCCTGATTTACTTAACACATATGGCGACAGAGGTAATATCCTTGCCCTGAAGCAAAGAGCACTTTGGCATGACATTGATGTATCCATATCAAATATTACAATTGGTGACAGCTATGATGCCTCAGAGCATGATATCGTATTTCTAGGCGGTGGTCAGGACTATGAGCAGGAAATCATTCAAAATGATGTTCTTAGCCAAAAGGGCAACGAAATTAAAAATGCAATAAATGAAAACAAGGTCTTTCTTTGCATCTGTGGTGGCTATCAGCTTATGGGAAAGTATTATAAGACATGGGATGGCAAGGAGATTGAATTTCTTGATGCACTGGACCTCTGGACCATTGGCGGTAAAGAGCGAATGATTGGTAACATTGTATTTGAGAGCGATTCAGTGTTAGAGCATGGTAAGCCTCTTAAGATTGTCGGCTTTGAAAACCACTCAGGAAGAACTTATTTGGGTGAAGGTATTAAGCCCCTCGGTAAGGTATTAGCGGGAAATGGCAACAACGGAGAGGATGGTTATGAGGGAGCTGTATATAAAAATGTGTATTGTTCCTATTCACATGGCAGTCTACTGCCAAAGAATCCCTTGCTGACAGATCATTTACTGACATTGGCACTAAAGGAGAAATATCCTGATTTTCCCGGTCTTTGCAAGCTCGAGGATACCTTTGAAAACCTTGCGAGAGAGTCTTTGATAAAAAGATTTTTAAAAAAGTAACTTGATTTATTTTTTGTAGCATGTTAATATTCTAAATAATATAATAAATTATCAAATGTGATGATTGGGAAAAGTAGTTTATATGGGTCTACACAGCGAGCAATGAAACGGTGAAAGCGTTGCAGGACAGTATATTTGAAGTTCTCCTATGAGCAGATGACTGAAGCTTTTATGTTGTAGGTCACACCGGGTCTTCCCGTTATAGAAGCAGTGTATCGGATTTTATCCTGTACATGATTAAGGTGGGTTTTTACCAATTTGGGTGGTACCGCGTGGAACATATATCCTCGTCCCTAGTTTTACTAGGAACGAGGATTTTTATTTTTTATAAAGCATAAAATTATTCTTAAGGAGGTATTTTCCATGATAATCGTAATGAAGCAAACAGCAACCCCGGCACAAATACAGAATGTTGAAAACAGGCTTATTGACCTAGGGTTTAAGACTCACCCGATAATTGGTGAGATAAAAACAGTTATCGGAGCCATTGGCGACAAAAGGCAACTAAACATCAATCTCATTTCTCAAATGGAGGGGGTTGAAACTCTAGTTCCCATTATGAAGCCTTATAAGCTTGCGAGTCGTGAGTTAAAGCACGCCCCTACAATTATTGATATTGATGGTGTAAAAATAGGTGGTAGCGAGCTTGTTGTTATGGCAGGCCCATGTGCAATAGAGAATGAAAAGGACTTTGTTGCCACTGCTATGAGTGTCAAGAACAGCGGAGCAAAAATATTGAGAGGCGGAGCATTTAAGCCTCGTAGCTCTCCGTATGCATTCCAAGGCCTCGAAGAGGATGGCTTAAAAATCATGGTGGCAGGCAGAGAAGCGACTGGACTAAAGCTAGTTACTGAAGTGGTTGATACCAGAGATGTAGAGCTTATAGACAAGTATACAGATATATTCCAAATCGGAGCAAGAAATATGCAAAACTTCCGTTTACTCAGTGAAGTAGGAATGTCAGGAAAGCCAGTATTGTTAAAGAGAGGACTTTCTGCAACTATCGAAGAATGGTTGATGGCAGCAGAATATATAATTGCTGAGGGCAACAACAATGTTATCCTGTGTGAAAGAGGTGTCAGAACCTTTGAAACAATGACAAGAAATACCCTTGACTTGAGTGCAATTCCTGTAATCAAAGAGGTATCTCACCTTCCAATAGTAGTTGATCCAAGCCATGCCACCGGGAACTTCAAATACGTACCTGCACTGGCCAAAGGTGCAATCGCAACTGGCGCTGATGGATTAATCATAGAGGTTCACCCCAATCCTCCATGTGCTCTATGTGATGGTCCGCAATCACTTAGACCTGAAAAGTTTGATAGTCTCATGAAGGAACTGTCACTAATAGCAGAAGCTGTTGGAAGACAGATATAAGATTTAATATTTACACCTTATCAATGATATTGAAGAGTTTATTGACTGTAGGAAGAAAGAAATAAGAGTAAAAAAGGGATGTGGTATTATTGCCACATCCCTACAAAGCATTATTAACTATTTCATTAACCATTAATATATGCTGTTGTATGGAGCACTTCACCATACAAGGCATTTTAAACTATTTCATTAACGGGACTAAAGCCGTACTTATCAGCATTAAATATTACTTTTAAATATTTGGCTCCATCATACTTATTACTTTCTGTCTCACATAATAAAATATATAACGAAGTATTTTTCTCAATCTTGATGTTGATTCTGTCAAATACGTCTTTTTGCATAACATCAATGACATCTTTTAAATATTGAACCACACTATGATTAGACTTTGATTCTATGACCAAAGGCATATTGGAGCTAGTGGGGTTTAGAACTTTTAAATGAATAATACCGGGTTCAAATATATTGCTAGTAGGATATAGTAGATCTCTTTCAAATAAACAATTCATAGCATTTCCCCCTAATATATAGCGTTAGTGTATAGTTTTATCACCATAAATACTCAGCTGTCATCAAATACTTAATTGCCGTCTACAATTAAAACTCATACACTTTATTTAATTTTCTATTAAATAAAATATCACTATTTTTTACTTTCGTAAAGCATTTTATATATTTTATAGAACTTTTTTACTTTAGAAACATAGTTATCCGTCTCAGGGAAAGGAATGGTATCAAGACTTTTACCATTACTGCTTTTATCGGGGTCACTCAGCCACTTTGAAACATTTCCGCTTCCTGCATTGTACGCAGCAACGGCCAAATCTACATTATTATCATACTTATCTAGTAAATATGAGATATACCAAGTGCCTATACTTATATTCGTTTCGGCTTGTAGTAACATTTCGGGCTTAAAGTCCTTGAGATTAATCTTACCTGCAACCCATTCTCCTGTGCTGTCCATAACCTGCATAAGGCCCTTTGCTTCTCTAGGGGAAATAGCCTGACTATCAAATCCGCTTTCAGCCTTGATAATGGAATAAACAAGGTATTTATCCAAATTGTACTGAGTAGAATACTTTTCTACATATTCACTGTATTGCGTAGGAAATAATACCTTAATACCATATTTAAGACCTACAATACCAACCCCCACCAAAATTATCAAAACAACTAAAAATTTTAAAATCTTTTTCAAAAGAAACACCTATATGATTATAAATCATCCTATTAATTTATTAAACTGAAGCTCAACCTCACGCTTCAAACGTTCTACCGTTTCATTATTATAAATTACTGTAGTAGCTATTTCAAGATATTGTCTTTCACTTATCTGAGAATTTATCCTTGCAAACGCCTCTTCCCTGGTCATTCCGTTTCTTTTCATAATTCTCTTAATTCTGATTTCCATATCTGCATGCACTGTCCATACAATATCACATAAATCTAAAAAACCATGCTCTATTGGAAGGGGAGCGTCCACTATTATCCTCAAAAAACCTTGGGCTTTATAGCATTTGATTCTATTGTCTATCTCCTCAGCAACATATTTATGCACTATAGCATTTAATAGCTCAAGCTTGTTGCTATCAGAGAAGACTATTTCACCTAAGGCTTTTCTATTCAATTGACCATTGCCTTGAATAAGCTCACTTCCAAAAGCAGCTACTACCTCAGTTAAAGCTTTCTCACCGGGTTTAAGAAGGTTTCTGCTAATATCATCCGCATCAATTACCGGCGCCCCTAGCTCCTCTAAAAAGCTGCTTACAGTACTTTTCCCACTCCCGATACCACCTGTAACACCAATTACTAAAGCCTTATTATTTTGTTTCATACCAGGTTTCTCCGCTCTTCACTTCAACTAATAAAGGCACCTTCAACGATACAGCATTTTCCATACAATCCTTTAGTAGCGCTGAAACCTCCTGCTGCTCATCCCTATGCGTTTCAATGATCAATTCATCATGAACCTGAAGAATTAATCTAGACTTTAAATTGCGCTTCTTGAGTTCAGTATAAACCTTTACCATAGAAATCTTTATAATGTCGGCTGCACTGCCCTGAATAGGGGTATTCATTGCCACTCTCTCACCGAAGGACCTTACATTGAAGTTGCTGGATTTCAACTCGGGCAAGTATCTTCTACGATTAAATAGGGTAGTAACAAAACCGTTTTCCTTACCATCCCTAACAATATCATGCATGTACTCTCTAACATTTCTATACTTTTCCAAATAATCGTCAATATATTTTTTTGCTTCCTTTTTTGTTACACCAATATCCTTGGATAAACTGAAATCACTAATTCCATAAACTATACCAAAATTAACGGCTTTAGCTCGTGATCTCATGAGAGGGGTCACCTCTTCAGGCTTTAATCCAAATACCTTGGAGGCTGTAGTTGTATGAATATCCTCATTGTTTACAAAGGCTGCTATCATATTTGGGTCAGAAGTAATATGTGCCAACACCCTTAGCTCAATTTGTGAATAGTCTGCGTCAAGTAAAAGATATTCATCGTTGGTTGGAATAAATACCTTTCTGATCTTTCGACCCAACTCCAGCTTAATAGGAATGTTCTGGAGGTTTGGCTCTGTGCTGCTTATTCTTCCCGTAGCAGTAACTGTCTGATTAAAGCTTGAATGAATTTTGTGCGTCTCAGGGTTTATTACATTTAATAGTCCTTCAGCATAAGTGGATTTAAGCTTTGTCAGTTGCCTGTATTCTAGAATTCTTTCCACTACTTCATGTTTATATGAAAGCTGCTCTAACACCTCTGCGTCGGTTGAATAACCGGTCTTGGTCTTTTTGATTACAGGCAGGTTTAGCTTCTCAAACAACACAACACCCAACTGTTTGGGAGAATTAATATTGAATTCCTCGCCGGATAGCATATATATTTCATTTTCAAGCAACACCAACATTTTGTCTAGCTCCGCTGAAAAAGCTCTCAGGCTTTCAACATCAACCCTAAAGCCATGCAGCTCCATATCTGCCAGCACTTCAACAAGTGGTAGCTCAATGTCATAGTAAAGCTGGTGCTGACCATTATTATCAATAATCTCGCCTAATCGCAATGCCAGATTGTAAATGGCAGTAACCCCTGCAGCTAGAATATTGTCAGCACTGTTTTGCTGCTCATTCGGGAGCCTTGCGCCATGCTTGTCAAAAAGCAGTTCAAGTGGCACTATCTCCATTTTTGCGTATTCCTCAGCTAGTTGAGCTAAAGTATAAGTGCTCCTTGTAGGGTCCATTAAATATCCACCTATCATGGTATCAAACTCTATACCTTGGGGATTAATTCCATTTATCTTTAAAAATTTAATGAGTTTCTTTACATCATGACCATATATTTTAATATTGCTATCTTCAAACACTTCCCTTAATACACCAAGCGCTTGCACCCAACTAAGCTTATCAGAGAAATTGATAATTGCCGGAGCATAATCATCTGAGCATGTAAAAATAGATAATGTATCCATAATCCCATTAGCACAAACATTATAATAAACCGCCATCTTGGAGCTTTCTTTTATGGCGCTGGTATAGGATTCAAGCTCCGAAATATCAGTTATATTTATATGCTCGGTTTTTAAGCTCTCTGCCGTTTGTGCTACTGGAACATCGCTTAACCCATACTTTTCAATGAGTGATTTAAACTCTAGCTTTTTGAAACATGCATACAGCTTCTGTTTGTCATACTCTTTTGAAAGAAAAACATCAAAGTTATGGAGATTATCTATTTCCCTATGAATAGTTGCTAGTCTTTTACTAGTCTGCGCCAATTCTTTATTTGCCAAAAGTTTTTCTCTGACACCCTTTTTGTCAACTTGGTCAATATTCTCATATAGCGCTTCAATGCTGCCAAACTTTTGTATAAGAGACAACGCAGTTTTTTCGCCTATACCTGGAACGCCCGGAATATTATCCGAAGTATCCCCCATTAAGCCTTTTACATCAATAAGCTGATTTGGACTTACGCCGTATTTTTCTAATATTCTCGCAACATCATATTCCTCAGTCTCCGTTTGGCTACCCCTTGTCACAGGAAGCTTAATTCTCGTAGTATCTGAAGCTAGTTGCAATGAATCCCTATCACCAGTTAGTAAAACAGCTTCAATCCCCTGCTTTTGCGCATTTAGCGACACTGTTCCTAATATGTCATCTGCCTCAAACCCTTCTATCTCCACCCTAGCAATTGATAAGGCATCCAATAATTCCTTTACCAGTGGGACCTGTACTCTGAGCTCGTCCGGCATACCTTTTCTGTGAGCCTTATATTGCTCATACTCAATATGCCTAAAGGTAGGTGCCTTTAGATCAAAGGCAACACATACATATTTGGGCTTCTCTTCATTGAGGAATTTTTGTAATATATTTAGAAAGCCAAAAACAGCATTTGTATATAGACCATCAGCTGTAGTAAGCATGGCTGTTTTGCTTAATCCATAAAAGGCCCTATTTAATATGCTGTTGCCATCAACAACTAAAATCTTTTCACTGCTCATTATCTTATGTCCTTTCGCCTATAAAAGCCATATTATTTTAGAATAAAACTAAATCTAATAATAACATTAAGCTTCATATCATCAATTTCCCTGAGTTTTTCATTAACTGATTCCAACTTTATATTTAAGCTCTCAAGTTCAGTCTCATTTGGTTTTGCAGTTATTTTGCTCTCTATATCGCTCTTCTGTACTGTCAAATCCTTATATTGCTCCGTCAAATCAATTGCGCTATTAGTGGTATTAAGAGTAATTCCAACTCCTGAAGTCGCTTCTATTTTTTCTTTAAAATCATTAGTATACGCATCTATTGGTAGCCTATACTCTAATACTTGAATAGAAGCCGTAGTAAGTTGTTGCTGTCCCCCCATTTGAGTTATAGCATTGTCAATAACGACTTTTTCAGGGAACCCTTCTGTACTTGCCACATTATATTCAATTAAAGGTATTTTTATTTCTTCTGATCCCGTAATTGTAAATGCGTTATTGATTGGGTCATCAGTAGGTAAGGAGGTCCCAAAAGCTCCCAAAGGCTCCTCCTCTGCCTTGCTATCTGTAGCCTCACTTTTGTTTTTGGGATTCTTAGTATTTGCACTGCTTTTAGCTACTTCATTTTCTTTGGCATTAATCTTTATCTTTATACCATCTAACTCAGCCGTACTCGAGATAGCATTAGTGCTAGGTTCCGAAGCAGCTATATCATTTATTGCTTCACCAGTTTCTTTTGAGTCCACCTTTGGGTCTTCAATTGCGCTACCAGAATACTGGCCTACAGCGGCTGTGCTATCAGCAGCAGCTTCAACGTTTTGGGCAGCACTGCTATCATTTCTACTAGCAGAATAATGTGGTATCAAGTTGTAAGCAAGCAGTGTTACCAAAATTACGGCAGCAGTGCCTACCGTTGCAAGCATTCTTTTATATTGTAGCATAAAAGCGAGTATCCCGTTCTTCTTTTGTGGCTGAATAGCTAACAACTTATTATGAAGCATCTGTTCAAAATCCTGCGGCAGCGGAATTTCGTCTATTTCGTCACAGGTTTCAACAATATTTTTTAATTCATTGTATCTAGACTTGCACTTTTCACAAGATAACAGGTGTTGCTCAAATTGCTTAACTTCAATATCAGATAACATATTATCTATATACATTGACGCATAGAAATCTATTTCCTTACATGATAACATAGCTATCCCTCCCTTCTATCTTTTTTGACGTAATCTGTGAATAAATGTTCCTCACCTGAGCATAATAAGGTTCTTAACTCATTTCTGGCTCTGCTGATTCTCGATTTTACAGTCCCAATCGGAAGGTTAAGGGTATTTGACATTTCTTCATAGCTCAGATTCATAAAATCTCTAAGAATAACTGCATTTCTATTATGTTCATTCATTTTTGATAATGCCTCTTTTATTGCAGACTTTTTGGCATTTGATTCTACAATTTTATCGGGACCTTCTTCTACAGAAGATATCATATCCTTTATCTGCAAATCTTCAAAAGCCTCTTTCTCCATCGATACTGTCTGATATTTCTTGTTTTTGCGCAAGAAATCAAGACAAACATTGGACGCAATCCTGTAAAGCCATGTAGAGATAGAGCTGTTTCCTTTAAATTCAGCAATATGCCTATATACCTTTAAGAATGTCTCCTGCGCTAGTTCACTGGCATCCTCAGGATTATTAACCATCCTATAGCAAATATTATAAACTTTTTTGTAATGAGTACTCATCAGATGCTCAAAGGCTTCTACATCACCATCTCTGGCCTTGTTTAGCAAAATATCCTCATTTGTTGAATGCATTTTACTTTCCTACCTTTAGTATTCACTTATTATGTAACTTAACCCATTAGATTTTTTTAGTTAACCTATAAATATGGATATAATTATACCACAGATTTACTACATAAAATTTATTTGTAAATAAGACACATTAATTTCTATATTATTTTAGAGTTTTTTATATACTTTTTTAAAGGTTTTTATCAAAAAAAATAGAATAGAATAAAATAATTAGTATATTTCAATGGCGAAAGGATCTGGTATTTTACTATGATTAGTACTATTTTGGTCACTGATGACAATGTCCTTGATAATGCAATCCTCAGGAACTATCTTTACAAAGAAAGGGTTAATATTATTTCAGCATTAAATGGCAAAGAAGCCTTGGACTTGATTGAAAGTCGAAATGTAGACCTAATAATTTTGGATATTGTTATGCCCGTACTTGATGGTTTCGGTTTCTTGGAACAGTTTTCAAAGACTGCATATAGCAAAGAAATCCCTGTAATTGTAGCTTCTGGATTAGAAATGACAGAGATAGAAAAAGTACTTAAATACGATATTTATGACTTTATTCAAAAGCCACTTAACAACGTAAATAAGCTTATACTGGTAAATAAGATTAGAAAAGCCTTGAACTACAGGAAAATGCTTTTGGAGCTTAAGCCCAACTAGTATTATATATATATTTCACCTTATTACCTAAAATGATATGCTTAAATCTTATGCACTTTCCCATTTGGGATTGTACATAAGATTTTTTTATGTTACTGATATGTATAACGTTTTATTCTTCATATATCATACAAAACTAAATCACAATATACTAACTCACCCACCTGGATAGCTTATAGTCACTTTCCCAACCCTTGCAAGTATTGGACCCATAAGTATAATGGATGATCTCATTTCTGTAGCTAGATCTTCCGGAACTAACGTAGAAGTTATTGTTGATGAATCTACAACTACAACATTATTCTCAACTTTTACTTTACACCCGAGGTTCTTTAATATATCCAGAAGAATCTCTACATCTTTAAACATAGGACAATTCTTTATGATGTTTTCTCCACCATTTATGATTGTTGCAGCTAGAATTGGCAATACTGAATTCTTTGAACCATCTATTTCAATATCGCCCTTAAGTTTTCTACCTCCCGTGACAATAAATTTGTCCATATTTTACTGCACCTCCGTGACGTTGGAACACTTTCATAGTTGGTATATTCACTACAAGCCCTCCTTATTTAAAAAACGTAGAATATTTATGACGCTTAAGTCTTCTTGTATTAATATTCTATGCTTTTAGTACAAAAGTGTTACCACGCATCTTCCGTCCCTATTTTAAAACCACACCCGTTTTGTCTCCCAACACGTCTTTAACAGTTTTTTCTGCATTGATACCAAAAAGGTATTTGTTTGTGTCATTGCCACTCTTTGGTATGCCCCATTCTGCCAAAAGGCCGCCTATGTTTTGAACATAGGTATTACCTGAAAACTTGGCCTGATATTGTTGTGGTATTACTGTAAAGCCGACTACAATTGGTTTTCCACCTATAAGTCCATATCTCGATTTGTAGAGTACATTGTTTTTTACCGTTATGTTTGTACCTGATTTAGCAGGAAAACCAAACATAATTACGCAATTTCCATTATTAGGCTCACTGGCATAACCCCAATTATAGTCTAGATCAAGGTGGGACCATCCAAAGCCCATATACAATAAGTAGTTATCCTCGATAAGAATTTTATTAAATAGTGGTTTGTCATAGGTATCAGAATTCGTTGCGCCCCAATCGGCGACTAGAATACCACCCGAGCATCTTTCTACCAGATTGCCCTTAATGGTAGCATTTTCCACAAATCTCAGATTTTCATCCCCGCCTGGTCCAATTTCAATCGCTATTGCCTGGTCATATTGATGGTGGATATAATTATTTATAGCAGAGCAGTTAATACCCTTTTTATCAGGACCACGTCCTAATGTAATGCCATCGCCAACACGCAACACACACTCCCTACCAAATTGAGAGAAATTCATTATCGCACCACCCAGCCAACCTACTTCACAATTTTGAACAGTTGAATTGCTGCATATTTGTATTCCTGTTCCGTTACTATACATGACGCAAAGATTATCTATAGTATTTCCATCAGCGCCCTGAACCACAAATTCACTGCCGCCGTTGTCCTTGAGGCAGAGAAATTCGATAGAGCTATATATTTTACCGGGGTTTCCTGCATCGCAGCGTAGATATAACTTACCCTGCTTTACCAATTCGAATCTGGCTTCCTCAGAGGAGTACCCGGTATAGTCAACAGCACTAAACAGGGTTAGATTTTCAAGCTTTTTTATATCAATAGGCTTTCTGGTTACCATATCAACATATTTACTGCCATCCCAATAGGCTTCCCTTCTTGCCGCCCAGCTTTTTCCATCATCAAATACGATTCCGCCGGTATCATACATATCCTTATAAAACACCCAAATATTTTTTGTGCCCTCTAATAGCTTCCATTTATCAGGGCTGGCACCATTTTCAGGTGAGCCGAAAATTTTCGGCTTATTGCCTTCCCCATAAGCGGAATAGGTTACGTTATCTTTACATTTAATAAGTCCCCTCCAAAGTCCTCCGCGTTCAAAGAAAACGCCATCTCCAGCTTTTAAATCAGCATTGTTTACCTTTTCCAATGTAGCCCAGGCTGTAGCAGGTGAGCGTCCATCGTTATTGTCATTTCCTGAGTTGGATACATAATAGGAGGTACCCTTAATAGTTACATTGGTTTTGCTGTTTAAGATAGCCTTGCGCCGCTCATCAGCTTTTTTTAAAATAGCAGCCTCTGATGCATTTTTTGCAATTTCAGACTCCTGAGGCTTCGAATCATACAGTCTTAATGCTGCACGCAGCCCGTCCTCATACGTGAAAGTTTTCTCCGGATTCATGGAAACCTTTACAGTATCAAAGTCAAATATCGTCTTTTCACTATACAGCGAAATTCTCCCCATGGAGTAGAAATATGCAGCTACCACATGATTGTCCCACTTGTCGGTGCCAAGTTTGGCCTGTTTGTTCCAGTCGGGAAACAACGGATAATTAAAAGTAAACTTACTCCATGCACCATCCCCAATTAAATCATTTATTATGCCCCAATCGGTATTAGTATTACAATAATCAGCTCCAAGTGCGCTTGCGGCATAATAGACAGCAAGCATCCCCTCTTCACGGAGCATTGTTTTAGTGGATGCTCGTGCCTTGGGCAACTGTTTCTTCCATTGAGCCAGTACGGTTGCTTTAGATAACTTAACAGATGCATCTAACATTTGAAAAAATTGTTTATATGTAATAGGAGCATTCTTTGCATAGCTTCCAATTCCAAGGGACACTGCCCTTGCTAATTCAGGATCGCTGTAAGTTTTCACTGGAGAAGATGATTTCGATTGCATTTGGTCAGCAATGGAAATACTAGTGCTAAACGAGAAAAGGATTGAAACAATCAGAATAAACGATAAAAACCTAAAATGATTTCTCATATAGATGCCCTCCTATAAAGTATCGATTTATTCTCAAGCTAATATTATTTAAATGAATATTGCTCAAAAGTATATCATTCACTGAATTTTGCTTTTTATTTCCAATAACACTCTAGCATACAACTCCATTTTTTTCAATAAACATCAAATAATTTGAGGATAAGAATGACCGTTATCATGAACTGTCAGGTATGATTATGAATAAGCTCATGGAAAAAGTATCGCCCCTCTCCATGACTTTCTGAAAGCATCCTAAAATACTAGTAATATAGCTTATTTAAAGATATAATAGATTTATTCTGAGGTACATACCTTTTTTCTAGTATTACACAACTAAAGGTTTGACCCATTATAAAGGAATTATATTCTAGATGGTTGTTATTATAATATTATGTAAAATAGGAAATCTATACTTACAGTTTATTATTACTAAGGTGATAAAATATGTCAGTTAATACTAAAAAGAAAATTAACCTTTTGAGCATTGCACCTGCTAAATTAATAGTTTTGAGCTTTCTAGCCCTCATTTTGGTTGGATCACTGTTGCTTACGCTCCCCATAAGTTCAAGAAGCGGAAATTGGACACCTTATGTGGATGCACTTTTTACAGCAACCTCTGCGTCCTGTATAACGGGTTTGGTTATTTATGATACCTTTAAATACTGGTCACTATTTGGTCAGCTTGTAATTTTGGCGCTCATTCAAGTTGGAGCACTGGGCATCGTAACACTAGCAACTTACTTTTCTATCTTGTTAGGAAAAAGAGTGGGACTCAAAGGAATGATTCTTGCACAGGAATCAATAAATCTCTTCAGGTTTGACGAGGCTTTAAAGCTTATTAAAAAAATAGTATCTGCAACTCTAATTATTGAGTTAACAGGGGCTATACTATTATCAATAAATTTTGTACCTAAGTATGGAAGTATTGGGCTTTATTTAGGGATATTTCATTCAATATCAGCGTTTTCCAATTCCGGCTTTGACATAATGAGCTCAGTTGAGAATGGCAATTTTGTAAGTATGACTACCATGAATGATAATCCTCTTGTATTATATACAATTAGTTCTTTACTGGTTATTGGAGGTCTAGGGTTTACAGTATGGAGAGATCTGTACGAATATAGAAAAAACAAGCGACTTTTATTCCATACAAAGCTGGTCTTAGTCATTTCTGCAACCCTACTTATTATAGGTGCCTTGTTTACTTTTTCTAATGAATTTAGCAACCCAAAAACACTGGGAGTACTTTCTTTACCAGAAAAGATAAATGCCTCTATATTTCATTCCGCTGCCGCTAGAACAGCTGGTTTTTATTCTTTACCCGTAAGTGAAATGCATGAAATAACCAAGGTGTTTTCCATTTTTCTTATGTTTATTGGAGCGGCACCAGGGTCCACCGGCGGTGGAATAAAAGTTACCACCATAGGAGTTTTATTTTTTGCGATAATCGCACAGGTAAGAGGTTCTCAAGAGGTCATCCTGTTTAAAAAGAAGGTTCATCAGAATATAATTAACAAAGCTCTAGCCATTACCGGACTTAGTGCAATAATAATAGGCACTATTGTTACAATAATGCTAGCCATTGAGCCTGATTTTAAGTTTATGGATGTTTTATTTGAGGCAACTTCAGCCTTTGGCACCGCTGGCTTATCACTCGACCTTACTCCAATGTTGTCAACAGGCAGCAAAATTTTAATACTTATTGCAATGTTTTTGGGCAGAGTAGGACCTCTTTCGTTTGCTGTGGCACTGACCATCAAGGCTACACATCGTTCATCAGATATTGTATACCCTGAAGCTAAAATTATAGTTGGGTAATTAGTCAATGCATCTTATGTCTGATGGGTTAGTTATTTTAAATATGCCATGCATTTATTTGTCTGATGGGTTAGTTATTTTAAATATGCTAATGTATGATTATTTATAGTTGCATGATACAGCAACCAACCTTATTGCACACATGCGTACATTGTTAAAATAGACTAATAATAAATATGGGTTGTAACAAACATAAACTTATTTGTTACAACCCTTTTAGTTCTAGAACTATATTATATTGCCTTAATCTTTATAAAGCTCTTTTTACCTTTTTGCAGCATTAATTCTCCATCAACTAAGTCGTTTTGTGTAACGGTGTGATCTATGTTTGCAACCTTTACTTCATTAACTGATACTCCACCTTGTTGTACTGCACGCCTAGCTTCACTCTTTGATGGTGTGAGTTCTGCAAGCACTAGTAGGTCTAAAATCTTAATGCCCTCTGATAGCTTGCTCACTTCCACCTCAATAAATGGTATATTATCTGAGTTTCCCTTTCCTCCAAATATTGCTTCAGCAGCATCTTTAGCATTAATAGCAGCTTCTTGGCCATGAACAATCTTTGTAACCTCAAAGGCTAATACTTTCTTAGCTTCATTTATAGCTGAATCCTTGAGAGCTCCAAGCCTTCTAACTTCCTCCATAGGTAAAAATGTAAGAAGCGCAAGGCACTTTTCAACATCGGCATCAGCAATATTTCTCCAGTACTGGTAGAACTCGTAAGGAGTAGTTTTCTCCGCATCCAGCCAAAGAGCACCACTCTCAGTTTTACCCATCTTTTTGCCTTCACTGGTTGTCAGCAGGGTAAATGTCATACCATAAGCACTTTTGCCATCTGATTTTCTGATAAGCTCCATGCCTGCAAGAATATTTGACCATTGATCATCGCCGCCTAATTGCATTTGACAATCATATTTCCTGTTGAGAACAAGGAAGTCATACCCCTGCATTAGCATGTAATTGAATTCTAGGAAGGTCAATCCATTTTCCATTCTTGACTTAAAGCACTCAGCCGAAAGCATTCTGTTTACAGAAAAATGAACACCTACATTTCTCAAAAACTCTATATAGTTTAATTCTCTTAACCATTCCCCATTGTCAACCATTATGGCTTTATCATCAGCAAAATCTATAAATTTAGATATCTGCTTTCTAAACTGTTCAACATTATGGCTAATGATTTCTGTTGTCATCATCTTTCTCATGTCATTTTTGCCGCTTGGGTCTCCAACCATTGCAGTTCCGCCACCCAAAAGAACTATAGGTCTGTGACCTGCCTGCTGCATATGGGACATAACCATCAGCTGTATAAAATGTCCAACATGTAAGCTGTCTGCAGTTGGGTCAAAGCCTATATAGAAAGTTACATTCTTATTTTCCAATAAATTCTTTACTTCATCTTCATGTGTTACCTGTGCAAGGTATCCTCTTTCTTTTAGCACTTCAAAAACGCTCATTCTGATCTCTCCATTTCTTTAATTCATTTCTTACAAAATAAAAAAGCTCTTTATCCAAATCATAGATAAGGACGAAGAACTCGTGGTACCACCTTAATTCGCAAACATAAATATTTGCCTCAATGTGCTTATCGCGCACTTACGAAAAAGCTCCAACAGTGTAGTTCACTTTTATTGTACGTCGGCCTTTTCACCAAAGAGACCGTTCTCTGAATGTCACCAATAAAAGCTAATATAAGTATTCATTGCTTTTGACAATATGAATTTTGTATCATTGTAACATAATAAAACCGCAAAATGCAACTACCCAATAAAAAATTCCTTAATAGCCTGCTGATCATTCTGAGATGATGCAACAATAATATGATCCCCTACTTTTAGCTCCGTAAAACCATTTGGTATAATAACAGTATCTTCTTGACGTATTACTGATATTAGGATACTATCCCTAGGTATTTTCAAGTCCTTAAGACATTTATTAACGACCCTTGAAGTGTCTGTAATAAGGATTTCACTCAATACAATATTACCGTTTTTTAGCTTCATCAGAGTTTTTATACCTGAATAATCAACTTCTTGCTCAATCAAATCAGCTATTATGGAAGTACTGCTAACAACCATGTCTACACCTAATTTATCAAAAACTGTGATGTTTTTAGGATTATTAACTCTTGCAATAGTTCTTTGTATTTCAAAATTTCTCTTTGCAAGCTGGCAAGCTATCAGATTCTCCTCATCTTTACCAGTAACAGCAATAAAAATATCTGCAATATCGCATTTTGCTTCCTCAAGATGCTCAAGAGTAGTGGCATCACCATTGATTACACATACATTCAATTGGTTAGCGATTTTTTCACATAATTCCTTTTGAGGCTCTATAACGGTGATACGATGTTTATATGGTTGCAGGGTCTTTACTAGGTAATATCCTATTTTCCCGCCTCCTGCTATTACTATATTCATATCATTTATGTTGTCCTTTCTACAATACTCTTTATCTGCTATACTTGGTGCGTATTATCGGCAATTACGATCATGTCATCCTTCATTAGTTTATCAACTGCATTTGCAAAAATTAGATGTCCTTTACGAATCACACCAAAAACCATTCCTTCTTTAATTTTCAGGTGGTCAATTCTCTTATTTATATTACCTACAGGTACCTTAATTTTCTTAAATATTATCGAAGTATTGTCAATTGTATGAGTGGTAATATCTTCATCCGAAGCAACTAATGCACGTATTACATTAACTGTAATATCTGTTGGACAGAAAGTATCCAACCCAAATTGATGAAATACCTGTTCGCGTGATGGGTTATAAATCCTGGCTATTACCTTTGGAACCTTAAATATCTCCTTTGCCACCTGACAAACCATAATGTTAACATTATCATCTTCTGTAACTGCGACTAGAACATCCGCATTTTCTATGCCTGCCATTTTTAGAACGTCCTGATCAATTGGAACCCCAGTAATAGTTAATCCATCATAATCGTTAGACAGATTTTTAAACGACTTTGGATCACTAGAAACAATAACTACCTCGTGTCCCTCTTCATACAGTACCTTTGCAAATTTAGCTCCTACTTTCCCACACCCTATAATAATAACTTGCATGGAATCATTCCCTCTTAAAAAAATAATGAGCATCATTAGTATGGCTTCAAACACCATAAACAATGCCCTTTTAGTAAAGAATACTCCTTTATTATAACATCTTTTTTAAAAATGTGTGTATTTTTTTAACATAATAATATAAAAATATTATAAATAATACCTTAAAACGGAGGTGAGATTGATGCTTATTGTATTTGTAAGAACTCTAGTATTGTACTTGGTAGTAATAATTGCTATGAGAATAATGGGAAAAAGACAAATTGGCCAGCTTCAACCCTTTGAACTAGCTGTCGCCATAATGATTTCTGAGTTAGCCTCAGTGCCTATGCAAAATACCGGAATACCACTGGTTAATGGTATTATACCTATCCTGACTATACTCGCAGCTCAAATAACAATATCTCTTATAGCGCTCAAAAGTTATAAAGCAAGAAATATTATATGTGGAACCCCGAGTATGTTAATTACTAAAGGAAAGCTTAATGAAGATATTTTTAGAAAAGAGCTTTATAGTTTAACAGATATGCTAGAACAGCTTAGAAATAAAGATATATATAATATTTCAGATGTAGAATATGCCATATTAGAAACAAATGGTCAATTAAGTATTATCCCAAAGGCCGCAAAAAGAGGGGTAACAACAGAGGACATGCAGCTCAAGGTAAAGGAAGATTCACCTGCTCTAGATATCATAATAGACGGAACTATAATAACACATAATATAAAAGGAAAATATAATATGGATTGGCTAAACAGCCAGTTAAAACAGCACAATATTAAAAGTGCAAATGATATTTTCTTTGCAAATGTGGGTTCAGATGGTACGTTCTTCTATCAGGTAAAGAAAAAAGCATAAAGGATAGGTTAGCCATGAAATATGTTAAAAGAGCACTTATCATGATTGTTGTTTTATTTATTATTATAATAGTCTCAGGTGTTTTATCTCTATATTATTTGAATTGTTCTGCAAGGGAACTAGAAGCTAATATTGAGGCAGCATCAACTTCACTTACCTCAATAAACTGGGAGGGTGCACAAAAACATTTAGATTCCTTTGAGCAGAAATGGAGTAAGACAAAGGGATATTGGGCTACTTTGATTGATCATATTGAGATTGATAACATTCAGGGATCATACACTAAAGGCAAGAAATATATCGAGGCAAAAGAGTATCCTTCTGCTTCTGCTGAATTAGAATCCTTAAAGGAGCTAATACAACATATTCCAGAAAAAGAACGCTTCTCACTTGAAAATATATTCTAATAGTTTGGGTCTTGTTAAGCCTGTCCCAAAGATAAACTAGACTTAAAGCAAGACCCAACTTTTATCACAAACAATAGTCTCTTTATCTTGTTGTTAATAGCCTCTTCTAAATAACTAACAAAGAAAGTATCACCTTCTCATTTAAATCCCCTCAATATTAGAAATGAAATAAAGGTTATGTAAAAAATACCTCCTATAACCAAAGGTATCCAACTTATGCTTTTATTTATTTTCAACCATAAAAATACAACTGCAGCTGAGCCCAGTGCCATAATAGCACTGAATAAGGTAATTGTATCAAGTACCCAGTCAGTTGCCATAATACCAATGGCTACAGGTATACAGCTTTGAAAAACCATTGCACCTGTAATATTTCCCAATGCAAGTGTATCTTTATTCTTGCTTATCCATATTATACTATTAAATTTTTCCGGGAGTTCTGTTGCTATAGGAGTAATGATTATTGACAATGCCAAAGTTGACACTCCTAATCCCTTTGCTACCACTTCCATATTACCTACAAAGAATTCTGCACCCATAATGATAACAGTTAAGGCTACTATTACCTGAAGAGCTATTATAAGTGTATTTGGATTAGTTCTAAAAACTTTAGCTAGGATAAGATCTTCTACTGTCTCTGTACTTGTCATATCAGAGTTTACAGTCTTCAGTACATAGAAAATATAAAAAATCAACAAGATAATTGCCATTATTAGCTTTAATGATTTGATTGGTAAAAACGAAGTGAAAATTGCTGCTAAGTAGGCTACAATAAAAAAAGATACATCCCTACTTAAAATTTTAGCATTTATATTAATTCTAAATGCGGTCCTTCTTCGCTTTGCAAAGATTATAACACTAATTCCTGTAATAAAGAAAGCAAGGGTTGAGAGCATAAAAGGAGCACCAACTATAGCTCCTATTCCAATATCCTTTGTATCTGCTGTCTTGCTCGAAAACAAAAGAGCTATTATTGGAATGAGTGTTTCAGGTAAGCAGGTACCTACAGCCGAGAAGATGCTACCCACAACTCCATCCCCCAGCTTAAGCTTTTTGCCCAGCCATTCAATGCCATTGGTAAATAGTTCACACCCTAGCAGTATAATACCAAGGCTTAATACCAGAATAACTATATTAACAAGCAAGTCGTATCAGTCCTTCCAAGATGCAAAAATATTTGTCTCACTTGAGTATATGCCAACATTCTTCCAATAATTATATAGTTACAATAATTATATAGTCCTGATAGTTATATCGTTTGGTTAATTGTATAGCTACAATAATTACTAACTATATCGTTACCGATTACCTTTAGTTTCACGCAAAAAAAAACTGCCTGTTGGCAGTCTTCTTTGGTGGGCGATAATGGGCTCGAACCATCGACCCCCACGATGTCAACGTGGTACTCTAACCAGCTGAGCTAATCGCCCAAATTTAATTATTAACATATTAATTTTAATAGTAATTTTGAATAAAGTCAATGTTAAGCCGCTTAGTTTATTAAAATGTTAAGGCCAAATTTTTCAAACGTGTTAAGCCTTATTTATTCTTGCGAATAAAAATCTGAAACTTATACTGCAAATTATAAGCAAAATCCCAGATAAACCAAAAATAAATTGCATGTTTCCAATATTAGCAAACCCAAGGCTTATATTAATATTTTCTAACTTTCCAACTAAAGTCGCTCCTACCATTGCACTTATAAATCCTACTATACCAGCGACAGCGGCATTAAATCCAATAAAAACAGTTCTTCCCTCTTGTGGTGCATATAAGAATTGTATGTTAAACAGTGACATATTAATACCTGCCCAGCTTATACCCCCAAGTACTTGAGCGAAGGGCAATAGAAAAATATACGAATTCTTATCAACCATCATCCACATAATATGGCAAAATCCTAACATTCCTATTGAAAGTGCTGTTGTAAACTGCCAGCTGAATCTCTCTGCTATTCTGCCCCATATCTTTGCTGAAACTGCACTCATAACAGAGACAACAATGCTTACTGCCATTATGTAGGTATACGAAAGCTTTAAGCCCGTGACAAGATAAACAGAAAAGAAGGGAAGTCCAACTTGTACACAAAGACTCCATGTTACAAACAAGAGTACGATTTTTCGAAATTTTTTATCCAAAAGAGGGAGCTTAAATACGTCCTTAAGGTTTATTTTTATTCTTGAAGGGGTAATGTCTGGCTCTCTAATTCGCCGAAGAGTTAAAAAGTTACCGATTACCAACACAGCTATAACCATGTATACTACAAAAAAACCGCCATATTTGTTGCCACTGTATTCAAATATATCAAGTACTCTTCCCATCAATAACGACATTACTGCTGCTGTTGCAAGTATGCAGGTATCTCTTAATCCGAAATACCTGCCCCTCATTCGTTCAGGCACAAGACTTATAATCCAGCTTGAACCACCGGGAGTTAAAAAGCCTGATAATAAGTACGCCAAAAAGTACATACTACCTAATAGTAACAGCCTTACTTGAGTATTCTGTGTAATCAGGGGAATAAATATCATACAAGCTAATATTGATCTGTATAAGAGACATAATAAGCTAATCAGCTTTTTCCTGGTTGTTAATTTTTCAAAAACAACTGGAGACAACAATTGAACAGCTGCCGCTAAACTTGGAAGCGCTGCAATCATGCCGTTAAACTTACTATTTGCTCCTAGATATTCCGCATATCCAGCAAAAAAAGCTCCACTAGTAAGTACAAAAATGCTATTGGATAGACATCCCTCAATAATAAACCTTCTTCTGCTTAATTCATAGTTTTCATCAGTGGTTTTGTTGGCTATAAATCGGGGCAGATGTACCCTGTTGAGTTTCATATAACCACTCCTCTTGAGCAATAATATTATTTCTGATTACTTGCACCATATTCAATATCTAAGTACATGAGAACAATGAATCTTTGCAGTATTAAACTGCCTATAATTGAAAAGAAGGATGCTATACACGCTGCTCCAAACGACCCACCCGCAATAAATAATACCTGTGGAAGCTTTATTAGAACAAAATATCCAAATAATACCGTAAATATGCTCTTTTTTCTCCCAGCAGTAAGCTCATAGCTGTTGTTCATCGAATCGAAAACCAATGACCTGAGATCTACTACATAGCAGAAAGAAAAAATAAACATTATATAAAGAAATATACCTGGCAAAATAAAGAATGAAAGACCTACACCAACTGTTATTCCGAAGCATATGTTCAATAGAATCAGTCTAAATAAGTACTTGAATACTCTTTTAAAGCTTGCCTTGAAAGAACTATCTCTACCTGTTTTCTCTGCAATAAATGAAAACATATAAACAGAGTAAAAAAGGTTGGACACTAGCTTTACTATTAGCGATACACCTGTAGTACTTAGTAAAATATACAATGCTCTTTCAACTGATTGTACATTTATATTTTCTCCAGATGATATTAAGGAAGTAAAAGCAGAGTAAATATCTTGATTTGACACAACATCCAAAACCTTATATTGAACAAAGTTTGCGACAACCTGTATTATAAGTACCACCAAGAATATAAACTTAACGAGTCCATCACTTTTTAGTTTGTGAAATTTTATACCTTCTGATAGATACTCTAAAAAATTTCTCACCTTGTTTTTGTTTTCTATTTGCATGAATAACCCCTCATAATTAAAGCCCTTGTTGTATTAGTCAATAGGCCTGTGTTGTATTAGTTAATGGTATCGTGTTGCAAGTCTTGTGTTGTATTAGTTAATGGTATCGTGTTGCAAGTCCTGTATTTTTCTATTTATCTAAAATTGTTTTATATAGTTCAAGTTTTTCATCTTCAGTTTTGAACATTCCAAAGTAATTAGCTACCTCTATACCGAAATCCACGAAGGATATCCCTTTAGAAGTAATAACATTCTTATCCCTAACCACTCTTTCATTAACAAAGTTTTGTCTTGGGAACGGATCTTCTTCTTTAAAGGCTTCACGTCTCATTTCATTCCATTCCACAATAGAGGTAGTATACTTAACCTTATCAAGTATCCCCGCTTTTGCAAAATATCTAGGACCAGCACATATTGCAGCTAACAGCTTATCCTGCTGGTAGAACTGGTTGATTAGGTCCAGAATCTCCTGCTTAACAACTGGATTCCAGCCCCCCGGAATAATGAACCCTTCAAACTCATTAGCATCAACCTCTGCAATTGTAGTATGAGGTAGGTATGTGATACCACCTTTGCTAACAACTGGTGACTTGTCATATGCTGCAACAACCACCTGCTTTCCTAATTCATGTCCTAGCAAATGAGTAGCATAGGAAAACTCAAAGTCTGCCATATCATTGTAAATAAATAAAAGTACTTTTCCCATCATTAATACCTCCAAAATAATAATAGTAATTTAAGTGGTATTTAAATAAACTAGCTGGTGAGATTTTCAAGCATTGTAAGGTATTCAACCGCATCACTTGTACATGTCCCGCACATTTCAAAACAAGGCTTAAGACTTGAACACACTTTCGGACGCAAATCACTTCGGAAAAGCTTACACTTATTGTTTTCATCTAACTGAATACAACGTGCAAAAGCTTGCTTACCATTTGGCATTCCAGGAATGCTCGATGAAATTGAAGGAATTATGCAACATGCTCCACAGCCAATTCTACACTGCATTGTTGTCTCCCAAAATCATTTATTTCCACTGTGAATATGGATTAACACAAAGGTAAGAATTATAATACCTTGTATCATCACTTACTTCTAATCCCAGCCATTGTGGCTTTTCAAATATTTGTTCGGTGTTCTGAAGTTCAATCTCGGCTATTACAAGCCCCTCATTCTCACCAAAAAATTCATCTACTTCCCATTTCTGACCTTTATTAAAAACCAAGTATCTCCTTTTTTCTATCAAAGGCTTAATGCAAAGGTTGTCCAATAGTTTTTGTGCGTCCTCAAATGGAATTTCGTATTCAAATTCCTGTCTGACACAATCCTTGGTTATTCCTTTTATAGTCAGATAGCCCTTTCCATTATAAGCTCTGACTCTTGTAGTTCTATTAGGGTCAGTACATAAGTATCCCTGTCTTATAGTAAAATAAGAAGCACTATTTCTATATTCTGAACCAACAACTAGAAATTTCCTCTCTATTTCGAGCTCCATATTATTCCTCTATACTTATCTATTAGTGCATAAATTTTTTAGGTTTAAATCTCCCTTTAGGAAAATAAATTGTTACATCAAGTAAATTATATCTTCTATATGGTAAATAGACAAGTGATTAGAGGTTGGAATACTCAAAATATGAAGGGAGTAAATGTAAATAATATATGAATATAAAACATTCAGCACATTATTTACGCTACTAATGCAGCAAAATAAGAATGTTTAAGTAATACTACAAATACTAAAATGCTTACTATGTAATACAAAGCTAATACAAAACTCTAAAATATAATTCCTAATACACATGTATAAACATAGAAAGAACTCGGTTACTCACCGAGTTCTTATCTATACTAATAATTTTTTGACTATTTGGTTAATGATTTTGCCATCGGCCCTGCCTTTGGTTTTAGGCATTACAGCCTGCATTACCTTTCCGATTTCCTTAGCAGATGTTGCACCAGTCGAAGCAATAGCTTCCTTTACTATGTCTTCTATCTGAGTTTCTGTCAACTGCTCTGGTAGATATCTTTTTAATACCTCTATCTCAGCTTTTAGATTATCTATTCGATCCTGCCTGCCGCTTTTTTCAAAGTCAGGCATAGTATCAATCCTCTTCTTAACTTCCTTAGCAATAATCTCTAATATACCATCATCGTCAAGGGTGACCTTTTGGTCTTTTTCAACCTGAAGCACTGCCGATCTGGCCATCTGAATAGCCTCCTTGGCAATAGCATCGCCATTTTTCATGGCTTCCTTTAAGTCCTGAATGAGCGATTCTTTTAGTGACATAATATTAATCTCCTGTTAACCGCTTCTTCACGTTATTATTTAAATTTTCTTTTTCTAGCTGCTTCAGATTTCTTCTTTCTCTTTACACTAGGCTTCTCGTAATGCTCTCTCTTCCTAACTTCAGCTAAAACTCCTGACTTTGCACAGGATCTTTTAAACCTTTTGAGAGCACTATCCAAAGACTCATTCTCTTTAACTCTAACTTCAGACACACACTTCCCTCCCTCCGATGGTAACAATTGTGCCAAGAATAAGCCGTAGTACCTTCTTCATATTTAACAGGGAATAAGCTAAATACAGCACACAGTATATTATATATTAACTGCCAAAAATGTGTCAACCATTATTTAAAATAAAAGGCTGATAAAACTTAAATTCCCTATATTTTTATAAGATTCCCATACCCATCGGCTTTCCACCTACAAGATGATAATGCATGTGAAGCACTGTCTGTCCCGCATCCTGACCACAATTATTAATTATTCTATACCCAGACTCTGCAATACCCTCCTGCTTTGCAATAATGTTTGCAGCTAAATGAATGTCCTTCATTACATCAACATTTTCTTCATTTAAATCATTGTGGCTTGCTATGTGCTGCTTGGGCACAATAATTACATGAACAGGTGCCTGCGGGCTGATGTCATAAAAAGCTATAACCTTATCGTTTTCAAAAACAATCTTTGAAGGAATCTCTCTGTTAATAATCTTACAGAATATGCAGTCACTCATCTAAATCATCCTTTCATATACCAGTATGCTTTATTTGTACAATATTCGCCCTGACAATAACATGCCAACCGAATACACACAATCATGATAATGCTACTTTATCTGGCTCTCAATTACACTGAGCGCCTGCTTAAGTGCTTCGTCAATCTTTGAAATATCCTTACCACCAGCTTGAGCCATATCAGGACGTCCGCCTCCGCCTCCACCGGCAACCTTTGCTACTTCTTTAATAATATTTCCTGAGTGTACTCCCTTGCCGAGTACGTCCTTTGTTGCAGTTACAATAAAGCTTACCTTATCACCATAGCTTGAACCAAGTACTACAACTCCTGAGCCAAGCTTGGTTTTCAGCATGTCTCCTGTATTTCTTAAGCCTTCCATATCAAGCTGATCAAAACGTGCGGTCACAACCTTTACACCTGATATATCAGCGGCATTTGAAAGAACATCATCTGCTGCACCGCTAACAAGCTTATTCTTTAGCTGTTCAAGTTCTTTCTCATATGCTTTCAACTCTTGAGAGAGTGTATCAACCTTTTTAACTGCATCGGCTGGAGACGCTTTTAGGGCTTGAGCAACTTCATTGAGCTGCTGCTCCTTGTCACTGTAGTAGCTTATAGCCGCTTCACCTGTCAGGGCTTCTAGTCTTCTAACACCTGCAGCAACGCCACTCTCCCCCAACACCTTTACAAGACCTGCTTGTGAAGTATTCCTTATATGGGTACCGCCGCAGAGCTCGATGCTATAGTCTTCTACCTTGACAACTCTAACAGTATCTCCATACTTTTCACCAAACAGAGCCATTGCGCCAAGCTTCTTTGCCTCATCAATTGGCATTTCCTTCACATCTACTGAGTAAGAATCAAGAATAGCTGCATTTGTTCTATCCTCAACTTCTTTTAGCTCCTGCGCAGTTAGAGCAGAAAAATGGCTGAAGTCAAATCTCAACTTGCCTGGTTCAACAAGTGAACCTGCCTGATGTACATGGTCTCCCAATACATCTCTTAAAGCCTTGTGTAAAAGGTGTGTGGTAGTGTGGTTTCTTGCAATAGCCAATCTACGCTTTTTATCTATTTGAGCAACTACTTCACTGCCTGTTTCCAACAATCCACTTAATACTACACCTGAATGCAGGAACTTTCCATCAGCAATCTTTGTTGTATTATTAATCTTTACGGTACAATTCTTTGATGAAATAGTACCGGTATCTCCCACCTGTCCACCACTTTCAGCATAGAAGCTGGTCTTGTCAAGTATCACAGTAACTTCATCGCCCTCCTGAGCGGTTTCTACTACTTCTCCATCCTTGACAATATATAGCACCTTAGCTTCATTCTTTTCTTCGGTATAGCCTACAAACTGTGTTTTAATCGATTTGTCCAGCTTGCCATAAACATCATCACCCCATGCTGAACTGTCCTTACTCAAATGCGCTTCCTTTGCTCTCTTCTTTTGAGCATCCATTTCCTTCTTGAAGCCTACTTCGTCAATGGATAAGCCATTTTCCTCAGCTATTTCTCTAGTGAGATCCAGAGGGAATCCATATGTGTCATGCAGCTTGAATACCATTTCGCCCGGCATAACCAGCTCATTTTTTGATTTCAATTCTTCAATGAACTCATTGAGTATTACAATGCCCTGATCAACGGTAGCTTCAAAACGCTCCTCTTCAATCTTTATTACCTTTTTTATATAATCAGCCTTTTCAGCTAATTCCGGATATGCTTGTTTTGACTCATTTATAACAACCATAGCTACATCATAAAGGAATGGCTTATTTATTCCCAATAATCTTCCATGCCTTGCTGCTCTTCTTAATAACCTTCTCAACACATAGCCTCTACCTTCGTTTGAAGGCAGTACTCCATCACAAACCATCATTGTAGTACTTCTGATATGGTCAGTGATAACACGGATTGAAATATCAGTTTTCTCTGACTTCTTGTACTCCACGCCCGCAATCTTACAGATATAATTGAGAATATTTCTTACAGTGTCAACCTCAAAAAGGTTATCAACACCTTGTGAAATGCACGCAAGTCTTTCTAGTCCCATACCTGTATCTATGTTTGGATTTGCCAGTCTGGTGTAATTTCCGTTCTCATCCTTATTGAACTGTGTAAATACGTTATTCCAGAACTCTACATAACGGTCACATTCACAGCCCACCTTACAATCAGGACTTCCGCAGCCCTGTTCCGGTCCTCTATCAAAATAAATCTCAGAGCACGGTCCGCAAGGGCCTGTTCCATGCTCCCAGAAGTTGTCCTTTTTGCCCATCCTAACAATCTTTTCAGCAGGAATACCTACTTTTTTATTCCATATTTCAAAGGCTTCGTCGTCGTCCTCATAAATGGTGACCCAAAGCTTATCCTCCGGCATTTCAAGATCCTTTGTTACAAATTCCCACGCCCATGGAATAGCTTCTTCCTTGAAGTAATCACCAAAAGAAAAGTTCCCAAGCATTTCAAAAAATGTACCATGACGAGCTGTCTTACCTACATTCTCAATATCAGGCGTTCTAATACACTTCTGACATGTAGTAACTCTCTTGCACGGCGGAACTTCTTGCCCCGTAAAATATGGCTTAAGCGGAGCCATTCCAGAATTTATCAGCAGCAAGCTAGGGTCATTATGCGGTACAAGTGAAAAGCTATCCATTCTGAGGTGACCCTTACTCTCAAAAAAGCGCAAATATCGCTCTCTCAATTCATTTAAACCTAGTTTTTCCATTACATGTTCATCCCTTCATATTAAATTACAATACTATTTAAACTATTTTAACGTTATCATTATAGAAATATATTTAACCTCGAGAACAACTCTTAAGTTATAACAAGCGAGCTCTGTAGTTATCGTATATTTCTATATGCTAATACCACATATAAAAAATAAAGACTCACATCCCAAATGCAAGGGACGAGAGTCTATGTCTCACGCGGTACCACCCTAATTCCCCAATGTGGGGCTCTTAGAATACGTTAACGCCGTAAATACGTCCTAAATTTATATTAGGAAGCTCTGGGTTAGCTTCATGAGCTGATGCAAAAAGGCTTTCACCAAACCGCCTTTTCTCTATAATTGCATATCAGCAAATTACTTGTTCCCTTCAAAGCTGTATTTATCACTATAAAGAAAATTATATACAATGGTGTAATCTGGTGTCAAGGATATAACTATTCTTGATATCAAAAATAATATTATGTATAATCATTTTATTAGTAGAATACATACTATTGAAAGGAAGAAAAATTATGAACATTATAGATGGTGGTGTTACCGGCCCAAAAGGCTATACTGCTTCTGGGGTAGCATGTGGTCTGAAGAAAAACAACAAGAAGGATTTGGCAATAGTTTGTTCAGATGATATTGCAGCTGCAGCAGCAGTTTTTACAACAAACCTAGTAAAAGGACATTCTCTACAGGTCTCCATGGAAAACATAAAATCAGGGTATGCAAAGGCCTTGGTTATTAACAGTGGAAATGCCAATGCTTGTGTTGGTGAAGAAGGCTACAGGAATGCACAGGAAATGACAACACTTGCTGCAGAGTTGCTTCAGTGTGAGCCAGACGAAATATTGGTTAATTCTACAGGAGTAATAGGGCAAAAGCTGAACATGCCAAGCGTCCGCTCAGGGATACGCTCAGCAGTTAATCAGCTGAGTCCCGACGGTGGTTATGAGGCTGAGCAAGCTATTATGACTACCGACTTAATCCCAAAAGAAATATGCGTTGAGCTTGAAATTCAAGATACTACAGTAAGAATCGGTGGTATGGCTAAAGGTTCTGGAATGATTCATCCAAATATGGCTACAATGATAGGTGTTATAACCACTGACGCAAACATTAAAGGAAGTCTCTTGGACAAAGCACTCAAAGAATGCATAAAATCTACCTTTAACAGGGTATCTGTTGATGGTGATACAAGTGTATGTGACTCAGTATTTATATTTGCAAATGGATTTGCTGATAACCAAGGCATTATTAGAGAAGACTATGAGTACTCCAAATTTAAAGATGCACTTATGTTCGTTTGTACATATTTAGCGAAGCTCATAGCAAAAGACGGTGAGGGTGCTACAAAGCTTATTGAAGTGATTGTAGAAAACGCCGCAAATGAAGAAGATGCATATAAGGTTGTTAGTGCTGTTGCTAAATCCCCTCTTGTAAAAACCGCAATTTTCGGCGAAGACGCTAACTGGGGCAGGATAATCACCGCTGCAGGCTATTCTGGAGCCTCCTTCGATCCAAATCTTACTGATATTTATATTGGTTCACTACTGGTTTGCCAGAACGGAAGTGCTGTAACTTTTGATGAGGATAAAGCCAAAAGCATTCTTAAAGGCAAGGAAATTACCATAAAGATTAATCTTAAAAAGGGTACCTTTAAAGATAGAATATGGACATGCGACTTTTCATATGACTATGTGAAAATCAACGGTAGCTATAGAAGCTAGTATTACTCAATGGTTGATATTTTTAATTTAGCTCTATGTTCAAAATTATGTTGGTATGCTATAATAGTTTTTGAGAAAATTACCAATTTCTTAAGGGGGTAAAAAGTATGTTAACTCAATTAGTACTATTTAAGATTAATGATACTGTTTTTGGTTTGGACATAAGTCATGTTAATATTATAGAAAAGGTAAGCGAGATATACAAAGTACCTGATACACCCCATTATATTGACGGATTGATAAACCTCCGTGGCAAGGTACATACAATACTTAATCTTAGAAAGAAACTTGGCTATCAGCCGGTAGAGCATACTGAAAATACAAGAATTATCATTCTTAATCATTCGTCCATGGTTGGCCTGCTTGTAGATGAGGTATTTGAGATTGTGGGTGTTGAAGACAGCGATATAAGGCCTGCTCCAGAACTAATCTCAGGTTTGTCAGGAAAGTACTTCAACGGAGTAACCGAAAAGGATGGAAAGCTAGTATTGATTTTTGATATTGATAAAATATTTGAGCCGAAGTAATTCGGCTCTTTTTATTTGGGCTTAAGGTTTGAGGTACCTTATTGTATAATAAAGTACCTCAACATATAATATGCTACTATATAGTGTTACTTTTTAAGGAATTTTTTTGGGGCTATTTTATAAAGCCTTAATTAGTATTATTTTTTAAAGTGTTACTTTTTTATCTTTGCTAACTCCTTGTCGTAGCTCTCAAGCGGGATATAATCCACTTCCTCCGAAAGCTTACCTGCATTACTAATATAAAACTTAGTAAATGCTTTGACTTGAGGATCTTCAAACTTTTTCTTATTAACGTATATAAATAGTGGTCTTGAAAGAGGTGCGTAGGATTTATTCTTAATTGTATCAAAGGTAGGCCCGATAGGTCCTTTACCTGCATCAACTTTAAGTGCCTTAAGCTTATCGTTATTCTCCTGATAGTATGAGAATCCGAAATATCCCATTGCATATTTGTCACCGGCTACACCCTGTACAAGCACGTTATCATCTTCGCTAGGTGTAAAATCAGTTCTCGATTCTTTTGCCTTTTTATTAATTGCTTCTGTGAAGTATTCAAATGTTCCAGAGTCTGTACCTGGACCATAAAGCTTGATTGGCTCGTCAGGCCATGCCGAGTTGACATCTTTCCAGGTCCTGACGGGACTGTCCTTCTTCCAAATCTTATTTAGTTCTTCTATTGTAATATTGTCTGCCCAGGTATTTTCTTTATTTACTACTACAGAAATACCGTCATATGCTATCTCAAACTCTATGTATTCTATTCCATTTACCTTTGCCTTATCTTTTTCTTCCTGTTTTATAGGTCTGGAAGCATCACAGATATCAATCTCACCAGCAACAAATTTCTTCATTCCACCACCAGTACCTGCCATCGCTACTGATACCTCCACATTTGGCTGCTCCTTCTTGAATTCCTCAGCCACTGCCATTGTTATTGGATATACAGTACTGGAACCATCAATTATAACCTTCCCTTTCAACTTTGAACTCTCACTACTTATTTTCTCACTAGCTGTTCCGCACGCTGCCAAGGACGCCATAATAGATATACTCACCATAATTGCTAAAGCTCTCTTAATAGATTTACCTTTCATTAATTCATTCCTCCTAGTTTCATATATTAATAATCTCGATAGCATCAGTATAATAAAGTAATATAAAGTAAATATTGGTTATAAGTTAATGAATGTAAATAGTTTATTAAAAGAATTTAACATTAGATATTTTGATATAACTAGTGTCGCAAAACTCTAACCTTTTTAGATAAAAAGCTAAATGGTATCACTCCACATTTTTCTGATACCTGTTTCTTAATATAATAGCTACCGAATTTGTGAGCAGCAGAACAGCCAATAGCACTATAATTCCTGCTGCCGCAAGATTCTTGAAATCCTCCTTTGGCAAACCCATCCAGTAATATATTTGCAGTGGTAAGGCCGTAAATACTGAAAATAAACCATTTGGGGAACTTAAATCCGGAAGCTTCGAGACATAGGTCGCCGCTCCTACCATCAGTAAAGGTGCACTCTCTCCTAATGCCCTTGATACTGCAAGTATTACTCCTGTAAAGACACCGGGCAATGCTGTTGGAAGCACCACCCTACTAATAGTTTGCCACTTTGTTGCTCCAAGAGCATACGACCCGTGCCTCAAATACTGTGGCACTGATTTGATTGCCTCTTGAGAAGCAGCTATGACTATAGGAAGTACTACCAAGGTCATCGTCATTGCGCCAGCCAGTATGCTTTTACCTACTCCCAAAAACCTCACAAATACTACCAAGCCCAATAAGCCGTATACTATTGATGGGGTTCCCGAAAGATTTGATATGTTTATCTTTATAAATATGGTCAACCTATTATTCTTTGCGTATTCTTCGAGGTAAATCGCTGTTCCTAGACCTATTGGTACGGCAAATAAAATTGTAAGAAGTATTATATAAACACTTCCAACAATACCGGGTAAAATACCTGCCTTTTTTGCAAACCTTGAGGGGAAATCAGAAAAGAAGTGACCAGATAGGTAGGGTATGCCCCTTTTCATTATATCAATTATAATTATGCCTAGGACTATTATCCCTATCATTGTTATTCCCAGTATAATACCATGGAACACCTTGTCCTTTGCCCTTCTAACGTTTATGTTGCTCATGTTAATTCCCTCCTTATGATTAATTTCACTACTTGTACTATCTCGCTTAATCTCCTTATAATTAGTTTCATTTACTTGTACCTTCTCGCTTAATCTCCTAGTATTCTTTTCTATACTTCTTGACAATGGAACTTGAAATTATATTCAGAACCAAAGTTATTAAGAATAAAAGCAGTCCTACCGCAAAAAGTGCATAATATCCCGTTGTCCCATGAGGGTTATCTCCCTGACTGGCCTGAACTATAAAAGATGTCATTGTCTGAACACTTTCTAAAGGGTTTAGGGTAAGATTAGGCCTTGCACCTGCTGCGATAGTTACAATCATTGTTTCTCCAATTGCTCGGGAAATAGCCAGCACAAATGAAGCAGATATGCCTGAGATGGCAGCCGGCACAACAACCCCAAGAGACATCTCCATTTTAGTAGAGCCCAGAGCGAGAGCACCATGCCGGATGCTGTTAGGCACTGAGCGCAATGCGTCCTCGCTGAGGGAAGATACCAGTGGAATTGTCATAATACCAATTGCAATGCTGGCGCTCAGTGCATTAAATACCTCTGCCGAAGGGAAAATATGCTTTAAAGCAGGTGTTATTAAGGTCAGTGCAAAATATCCAAATACTATAGACGGTATTCCTGCCAATACTTCAAGTACAGGCTTAACTATTTTTCGGACTGTCTTATTGGCATACTCACTTAAGTAAATAGCAGTAAACAAGCCTATTGGAATTGAAATGCCTGCTGAAACAATAGTTATAACTATTGTTCCTGTGATAAGTGGTAGTACACCAAATTTTGGTTCACTAAACAATGGGGTCCATTGAGTTCCAAATAAGAAATCTTTTATTGATACGTTTTCAAAGAAACCTGCTGAGTCTTTAACCAGAGATACAACTATTCCCAAGGTTGTTATAACAGTAATGAAGGCAAATAGTAGCAATATGTATTTAATGACAGTATTTACCCTATTCTTTCTCTTGGTGGTCTGCTTAATTTTAATCTTCGGTTTTATTTTTTTTGATGTACATGCTTGATTAATATCATTCATATGCATTACCTCCCTAATTAAGGTAATAATATCATTTACATTAATAAGTAAAAAAGTTAACTTGTGTTAAGCTATTGTTAATACTATAGAAGTATTAACGATTTAACATTAATTTTACAAAAACTTAAACACCCATTAAAAATAAATTGTTAGCATAAAATATGTAAAATTACGAATAGGGGTATAAATAATGGCAAATGAAACTAAGATTTTCACCAAGAACCTAAACTTGTTCTATGGGGACTTTCAAGCATTGAAGAATATTTCAATTGATATTCCACACAACAAGGTTACCGCTTTTATCGGTCCTTCAGGTTGCGGTAAATCTACTTTCTTGAAAACACTAAATAGAATGAACGACTTAGTACCATCAGTTAAGATTGATGGAGAGGTTTATTTGGATAATTTGAATGTATATAAGGAATATGATATAGTTGAGCTAAGAAAAAATGTAGGTATGGTTTTCCAAAAACCCAATCCCTTCCCAATGTCTATATATGACAATATTGCATACGGACCTCGAATTCACGGAATCAAGTCCAAGGCAAAGCTGGACGAAATCGTTGAAAAAAGTCTTAGAAATAGTGCTATTTGGGATGAGGTTAAGGATAGGTTAAAGAAGGATGCACTCGGTCTTTCTGGGGGACAGCAGCAAAGATTGTGTATTGCAAGAGTACTTGCTGTGGAACCTGAAGTAGTATTGATGGACGAACCCACTTCTGCACTTGATCCCATTTCAACGCTTAAGATAGAGGACTTGATTGAAGAGCTTAAGGAGAAATACACCATTATTATAGTAACGCACAATATGCAGCAGGCGGCTAGAATTTCGGATATGACAGCTTTCTTCTTAAATGGCGAGATAGTTGAATACGATAGTACTGATAAGCTATTTAGCAATCCAAAGGATAAGCGTACAGAAGACTATATCACCGGTAGATTTGGATAAACAAATAGAGCATTGCGTCGATAGATTTGGACAAATAGAACATTGCATCAGTAGAATTGGGCAAGCAAATAGAGCATTGCGTCGATAGATTTGGACAAATAGAATATTGCATCAGTAGATTCGGATAATAAATATTACTTTGAAAGGTAGAAAATTATGGTTAGAACATCATTTGATAAGGAATTAGAGTTATTACACGAATTAATGATAAAGATGGCTGGTCTGGTGGAGGAAGCTATTGAGAAATCAATTAGTTCACTTAAAAAGCAGGATATAGAGCTAGCTAGATTGGTTTATGAAAATGATGACGCTATTGATGAGTTAGAGGGCAAGATTGAAAAAATATGTCTCAATCTGATTGCCAGACAACAGCCTTTAGCAAAGGATTTAAGAAATATCAGTACTGCTCTTAAGATTATTACGGACATGGAAAGAATAGCTGACCATGCATCAGATATCGCTGAACTTGTTATCAGGATGGCTGATATGAAATACGTTAAGCCGATTACCGATATACCCCATATGGCTGAATTGGCAAAGAAAATGGTTATCAAGTCAATTGATGCCTACACAAAACAAGATATTGACATAGCCAAAGAGGTTTGCAATAGTGATGATGAGGTTGATAATTTATTTTCAAAGATTGTGTTGGAACTAATTAATATCATGAAAAACGCTCCTAATACGGTTGAGCAGGCAACTGACCTTATGTTTATTGTAAAGTATCTTGAAAGAATTGGGGATCATGCCACTAATATAGCTGAGTGGGTTGTATTTAATGTGACCGGTGAGCATGATCATTTGGCAAGAGTAAACGATATTACTAAGAGCTAATATATAAGCATTTAGGGGGGATTTTATGTCAAAGCAAGTAATCTATATTGTAGAAGACGATTTGCATATTCAGCAGCTTATAAAATATAATCTTGATGCAAATGGATTTAAGGTTTCAGTATTTGATTCGGGTGAAAACCTTCTCTCTCATTGCTTTGACAATACTCCTGATTTGTTCATTCTAGACATAATGCTACCTGGCATTGATGGCTTAGAGGTTTGTAGAAATCTAAAGCAAAATGCAAACACAAAAAACATCCCTATAATAATGCTGACTGCAAAAAGTGAAGAATTTGACAAGGTACTTGGTCTTGAGTTAGGCGCTGATGACTATATTACAAAGCCCTTCAGTATCAGAGAATTGCTTGCAAGAGTAAAAGCACTGTTCCGTAGAGTGAATACTGTCTCCGAGCCCAAGCAGGATATAATTTCGCATGGGGATATTACAGTGGATTGTACCCGACGTGAAGTATACAAGGGTGAAAAGCTAATAGAAATGCCACTAAAAGAATTTGAGCTTCTCAAAATGCTTATGACAAATAAAGGTAAAGTTCTATCAAGAGAGCATCTATTAGATAAAATCTGGGGATTTGATTATTACGGTGAAACCAGAACAGTTGATGTTCATATACGTTATTTAAGGCAAAAGATTGAAGAAAATGATGACAGCCCAGAACTAATTGAAACAATCCGTGGCATTGGCTATAAGTTTACGGACAAAGTGATATCAAAATGAATACCTAAATACATTTTGGGGACTATTATATAGTCCCCAATTTTTGTATAATATTCTATAAATAACTTTGCAGGAGGATAAGGTAACGGATGAAAAACAGGATTATTAGATTTTCTACCATTCTTGTAGCAATTGGCATTATAGTGACAGCAATCTTTACTTCTGCACTTGCACGTTACTTCTATAAGTACGAAGCTCAGAGTAATATCAGAAATATTGCGTCTTTATTGGTATATCAGCTTGAAAATGACTATAATAATAATAGGTTAATTGACTATGATAGCCTTTGTAAGACATATGCTAAAACAATTAATGAGCGCAATGATGGAATTAACAAGTATAATCTTTCCTCTGTAAGAATAACCATTATAGGCTACGACGGAGCAGTACTAGGTGAATCAGATACCAATGTAAAGGACATGGCTAATCACCTTGACAGAAAAGAGGTACAAGAAGCTTTATCCGGAAACGAGGGAACTGCACAACGAACCAGCAATACTCTGGGGTATACATATATTTATGTTACTATCCCTGTAAAAGACATGGGAATAATCGTAAGGGTTTCAATTCCATTAAATAAACTTAACTCAATAAATATAGCTTTTTTGTGCTACACCATAATTGGTCTGCTTGTTGGTTTACTTTTTACTATGCTACTTGCGGTAAAGCTATCCCATATTATCACTGACCCAATTTATAAACTTATTAGTATTTCTAAAGAAATATCCCGGGGAAATTATAAGAAGCGAGTAGATATAAACTCAAATGATGAAATTGGGCAATTAGCAGCAACCTTCAATGAGATGGCAGACAAACTTGATTCTACCTTAAGCGATGTAATGAATAAAAACATACGTGTTGATACTGTTATAAATAGTATGAGCAGTGGAATCATTGCCGTAGACAATAAGGGTAAAATTATTCTTATTAATACTATTGCTTGTAATATATTCGGTGTTCACCATGGCCCTGGGATTATAGGAAAAAACATTGGCGATATTACCAGAAATATAAAGATAAACTCCTATATGAATGAAACAATAAGCAATAATGTTCAGCTAATGGAGGAATTATCTCTTTCTACTAGTTCAAACTCAGAAAAAATATATAGAATATACACCAGCCCAATTAAGTCCGTAGAACCTGGGAACCTAAACTCTGGTGGCATTATCGCTTTAAATGATATCACAGCATTAAAAAAACTAGAGCAAATGAGAACGGAGTTCGTTTCTAATGTATCCCACGAACTTAAAACACCGCTTACATCCATCAGAGGTTTTGTTGAAACCTTGAAAAGCGGTGCTATTGAAGATACTGAGATTGCAGCCCACTTCCTTGATATTATTGATATTGAAGCTGAAAGGCTATATATCCTAATAAATGATATACTACAACTTTCCGAGATAGAAGCGATGAGAAAGGACGAGAATGTGTCACAACACTATTTAAAGGATATACTCTCGGAGGTAATGTTAATACTTGAGAATGCTGCAAGCAAAAAGAATATAAAATTAGAGGTAAATTGTAATCCCAATATAGAAATCCTTGCAAATAAGGATAGAATAAAGCAGATGCTCATAAACCTGATTGACAACGCTATAAAATACAATTTTGAAAATGGTACAGTGTTTATAAATGCAGAAAAGCTCTCAGGAAAACTAGTTATTTCAATTAAAGATACTGGCATTGGAATTCCAGAGGCCCATCAAAGCAGAATTTTTGAACGATTTCATCGAGTAGACAAGGGAAGGTCCAGGAATATGGGAGGTACGGGACTTGGGCTTTCTATAGTTAAGCATATAGTAAACCTGTATAGTGGTGATATCAGAGTAATAAGTGAACCGGGAAAAGGTTCAGAATTTATAATACAGCTCCCTCTTTAAGGGGAGCTGTATTATTTTATAAACCAGTTATTTGCTACTTTGCATTCCAGTTATTTGTTATTTTGTATTCCAGTTATTTGCTATTTTATATACATGTTATGCTACTTTATATACAGGTTATATGTTACTTTATACACGGGTTATTTGCTACTCTACATACAGTTTATATGCTATAAAATAGATTATTCTTATTTACCTATAATCTTTCTCACAATGGGTTTTTTGAGCTTAATGGCACCCTCTGGGCAAAGCTCCTGACAGCAATAGCACCTTATACATTTTTTATAGTCATATTGAGGTGTTTTCATGTTTGACTTTTCAAATTTTAGTGCCTTTTCTTTGACAGGGCAAACATTAACACATATCCCGCATTTTACACACTTGGGCTCTATAATATATGGCTTGGGTACAATCATACCTTTAACAATTCTAACAAGCCTGTTGTCAGTATATGGCGTGATTGGTTCCCTAACAACCTTGAAATCATTAACCTTGAACTGCTCAATATCATCTCCAACAAGCTCTATTAATGCTTCTTGGTATTGCCCTAGTCCCATCTCTTCTCCATATGTTATTGTAGGAACAAACTCAGGATTTAGATTAATTATTCTACAAACGGTAGCGTCCAGTGCTACAGGGTCTGTTGATACCAGTATCATGCCCATTTTTCTCGGAGTCCCACTTCTCGGTCCGTTCCCCTCCATAGCTATGATTGCATCCATGACATATAACCTTGGCTTAAGCAGCAAATTCAGGTCCACCAGCATTTTTGCAAATTCTATCGCATTGGGTACCTTTACATGAAACTCTCCTTTAAGCACGCCCGGAATACAACCGAATTGGTTCTTAATAGCCCCTGTCATTCTTGCAAAGCCGTGTGACTTGAGCTTTGAAATGCTAACTAGACCGTCAGCTTCCATTACCCCTTTTGCAATAACAAATTTTTTATTCTGTACAGCATTTTGGTTAATTGCCTCCACCCCGTTATGAAAATCAGCAATTGGTATTCCTAGTTCTTCGGCTGCTGATGCTATAAGAGATTTCTTTGCGGCGGTCTCTGGGCTATTTATGCCAGGAGAATCACCATATGACAAGCAAGCCCCTGTCCCCTGTAATATTTGGCCAACAGCTTTAAAAACCTGATAGTGCGTTACAGAACATTTTTCAGGATTATCAGCAGCTAGCAGATTTGGTTTTAATAATATCTTCTCGTCTTCCCTAAATAGACTTATTGCCCCTATTAGTTCTAGTGCCTTTTCCATGGCATTGTGCACTTCTTTATAGTCATAACTATCACATTTTACTATGGCCACCTTTGACATAAGGCTTCCCTCCCAAATAATTTGTATCTCTGTTGGGTGCGATGGAGTATTTATATTTTACTATTTTTCTAAGTCGTATATTATTAGCAAATTATCAAACCCTACATATCTCAATTAATGATATATATATCGGGTTCAATTAGTCAAGTATTTTCAAGCACTACACCAGGTCAAAAAAAATTTTACCCATAAGAGGAAGGCACTGAAAAACTATAGTTTTTCAGTGCCCTGCAAAATGGGGGTATATCATTGTTTATAATGTCAATTTAACATTATAAACAAAAACGAGTAGCCAATTATAAAGCCAAAAACGTTCAGGATTATCAGGTCACATTTATTAACCCATTATTGCAATTACGGTATGAACCGCTGCGTCATTAAACACTGGGATAACATTTCCTTCAACTTCCCTGCCGTCAACTAATAACTTCTTTATGCCTTTTGAAACATGATCTGGATTGCTAACAGTAATCTCAAATGTAGCACCCCTAAACTTTCTTGTAACTTTATAGCCATCCCAAGCCTTTGGTATACAAGGATCAATCTCAAGTCCTGTATAATCGGGTTTAATACCCAAAATGTACTGAGATATTGCAACAAAATTCCAAGCAGCAGTACCAGTGAGCCATGAGTTCTTTGCTTCTCCTGGACGCTTTGCATCTTTACCTGCAATCATCTGAGCATACACATATGGTTCAGTTTTGTGGATATCACTAATATGTTCTGTGTAAGCTGGAGCTATCTTTGAATAGTATTCAAAAGCTTTGTCACCTCTGCCGATAATAGTTTCACCAGCTACTATCCAAGGATTGTTGTGGCAGAAGATTCCTGCATTTTCCTTGTAACCAGCAGGATAGGTGGAAATTTCTCCATATTCTATATAATACTTTGTAAACGCCGGATTTTGTAATACCATCCCATAAGGGGTATCAAGGTATTTCTTTGCTGAATCAAGAGCCTTTTCAACAAAGCCTAACTCCTTACCTATAGCTGCCATTGAGCAGAAGCCCTGTGACTCAATAAATATCTTACCCTCTTCGTTCTCCTTGCTGCCAAGCTTATTGCCATTGTCATCATAAGCACGGATAAACCATTCTCCATCCCAGCCATATTTGATAACTGTTTCCTTCATTTTATCAACTTCAGCAAGAGCTAATTTAGCTTCCTCATTCTTGCCTTTTAGCTCGCAAAGCCTAATGTACTCAGGTCCATAATATACAAACATACCAGCAATAAATACTGATTCAGCAACCTTACCTTCTTTGCTTGTCGTTGTCTGGAAGGACTCGTCAGGAGTGTTTGAGAAGCAATTGAGATTTAAGCAGTCATTCCAGTCTGCACGTCCGATAAGAGGCAATCCATGTGGTCCAAGGTTGTTCAGTACGTGATAGAAGGATCTCTTGAGATGCTCAAACAATGGCGCAGCCTTGCTTTCATCATTATCAAAAGGAACCATTTCGTCCAGTATTGCCATATCTCCTGTTTCTTTAATATAGGCTGCAACACCTGCAATCAACCATAGTGGATCATCATTAAAGTTTCCGCCGATTTCGTTGTTACCCTTCTTTGTAAGCGGTTGATACTGGTGGTAAGCTCCTCCAGTTTCTAGCTGTGTAGCAGCAATATCCAGAATCCTTTCTCTTGCTCTATCAGGAATCTGATGTACGAAGCCCAACAAGTCTTGATTAGAGTCTCTGAAGCCCATTCCTCTACCAATACCTGATTCAAAATAAGATGCACTTCTAGACATATTAAATGTAACCATACACTGGTACTGGTTCCAAATATTTACCATTCTGGCAAGCTTAGCATCTGGATGTTCTACCCTATACTGAGTAAGAAGGTTATTCCAATATTCATTAAGTTCATCAAATGCCTTCTGAACACCTGCAGGATTTGCTACCTTTTCAATCATAGCGTACGCCTTTGTCTTGTTTATAACGCCCTTACTTTCCCACTTCTCTTCTTGAGCATTTTCAACATAGCCTAGTATAAAGTCGAACTCTTTTTCTTCACCCGCTGCTAAATCCACAGCAATGCAATGTGATGCTATTGGTGACCACCCATCAGCAACTGAGTTCCTTGGCTCACCGCTAACGGGAACTTGAGGATTGTTGAAGCCATTGTAAAGTCCAATAAACGAATCTCTATCAGTATCAAAACCAGCGAGTTCTGCATTTACTGAATAGAATGCAAAATGATTTCTTCTTTCTTTATATTCTGTCTTATGATAAATTGTTGACTTCTCAATCTCAACTTCACCTGTTGAGAAGTTTCTTTGGAAGTTTGTCATGTCGTCGTAAGCGTTCCATAAGCAGAATTCAATAAATGAGAACAGTTTAATACTCTTTTGCTCACTTGTATCATTCTTAATTCTTACTCTCTGAACTTCACCATTAAAATTAACAGGAACAAAGAATAATACTTCGGTACTTATTCCATTCTTCTTACCTGTAATCTTGGTATATCCCAATCCATGTCTACACTCATAGCTATCAAGCTCAGTCTTTACTGGTGACCAACCCGGTGACCACAATAAACCATTATCATTTATGTAGAAATACTTACCTCCTACATCGATAGGTACATTGTTGTATCTGTACCTTGTTATTCTGCGTAAACGCGCGTCCTTATAAAAAGAATAACCACCTGCAGTATTTGAAATCAAACTAAAAAATTCTTGTGAACCTAAGTAGTTTATCCATGGATAAGGCGTTTTGGGAGTCGTAATAACATATTCCTTGTTTTGATCATCGAAAAAACCGTAATTCATTGTTGATCCCCTTTCATGTTTTATAAATATGTGAACAAGGATACTTATATCCTTGAGCAGGTCTCTCTTATAATAAGCTCTGTTGAGTAGCTATTATGCTCAAATCGCTTTTCTTTGCTTTCAATCTTGGATATTAGTCCATTGACAGTGCAATTTACTATATCAAAAAATGGTATTGAAACTGTTGATAATGCAGGTTTTATTAATGAAGACATAGGTATATTATCAAATCCAATAATGGAAATGTCTTCTGGAACTCTTATGCCGTTCTGCTTAAACAGCTCAATTGCGGTTATTGCCATATCATCATTTGAAGAAAATATAGCTGTAGGTAATCTATCTAATTTAATAAGTCTTTCAACTTCATTAATTGTATTCTCTCGTAAGAATTCACCGTGTAGTATATAATCCTGATTAATTTTAATCCCATGCTTCTCTAATGTATCAAAATACGCCATGTATCTCTGCTTACCAGAAAACGTGCTCATTCTACCTGCTAGTAAAGCTATTTCTTTGTGTCCTAACTCAATTAGGTGTTCAATTGCTATACTTGCTCCCTCATAATCATTTGAACAAGTAATAATTAAATTATCATTGCTCCTATGATGCTCTATAAGCTCAGACGCATCGTAATCAATTAATGCAAGAGGACAGCCATTCTTTGAAACAGTAAGTAAATTGCCTAGGCTCTCTTCTGTTCCAACAATAATACCTCCGTCTATTCTCTTTTGAAGAAAGACTTCACTTACTCGATTGTAATCCTCTTCACAATAAATAATGTTAACGAGAACATAATATCCCCGTGAATTGGCACAATCAACAACTGCATCTACAAACTGTGTAAAATAATTGTTCTTGTATAATCTGATAGGATTTTTTGAATCTGCAACGCTAACAATAAAAAGACCTATTGTATCACTCTTTTTACCAGCCAATACCCTTGCACAATTGTTGGGTTGATAATTATATTCTTCTATAACCTTTAAAACCTTATCTCTAGTTTCATCTGGCACATTTGAATAATTATTAATGACCCTTGACACTGTACTTCTAGATACACCTGCAATTTTTGCAATCTCTTCACTCTTCATATGATCTAAACTCAAAACGCCTTCCATTATTTTACTGTAACATTTATAGTATAAAACAGGGCTAGCGCTAGCGCTAGCCCCATTTATTTTTTGCTGGCATCACAGCTGTAGTCCATAATGCCTAGATTTTTATTTTTAGCTCAGTCAATTACTTCTTTGCTAAGAATTCATCAACCTGCTTCTGCATTTCAGCAAGAACCTTGTCAAGACCTGAATCAGCAAACTTCTTGTTCATCTGTGGAAGAACTGTAGCTGGATCAGCCTTACCAACTTCAAGACCTGGGAAGTACTGTCTCTTTACAGCTGTAAGAGCAGCAACTTCTGTCTTAACTGGTTCTGCGTTGAATGTGAAGCCCATTAATGTTGAAATCTTAGCTGAATTGTTGAACTCGTCAAACTTCTTCCACTTTTCAGGATCTTCTGTTGGGAAGAGGTATGTGTTAAACTGGTTAGCAAATGCCCATGGAAGTCCATTGTTGTAATTATCAAAAGCTGGCTTGATTGATTCAATTGTAGTATCGTTAACCTTCTTGTAGTGTGTTCCTTCGATACCGAAATTAACTAAGTTGCAAAGCTCCTTGTCAGTGTTCATTAATTCTAAGAACATAAGAGCTCTTTCAGGATTCTTTGATGTCTTAGAAATAGCCTGCATTGCACCAGTCATTTCACGAGTAGTTGATACTGGAGCAGTAATTTCAACCTGAGTTAACGGCTGGTTGTATTGCAATTCATCTTCTGCAGCCTTACCTGGCTTGAGTGATCTGATGATTGAGAATGTCTTACCAGCCTTTAAGTCAGCTGAGAAGTCAGTAACAGCGTCAGCATCTTTTCTGATGTATCCAGCTTTATACCACTTGTTAATTGTTTCGAGAAGAGCCTTTGTTTCAGGTGTATCATAGTCATTGATTACCTTATTATCTCTGTAATCGCCATAGATAGCGCCAGGAACGTTATCATCAACCATCTTTTCAAAGTCAAGAAGTCTGTATGGTGATTCACCAACTGTTGATGCAAATGGATATACACCTGGTTCTTTTTCTTTTATAACCTTGAGCATTGGTTCGATATCTTCAAACTTCTTTATAGTTGAAAGATCAAAACCATACTTTTCAACTAAGTCCTTACGAATTTCAAAGCCCCATACGTGAGCCATTTCCTTCTTAGTTGGTATTGCATAAAGCTTACCATCGATTGAAGCGCCCTTGATTATTGCATCACCAAGAAGTGCCTTAGTCTTTGGAGCATATGTATCCATCATTGGAGTTAAGTCAACAAATGCGCCCTTAGCTGCATTTTGTCCATAGTTTAATGCCCAAGCAGCAGTGAAAGTGATATCAAACTCTTCACCGGAAGATACCTTTGCAGCCATCTTCTTTTCCCAGTCGTCACCCCATGTGAATATGTTGAGCTTCAATGTAGCATTGATCTTTGGCTTCAAGTATTCATTTACCTTTGCCAGAACAGCGTCCATATCCTTAGGTTGACCATTACCAACTTGGTACCACTGTAAAGCAACTTCCTTTGAAGTGTCAATAGCAGGTGTTGTAGGTGCTGCTGTAGAATCTGTTGCTGGAGCAACTGAAGAATCAGTTGCTACTGATGAATCAGCTGCAGTTGAATCAGCTGATGAACCGCCGCCGCATCCTGCTACCATTGTGATAGCGAAACAAAGAACTAAAAATAGACCAATCAATTTTTTTGCCTTTTGCATGTGTGAACCTCCTTAAAATTATAAATATTTATGCTAACCAGATAGCCTCTAAACTACCTGGTATTAGCCCTTAACAGCACCGACAGTAAGACCTTTTATAAAGTACTTTTGGAAGAAAGGATAAGCAAGTACTATAGGTCCAATTGCCAGTATACACATTGCCATACGTGCGGTTTCTGCAGGAAGCTTACTGAGTACATCACCTGCACCTGAGAAGTTTGTATTGCTACTAAGATATTGAATGGAGTTGAGTGTCTTATACATCAAGTACTGTAAGCTGTACTTAGCTGCATCATCTATAAACATAAGAGGAATAAACCATTCATTCCAGTATGCCAAGGTTTGAAATAATGCTATTGTAGCAAGACCTGGCTTTGCCAATGGAACAACAATCTGTAACCATGTTCTAAACTCCCCTGCACCATCTATCTTTGCTGATTCAATGATTGAATCAGGAACATTTGTCTGATAGAAGGTTCTCATAATCATTACGTACCATGCATTTACTAGTGGTGGTATAATGTACGCCCAGTAAGAGTTTTGAACACCCACTAATTTAACATATACTATATACCAAGGAACAAGGCCTCCATTGAATACCATTGTAAAGAACACTAAAAAAGTGAACTGTGTTCTATATTTAAAATCCTTACGAGAAATTGCATAAGCATACATTGCTATGATTATTACACTAAGCAGGGTTCCTACTATTGTTACGGATAATGAAACACCATATGCTTTAAATATTACCGCTCCCTGCTTGAGAATGTAGTCATATCCACCGACTCCAAATTCATCAGGTATAAATTTATAGCCCTGCAATAATACGGATTGTTCCGATGAGAAGGATATACCTAATACAAGAAACAAAGGAACAATACATGCCAGTGAAAATATAATAAAAATCAAGTTAATCAGTGCATTTGATATTGGAGAAACACTATTGATAGTGCTTCCTGAAGAATCTTTACTCATGTAACCTTTCCTCCCTTTTAAAATAATGCTTTCTCAGGATCTATCTTTCTAACAACAAAGTTAGAAATCATTACTGTTGCAAAACCAACAATAGCTTGATAGAAGCCTACAGCTGAAGACATACCTATATCATTCAAATTTGTCAATGCGTTGTAAACGTAAGTATCTATTGTATTGGTTACTGGCCAGAGCATTCCAACATTTCTTGGAACACTGAAGAACAAACCAAAATCTGAATTGAATATACGTCCAACTGCCAAGAGAGTCATGATAATCATCAGTGGAGTTAGAAGAGGAATTGTAATCTTCTTGATTTGCTGAAACTTTGAAGCGCCATCAACAGTTGCCGCCTCATAGTATTCTGTGTCTATACCAGATATCGCAGCGATGTAAACTACGCAGTTGTAACCCGTATACTTCCACATATTAACCAGTATTAGTATAGGAGGCCAATATTTTGTATCTGCATACCAAGCAGGTAAGTTTTCTGTCCAGCCTAATGCAGGTAATAAGGACTTATTTATAAACCCTTGTTCCTCACTAATCAGTGCAAATACTAGGTAACTAACTACTATCCAGGACATAAAGTAAGGAAGTATCATAGTAGCCTGGTAAAACCTTGACATGAATTTGTTTTTTACTTCATTGAGAGCTATTGCAAAGGTAACTGCAACTACTAGACCTAATACGATAAAAACAAGATTGTAACCTACTGTGTTACGAGTAATTTCCCAAGCATCTGGAGTTGATGTGAAAAATTCAAAATTCTTTAATCCTACCCAATCACTTTGAATGAAGTTAGCAAAAATATTGCCACCTTGATAAGTGAAATTCTTAAAAGCAATCAATACACCTGCCATTGGGATATAGTTATTAATAAGTAATACCACTAGGGCAGGCAGCATCATTATAAATAATACTTTGTTCTTACGGACTTCTTTGAAAAATCCATCATTAGACTTATGCTTTGTCCTTGCTGAAGATATTCCCATTGAATATGCCACCCTTCATTGTTCGTTTATATACAAAACATCCAAAAACAGGCGTTCATGATTTGTTAAAGCGGATTTGATAACCTGTTATACTCATATTTTAATGAATAAACTATGAACAAAAAATAGAGTAAATTGCTTTAATGTGGAATATCTTGTTCGAACCAAAAAATGGCTAGTGCAAAATTATACAACAAAATTTTACACTAAAGTTACAACCACTTTGCGCCTAAGTTACAGCAACTTTACGCAAACGAGTCTCAAATGTTACAAATTAATTACTTTCTGATTGTTCTCTATACTCGGAAGGGGTCATGCCGGAATATTTTTTGAATAGCTTTGAAAAATAATGTGCATCAGATATACCAACAAGTTCAGCAACTTCATAGGTCTTGTATTTTACATCCCTAAGCAGTTCCTTGGCTTTCTCAATTCGTACATCATTTAGATAATCTACAAAACTTTTGCCAAGCTCTTTCTTGAACATTCTACTGATATAAAATGTACTGACATATATGTTCTCTGCCACCTCATTTAAAGTAACAGGCTCATTATAGTGTTCATGAATATAATCTATTGCTTTCCTTAATATAAGCTTGAGACTCTTGTTATTATAGTTGTTTACTTTCTGAACCATTTTCTCAGAAACGTCTTCTAGCAATGAATTAAGATCAGTCATACTTTCACTTTTTTCTATAAAACTGAGTAAACTGGTTATGTCCTTACCTTCCTCATGTCGTTTATCAGAATCTACCGCAGCAATGGATATTCTTATACTATTAATTGATGATAAAGTAGTATAATAAAAATTCTTTGCATAATCAAAATTAACATTATTAGAATTTACATATCTTGTAATGTTTTGCACTTCGACCTTGGTCATAGATTCATTACCTGACTTTATGCTTTCTAGTAATTGCTTTTGATGCTTTTCCAAAATACTGTAATCATCATATTTAAAAAAAGCTTTTAAATCACTATATTGTATTATTGCATTGTTACCCATATACTGCTTGTAGTCAAGAGACCCTAAGCATTCTCTCAGTTTTTGAGGTAAGTCCAATGCAGCTGCACCAGCTGAACTTACAGCAATTGTGACAGTGAACCCAAAGCAATTCCTAATAATATCCTGCAGCGTGGAGCATCTTTCAGTTACCTCCGCTACATCGATAGAATCTTCTGTCTTAGTTTGTACTATTATTCCAACCCTGCTACTATTCAAAGTAATGCTTATTACCTCATATTTGTCAGAAAAAATCTCCTCAAAGGAATTAACAATACCATATTGGTATAAGTGTTTATCGTATTGAGTACCTGAATTCTTGTCATCACTATCATTTTCCATTATAACAAGTACAAAATCCTTAATCTCAATATTAAATAGCTTCATTTTTTCTGAAATCTCTTGCTCATTTGTATTAAGTCCATATACAATGTCATAAAGCAATTTTTCTCTTAATATAGGTATATTCTGCTCAAATAGAAGCTTGAATTTATCAAACTCTTGATGTCTAACTGTTTGCTTGTTTAATTCTTGAACAGCTCGGGTAATAACTGAGGTTAGCTCTTCAATTTTGGATGGTTTCAAAAGATAATCAAATGCACCACATTTAATAGCCTCTTGTACATAGTCAAAGTCTCTATATCCTGTCAAAATTATAATTTTCGCATTAGGTACTATATCTTTGACCTCTTTTATCATAGCTAAGCCATCTAAACCCGGCATATGAATATCTGTCACAATTATTTCAGGCATAATGGACTTTACTTGTTCAATTGCATGATAACCATCAGCAGCATCACCACATACTTCACAGTCAAGCAATTTCCAGTTTATTATATTTTTCAAACCTTTTCTTATTAATGACTCATCATCAACTATTAGAACCTTGTACATAATATCCCTCCTTGGTATTATTGTAGTTCTGAACTGGGAGTATTACCGACACTTTTGTGTAAATATGCTGTTTACTCTCTATCTTAACCCCGTACTTCTCTCCGTAGAATAGTTTGATTCTCCTATTCACATTTTCTATACCTATACTCTTGCTTTTCTTGGATCCAAAGGTTTTAAAATAGGTTGCATTATCCATTTCAAGTCCCTTGTTAAGCCTTATTAAATCTTCGTTAGATATACCACTTCCATTGTCTATTACCTCAATAGTTATATTATCTTCATTTATTTTAGCTGTTAATGTAATGACACCGTTACTTCTTACGTTTTCAATACCATGTTGAACTGCATTCTCTATGAGTGGTTGAATTAAAAGTCTAGGTATTGGCAAATAGAGAACAGTAGGATCGATTTCCTTTATAAGTGTAATTCTGTCATCAAATCGTCTCTTTAGAAGATTTATATACTTATCAATATAAACAAATTCTTCTTCCATTGTTATTAGCCTATCATCTCTACCAATACTCGCCTCAAGCAATGAAGAAAGATCTGACACGGTATCACTTATCTCAGGTACGTTATTAAGTCTTGCCATCCAGTTTATAGACTCAAGTGTATTAAACAAAAAATGTGGGTTTATCTGTGATTGTAATGCCTTTATTTCTGCTTCTTTCCTGGTAAGTTGTTCTCTATAAATCCAGTTTACCAAGTGATCAATTTCCTTTGCCATATTATTGAAGGTTTTGTGAAGAAAGCCAAGCTCATCTGTTCTATCTACCTCAATATAGCTATTTTTGATGTTATCTATACTCATCCTTTCCATAGCCTTAACCAATTTTTTGATAGGCTTTAAAAAGTCAATTGAAACTAAGATACTAGTAACACCCAAAAATAGCATCATACAAATACACAGAACCAATATTCTGTCTCTAAGGCTATTTACGTCTGAGTAAAGCTGTTTTAAGGGAATATATGTAACTATCCTCCAGTTAGGTTCTGCTAATGTAGTATAAGCAATAAACATTTTTTTCTCAGGGTCTTCATAGAAGGTTATCTTCTTTTCAGCAAATGTATTCTTGCTCTGAGTGATACTGTCAATTACCTTTTCATATCCATTTGCAGCAGAGTCATCTTTGCTGATGATAACCTCGTCGTTCTGCGATACAACAATTGTGTTCTGCATTACTTCAGATTCAAGTCCTTGGAGTACTGCCTCAAGGAAGCTTTTATTGATCTGAATCACTAGTAATCCCACTTCAGAAAAGTCATTCATATCGTATATGAGTTTTACAACATATGCACCCTCAACCACATGATTCTTTGAATCAAGAAACCAAGCTACCTTATTATTGGAGCCCCTTGCTATTTTTAAAATATCAGGATAGTTCTGTAATACAGTAGATTTTATATTTGTATCTGTAGAGTTGCTGTCATACGAATAAAATTTTCTTTTATTGGTTACAATACATATGGATTCAACCTCAGGTCTAGAGAGAACTATATTTAAGAAAACATTTTTTAATGTACTGGTCATTTCATAGTTGTTAAGCTTACTTTCATTGTCATCGCTTAATAAAGCGGAATATATCCTAGAGTCATTAGCTAAATCCTGAGTAACCTTATCCATGTTTCTCAAAGTGTCCTGCATACGCAGTTCAATAAGTCTAATAATATCATTTGAATAAGCAAGAGACTTCTTGGAAATTACCTCTTCAGAATTTTTAAAGCTGAAAAAAGCCACTAGTATTAAAGGTATAAAAATCTGTACATAAAGAACTAGCAATAGCTTCCGCTTAATAGGAATATTTCTGTAAAATTTAAAAAGTCTACTTACATACCTCTTGCTAGTAGCATGCTTGTCCTTCGTTATCATAATATTTTCATCCCAACTTATTTGTTATTTTACTTAACCTACACATCACTTTACTTTCATCTCATTAACAGCTCTATCCCAAATTGTTTCAGGGGAAAGATTTCCTTCTAAGTAATATGGAAACTGCTGTACAATAATTCCTTCCCAAGCTGTTCTATCAATAATATGATCGGGTATAGCGGTTATATTTTCTTCCTTAAAAGAATTAAATACTGCAAAGCTTTGATCACATAGTAAGCTATATTTGTTATTAAACTTTATGTCTAGGTTTGTTAATAACCCTGTATTATCATAGAAATAAGTAGCTGATTGTTTTGATGTAAGAAACTTAAGAAAATACAGAGCCTTCGAAAGCTCTTCGTAATTAGTAGCTCTACTGCTGCTAATATAAAATGTTCCGCAGCCAAGACCAGACGTAATATTTACGTCCTTTTTTATCGGAGGAAAGGGAATAAACTCAACACTATCATCATCTTTCTCGAAATAAGAGGCAAACCAGGATCCCTGTACAATCATAGCTGCCTGCTTTGTAAAAAACAGGTTATTTCTTTCAGAGCTGCTTATTGTGAGAGCATCTTTAGGGAAGGCTCCCATATCGTACAGTTCCTTAACGTATTTCATTGCTTCGATATAGTAATTATTAATCTTACCATTATTTAAAAATTGAGCTACTCCTTCTTTACCACCAATACTCGCTATTATATTCTGATAGAGGTAAGAGCCTTCTGCGGACGAATTATAGGCTATAGGAATTATATTGTGTTGCTGAAATTCAATGATAGCTTGCTTTAGCTCCTGATAGTTTTTAGGAACTGTGACATTGTACTTTTCAAATAAATCTTTATTTATGTACATACCCTCGAACACTAGTTCAAATGGGATGCCATAAGTTCTGCCCTCATGTGTTGTATATTTAAAACTTCTAGACTTAAAGCTGTTCTTCCACTGAATATCTTCGTTGAGTATTTCGGTCATATCTATGACTTTTTTTGCTTTTATTAAATTATTAATGTCCGAGCCTGGCCATAAACCAAATACATCAGGATCATTTCCAGAAGAAATCCTAGTCTTTAAGGTTGGTAGATAATCATCCCCAAAAATTGATTCATTAATTATTTTGTAATCTGGATTGTCATTCTCAAAAATATCAATCAAGGTTTTTAGCGCATCTGCCTTGCTATCCACGCCGCCCCAACTTGTCATCAGGTGGATATCTTTTGTGCTGGCAATTTCCTGTGACGTATCACTAGCCTGTTCTTGTTTGTCATTACTACAGGATGTCATGGTAATTACGATAAGGAATACTACAATAGCAATATAAGCCTTTCTACAGGTCTTCATCGTTTCACCTCGCGCAAAAATATGCATTTTAAAATAATATACATAATCATTATAGAATTTATTGGGTATAATTTGCAATAAAAAAATGGGGTATCTACCCCATTTTATTAAAAATTCTAAATAATAGAAATTATAACATTTTCATCTTTATCAATATCTAAGCCAACCAGTGAACCCTCTTTGATGTTACCTCTTAGAAACTCCTCCGCAAGTTTATCCTCTACGTACTGTTGCAATGTCCTCCTTAGCGGCCTTGCTCCATACTTAGCATCATAGCCCTTCTTGAGAATAAACTTTTTAAGCTCATCAGAAACATTAACCCTTATATCCTTATCCATTGCTTCCTGGTATATTTCTGCTAGCATTAACTCTATAATCTGTTTTAGCTGCTCTGTATCTAGTTCTGTGAAAACTATAATTTCATCAATTCTGTTTAAAAATTCAGGTCTAAATGTATCTTTTATAACATCTCTTACTCTGCTTTCTAATGCCGCATAACCATTGTTGGAAAAGCCTATGCCGGTTGATTTTAAATTAGTTCCTGCATTTGAGGTCATAATAATAACTGTATTTTCAAAGTTTACTGTTCTACCATGACTATCAGTCAACCTTCCGTCCTCTAATATCTGAAGTAGCATATTAAATACATCAGGATGAGCCTTTTCGATTTCGTCCAATAGAATAACTGAATATGGTTTTCTTCGTATTTTTTCAGTTAACTGACCACCATCGTCATAGCCAACATAACCAGGAGGAGACCCTATCAGCTTTGAAACAGTGTGCTTTTCCATATACTCTGACATATCAAGCCTAATAAGAGCTTCTTCACTCTCAAATAATTCTATAGCTAAAGCTCTCACCAACTCTGTCTTACCAACTCCAGTCGGACCTACAAATATAAAGGAAGAAGGCTTTTTCTTCTTTTTGAAGCCAGATCTGCTTCTTCTGATTGCCTTAGCTACTCCTTCTACAGCCTTGTCCTGCCCAATAACCCTCTTGTGTATCCTATTTTCAAGGTTAATGAGTTTTTCAGACTCCTGCTCGCTTAAGCGTTGTACAGGAATTTTGGTCCAAGCCTCAATTACACTTGCAATATCGTCCTGAGTTATCTCAACATCCCGGCTGGTATCCTCAATTTCATTTATCATTTCGAGAAGCTTACACTCACGAACCTTTAAATCTGCCGCTTTCTGATAATCTTCTATAGAGTCTGCAGAAATTGCTGTTTCCTTTTCAGACTGAACTACCTTTAGTTCTTCCTTGTAGTTTTCTAATTCTGCAAGCTTTATATTTTTCAGGTTAGCTCGAGAGCCCGCTTCATCTATAACATCAATAGCCTTGTCAGGTAAAAATCTATCCGATATATACCTTTCTGAATAGTTTACAGCCATTTTTATAATGTCGTCAGATATCTTGACTCTATGATAGTCTTCATAGTACTGTCTTATTCCTTTAATTATTTCTATTGTTTCTTCTATTGAAGGTTCATCAACAAGTACAGGTTGGAATCTTCTCTCTAGAGCTGAGTCTTTTTCAATATGCTTTCGGTACTCATTAAGAGTAGTTGCACCAATAACCTGAATTTCACCTCTAGATAGAGCGGGCTTGAGTATATTAGCAGCATTCATTGCTCCTTCTGCTTCTCCTGCCCCCATAATATTATGCAGCTCATCTATGACCAGAATAATATTCCCAAAGGATTTAGCTTCTTCAATAATGCCTTTCATTCTACTTTCAAACTGGCCTCTAAATTGCGTGCCCGCTACTATACTGGTCATGTCCAGCAGATATACCTCAGCATTGAAAAGCTTAACTGGAACCTGCCTTTCTGCAATTCTTACAGCAAGGCCTTCCGCAATTGCTGTTTTGCCAACCCCGGGCTCACCTATAAGAACAGGGTTGTTTTTTGTTCTCCTGTTTAGTATCTGTATTACTCTATCTATTTCCCTATGTCTACCTACTACCTTATCTAATTTGCCTTCCTTCGCTTTGTCAATCAGGTTTGTTCCATAAGTATCAAGAAATTTCTTTTTCTTTGGAGCAGCAGTCTTTTTATCTTGCGCAGTCTTGGTCTTTGAATTCTTTTCATTTTCCTCACTAATTACCTCAGGATGATCTGAAGAAGCTTCTATCATATCCTTTGGAAATGCCCTATTTAATAGTCCCATAAAAGGATTCGACTGACTTACATTACCTGAATCATCCTGCATAGCCTCCATAATTTCTGAAGCATCTACCTCTTCAAGCATGTCATTAACCTGTCTACTTATATTATCTAGTTCTTCCTCTGTCATACCTGTCTGAGCTATTAGTTGATCTATAGGCTGAAGGTTTTGCTTCTTTGCACAGCTAACGCATAACCCTTCCTGTATTTGCTTTCCGTCTACAAATTTTGTTACAAAAACTACTGCTATATTTTTATTACAAACTGAACATTTTATCATTAACTTTCTCACCCCATTAATTAAGCTAGATTATATTATTCAAAAATTGATTATATTCAAATTATTTACCCAAAATACACATAGTTTACACAATATTTACGTTAAAGTATAACATATGTAATAATATTGTTCTAACACCTTTTATATCTTATATACTGCATAATCAGTATATATGTATGATTAAGATACTTTTGTATATTAAAAACTGGGTTTTAGTCCATATATCTGCCATATATGTCTAAACCCCAGTATTCTTAGTTATTTCAACATTTGTAAACTTATTGTAAACGAACAACACATGGGCAATAAAATCTACCACAATTCTTAACTTTATACATTTGAGCATAGATATTATATAAAGAACTTAAATATCATTGTTATAAACGCACCTAACAGAGCAGTTATTGGAATAGTTACCAACCAAGCCCATACTATACTTCTAGCTAAAGCCCATCTTACTGCCGATAATCTTTTTGATGCACCAACACCCATGATAGATGTAGAAATAACCTGAGTGGTACTAACAGGAGCACCCATTGCAGTCATAGCTTCGATAACGATAGCAGAACCTGTTTCAGCAGCAAAACCTCCGATAGGTTGAAGCTTTATCATATTAACACCCATAGTTTTGATAATCTTCCATCCTCCTATTGAGGTACCAAGTGCCATGGCCAAGGCACATGCTACCTTAACCCAGAACTGAACATCGGAGCTACCGTTATTCATATCTGCTGCAATCAGGGCCAAAGTAATAATACCCATTGATTTTTGAGCATCATTATTTCCATGTGAATAAGCCATGAACATGGCTGAAATAATTTGCAGCTTAGAGAACCATTTATTTACAAATCTTTGAGAGAAAGGCCTTAATAGTTTATATAATAAAGTCATAAACAAGTACCCAAATAAAAATCCTATTAAAGGTGATGTGAAAAGTGGCACTATAATCTTCCAAAGCACTCCGGACCATATGACTATGTCGAGTGAACCTGCATATGCTATGGATGCACCTACCAAAGCACCTATTAAAGCATGGGAGGAACTACTTGGAATGCCAAAATACCAAGTTATTAAATCCCAGATTATAGCTGCTATAAGAGTAGCTATGATAACGTATTGAACTGTAATCATTTTGCTATCAACAAGACCACTTGATATTGTCTTTGCAACTTTGCTACTTACCATAGCCCCAACAAGATTAAAGAAAGCCGACATGAGGATTGCTCTCCTAGGAGTTAATACTCTTGTTGACACGGATGTTGCAATAGAGTTAGCCGTATCATGAAAACCGTTTATAAAGTCAAAGGCCAGTGCACAGAAAACAACACAGACTAAAGATATACTAAGCATGCTTCATTACAACTCCTTCAACTATATTCGCAACATCTTCGCAAGCGTCGAGAGTGTTTTCAAGCAACTCATATATCTCTTTCCATTTAATTACTTCCACAGCATTCTTTTCTGTAATAAATAGATTTGTAATGGCTTCTCTGAAAATAGTATCTCCTTCGTCCTCTACATCATTTACTGCTATAATCTTCTCTTGAAGGAGTGTACTCTTCTTCATGTTTTTCATTTCTATCATTACATTTTTCAGCTCTTCTGCCGATTTTACGATAAGTTCAGATAGCTTAATTGCATCCGGTCTCATCTCTTGTACATTATACATACTGAATCTGTGAGCTGCGGATTCTATGTCGTCAGTAATATTGTCTAGCTCTTTTGCTATAGTAAATATGTCTTCTCTGTCAATTGGTGTGATAAATGCCTTATTTAGCTGTTCTAAAATATTATGTACCTTGTTGTCACAAGCGTGCTCTGTCTCTTCAATGCATAAAATTTTCTCATTTACATTGATATAGTTCTTTGTCAAATCCTCTAACAACAATGCAGATTTACAAATAATTTCACAAGTTTCTACAAAATAATCAAAAAATAATTCTTCCTTTGGTGTTATTCTAAACATATGTTCTCCACCCTTCTAATTTTACCTGATTTTCTGTTACTCATTATATACCTTTGTGATTTAACTGTAATAAAATTAACACAGAATTAACAATTATATTTTCTTGTACATGCAAAAAGTGGCTGTTCCCCTTGAAACAACCACTTTATACTCTTTTACATAATTTCCCTAGACAAGGTGCGTTAACTCTACCTATATCACGCTAACTCCTACTTAATATTTTGCTAAGAAACTTACCAGTATATGATTCCTGAACCTTTGAAACCTGTTCAGGGGTTCCTTGTGCAACAATTGTGCCTCCGTTATTACCGCCTTCCGGTCCCAAATCTATGACAAAATCCGACGTTTTTATAACATCAAGATTATGCTCTATGACAACTATAGTATTTCCCGCATCGGTTAGTCTCTGAAGAATCTCTATAAGTCGGTGTACATCAGCCATATGCAAACCTGTTGTTGGCTCGTCCAAAATATATAATGTCTTACCAGTGCTACGTTTTGATAACTCAGTAGCAAGTTTGATTCGTTGTGCTTCTCCACCTGATAAAGTAGTAGACGGCTGTCCAAGCTTGATATACCCCAATCCAACATCATACAGGGTTTGTAGCTTCTTTTGTATTCTTGGTATATTCTTGAAGAATTCCAAAGCGTCCTCAACGGTCATGTTTAGAACATCTGAGATACTCTTACCTTTGTACTTTACCTCTAGAGTTTCCCTATTGTATCTTTGTCCTTTGCACACTTCACAGGGAACATAGATATCAGGCAAGAAGTGCATTTCAATCTTTATTATTCCGTCCCCTGTACAAGCCTCACACCGTCCGCCCTTTATATTGAAGCTGAATCTGCCACTTTTGTAACCTTTCATTTTAGAATCAGTAGTAGCAGCAAACACTTCTCGTATGAGATCAAACATGCCAGTATAGGTAGCGGGATTTGAACGAGGAGTTCTACCTATAGGAGATTGGTCAATGCTGATTACCTTGTCAAGAAGCTCTACTCCTTTTATCTCATCATGGTCCCCAGGCCTGGTCCTTGCATGGTTTAATTTAGCAGCTAGGCTATTATATAGAATACCATTTATAAGAGAGCTTTTACCCGAACCAGACACACCTGTGATTGATGTCAGCACTCCTAGTGGAAGCTTGACATTAACATTTTTTAGATTATTTTGTCTAGCGCCACACACTTCAAGCCAATTGCCCTTTGTTTTTCTCCTCTTTTTTGGTATTTCGATTTTCTTTCTACCGCTAAGATATTGTCCAGTAATAGAATCTTCATTGCTTAGAATACTTTGGATAGGCCCCTGCGCAACGACATATCCCCCATGTATACCTGGCCCAGGTCCCATGTCAATTATATGATCTGCGGCAAACATAGTATCTTCATCGTGCTCAACAACAATTAGGGTATTACCTAAGTTTTTAAGTTTTGTAAGAGTTTCAAGCAATTTCTCATTGTCTCTCTGATGAAGTCCAATACTAGGTTCGTCCAGTATATACAGAACTCCCATAAGGCCTGAGCCTATTTGTGTAGCTAATCTAATTCTCTGGGCTTCACCACCTGAAAGAGTTCCTGCTGCTCTAGCCAGTGTAAGATAGTCAAGGCCTACATCAACGAGAAAGCCTATCCTAGCATTTATTTCTTTTAAAATTTGATTAGCAATCAAAGTTTGTTGTTCACTTAGCTGCAATTCCAAAAAAAACTTTTTGACCTCTGCAACTGACATTACAGAAATTTCATATATGTTTTTGCCTCCAATTGTAACAGCAAGGCTTTCTTTTTTTAGTCTTGCGCCATTGCAATCAGGGCAAGGGGTATTACTCATAAACTGCTCGTAATACTGCTTCATCCCTTCTGACTGCGTTTCTTTGTATCTACGCTCAACAATATTCATTACACCATCAAAGGCCGCCATATAAGAACCACTACCATACTCGCGCTCATATTCTACCTTAATCTTTTCACCTTTGGTTCCATAAAGAATAATATCCAAAACATTTGCAGGCAGCTTATTTATAGGAGTATCGAGTTTAAACTTGTAGTGCTTTGCTAGTGCATTAAATATCATTCTAGTATAGGCATCTTCGCTCTCAATATTCCAACCGGATACAGTGATAGCACCATCAGTTAGTGACTTTGATCTGTCTGGAATAATAAGATCCATGTCTACTTTTAGTAGATTACCAAGTCCAGTACATGATGGACAGGCGCCAAAAGGATTGTTGAAAGAGAACATTCTAGGTGTAAGCTCATCTATACTAATAGCACAATCACTACAAGCAAAATTCTGGCTTAAAAGTATCTCTTCCTGTCCAATTACGTCTACTATAGCCATACCACTGCTAAGATTGAGTACAGTCTCAAGAGAGTCGCTCAGTCTTTTTGTAATATCCGGCTTTATAATAAGCCTGTCCACAACAATTTCAATATTGTGCTTTTTATTCTTTTCTAGTGTAATTTCATCGTTGATATCTTTGACCTCTCCATCAATCCTGATACGGACAAAGCCGCCCTTTTTTGCGTCCTCTATAAGCTTGTGATACTCTCCTTTTCTCCCTCTGACAACTGGAGCTAAAAGCTGTATTCTCGTTCCTTCAGGCAAAGCCAATATTGTATCCACCATCTGATCCACTGTCTGCTGGCTAATCTCTTTGCCGCATTTTGGACAGTGAGGAATACCAATCCTGGCATATAGCAATCTCAAATAGTCATGTATCTCTGTAACAGTACCTACTGTAGATCTAGGATTTCTGCTGGTAGTCTTCTGGTCTATGGCTATAGCGGGGGATAGTCCCTCAATGTAATCCACGTCTGGTTTTTCCATCTGACCAAGGAATTGTCTTGCGTAAGATGAGAGAGATTCTACATATCTTCTCTGTCCTTCTGCATATATAGTATCAAATGCCAGAGACGATTTCCCTGAACCGCTAAGTCCAGTGATAACAACAAATTTGTCCCTGGGTATCTCAATGTCAATATTCTTCAGGTTATGTTCCCTGGCTCCTTTTATTAGAATGTTGTCTTTAATCATTATTGTATATCCTTTCAACACTTTCAAAGTAATATTATTAACTTAATACTCTGTCAAAAAACCTCTTTGTCATTATATCAAATATTTGTAAAAATGCAAACACTTGTTCGGTTTATTATTTTAAAAGTATAGTTAGATATATTAAAATTATGTGTTGACTTATCTAAACATAATTTGCTATAATTCAGAGCAACAACTAAATTACCAGGGGAGCTGATAATTGAATCGGCTGAGATTAGCATAGTTGCTTAAACCCTTATACCTGATCTGGGTAATGCCAGCGTAGGAAAATGACTATGTCATGCTGCATATATTCCAAACAGGTATGACATTTTTTATTTTCTTAGGAGGTATTTATTATGAAAAAAATGTCTACCAAAATGTTGGTGGAGGCAGGGCTAATGATTGCCCTAGCACAAATTCTAAGTTATGTAGTGATTTTTCAGAGCTACAATGGGGGCTCCATTACCCTCGGGAGCATGGTTCCTATCATAATCTTTTCTTTAAGGTGGGGCGGTAAGAATGGACTAATTGTAGGTTTGACCTATGGTGTTTTACAATTCCTTTTAGGTGCAAAGTATTCATTTCATCCTCTCAGTATTCTTCTCGACTACCTATTACCTTTTGCCAGTATCGGCTTAGCTGGTTTTTTCAAAAAGAATATTTTTGTTAGTTTAATTGGGGTTACTGTTGCAACCGGAACACGCTTTGTTTTCCATTTTATTTCGGGCATCATACTTTGGGCGTCTTATGCCCCTGAAGGTATGAATGCGTGGGTGTATTCACTTATCTACAACGGAGCATTTATGTTACCGGAGTATATAATTACTGCAGTAATTGTTGGGATACTTTATGTTCCGCTAAAGAGGTTTATATATCCAATTGATATCAGTAATTAGTTCAAAAGGATTTATATATTTACACTAAAGCAAAAAGGCTAGCCGATTGAAAGCTTTAAAGCAAACAGTTATATATATCTGCCGTTTGCTGCATTCTATCGGTTAGCCCTAAATTAACTAATCTGGGAAATTGCCTCTTAACCATAAAAGGTACTTGGGTTTACAACTTAATTTATATCATTATTTTTATAATAAATAGTATTAAAGTATAATACAAATCAGTCCGCCGCTACCCTCGTTAATAATCTTCTGTAATGTTTCCTGGAGTTTAAGCTGTGCATCCTCTGGCATTCTGAAAAGTTTATTCTGTAAGCCTTCATTTACCAATTCATGCAGTGACTTGCCGAATATATTAGATTCCCAAAGTTTAGCAGTGTCATTTTCAAACTCTCTTAGCAGGTATGTAACCAATTCTTCAGATTGCTTTTCAGTACCCACTAACGGAGCAATTTCTGTTTCAATATCCGCTCTAATCATATGTATTGACGGTGCTGAGGCTCTTAATTTTACTCCAAATTTATTGCCTTGCTTAATGATTTCGGGTTCTTCGAGGGTTAATTCATCTAGCTGAGGTGATACCATACCATAGCCTTTAATCTTGACTTCATGAAGAGCATATTCAACTCTCTCATACTCCTTCTTTATTCTAGCGAGATTCTTAATAAGACCGACGAGTTTGTGCTCGCCTTCAATTTCCATACCTGATTCTTCACTCAGAATCCTGTATAGCAGACCATCAGCAGTTGATATATCAACAGAAATAACCCCTTCTCCAAGGCTGATTTTATCAATACTTGCCTTCTTTATAAAATCATAGTTCTCAAAGCTACCCATAACTGATTTTACTTCTCTAAGCCTATTCACAGATCGGAAGGTATCCTTTACACAGCCTATCATATCGTCCTTTAGCCAATGGGTATCTTCTAGTGCTTCAACCCACTTTGGAATATTAATACCGATTTCAGATATAGGAAACTCATAGAGCAGCTTTTCCACCACTGAGTCAATATCTTCTGCTCTCATCTGTAAACAATCAAGAATAATTGTCGATACCCCGTATTTTGCCTCAAGTTCTTCTCTAAGTTTAATGGTCTCAGAGTCTCTTGGTCTAGTTGAGTTAATTACTATAACAAACGGCTTATTGATTGCCTTTAATTCAGTTATAACTCTTTTTTCAGCATCTGCATAATCTTCTCTTGAAATATCTGCTATACTCCCATCGGTAGTAATTACTATACCTATTGTTGAGTGCTCATTTATTACCTTTCTAGTTCCAATTTCTGCTGCGTCCTCAAATGGGATTTGATAGTCATACCAAGGTGTTGATACCATTCTAGGAGCATTATTCTCCAAATGTCCCATAGCTCCCTTGACCATATAGCCAACACAGTCAATCATCCTAACCTTAAGTTGGACATTTTCATCAATAACTACCTCTACAGCTTCGTTAGGAATAAATTTTGGTTCTGTTGTCATTATGGTCTTTCCTGATGCACTCTGTGGAAGCTCATCCCTTGCTCGTTCCTTTTGGTAAGCATTTTCAATGTTTGGTATTACCAATAGGTCCATAAATCTTTTTATAAATGTAGATTTTCCAGTCCTCACAGGCCCTACAATCCCAATGTAAATGTCCCCTTGAGTTCTTTCAGCTATTTGCTGGTATATGTTGAATTTATCCACCTGCAAGCCCTCCTCTTTATTATGCTAATGTGAATTAAGATAAAACTATATAAGTGTTTCTTTTTCACTATAAATATATGTCCGAAAAAAGTTATTATTACAAAAAATTTATAAAGGTTGGACTTGCTTGACAGCAAAAAAAGCTAGCATATTGAACAGACCTCCCAAGGGTTAGATTTTTAGGTCTAACTTTTAGGGTCACATCAACATATGCCAGCTTTCTTATATATTAACAGCAATTTGAATATCAATTTGTGTAATACCTGTTCATATAAACATGCATAGTAGCTATGTTCATACTTGTGCCATTGTAAGGACTGTCTACTCGCTTTTTAGAATAGATTTAATAGCGTATCCCCTCTCTGAAAGCGACTTTTCCACCTGCTCAACATTTAAAGTATTTACTCTTATGATCAATTCATTCCTGTAAAGTACCAAGTGCGTTATATTAATACCGCTTTGTGCAATAATTCCTGCTACTTCCGCTACAATGCCCGGCTTATCCTCTGCGATTTCTATTGAAATCCTGGTGCCGGTATCTCTAAGCCCCATTATATCAATAAAGGAATCAAATATATCCGATTCGCAAATAATACCTACCAGCTTGTTGTTGTCTAAAACTGGTAAGCAACTGACATTGTGGTTTCTCATCAAAAGGGAAGCCTGCTCAAGCAAATCATCGGAGGATATGGTAACAACCTCCTTGGTCATGATTGTCTCAATCTTTGTTTTTGATAGCAAATAACTTACTTCAAATACACTAAGGGTTGTTGCGGGAGATGGTGTAATCTCTGCAAGCTGTTTTTCAGTAACAATTCCTACCAACTTTCCATTTTTGACTACAGGAAGACTTTTTACTCTTTTTTGACGCATAAGCATCATAGTATCATTAACAGTATCCTCTGGTGCAACAATATAAGGATTTGAGGTCATACGATTTTTTACATACATAAAAGCACCTCCTAATTATTTACACTATTTTAAATATTCCATACAATGAAATAAGTTCCTGCCAGCTGTATAGGTATTTATCCTCCTAAATATGCTTTTCTGACATCCTCACTCTTTGCCAACTCAGCTGCACTTCCTGATAGAGTGATTCTACCAGTTTCAATTACATATGCACGATTAGCAATAGAAAGAGCCATATTTGCATTCTGTTCAACAAGCAATACTGTTGTGCCGGATTTATTAATATCTTTTATTATAGTAAAGATTTCCTTTACAAATAACGGTGCCAATCCCATTGAAGGTTCGTCCATAAGCAGTAGTTTGGGTTTAGCCATAAGGGCTCTACCCATGGCTAGCATCTGCTGTTCTCCCCCACTTAACGTACCTGCTACCTGTCTGATTCTTTCCTTAAGTCGTGGAAACCGTGAGAAAACAATGTCATAGTCACCCTTAAGATTTGCCTTGTCCTTCCTTGTATAAGCACCCATTTCAAGGTTTTCTTTTACAGTAAGGTTAGCGAAAATTCTTCTTCCTTCAGGAACCTGACTGATTCCATTTTTAACAATACTATTTGCGCTCATTTTAGAAATAATTCCGTTATTAAATGAGATAGTACCTGACTTAGCCTGCATAATTCCAGAAACAGTTCTCAGAATTGTTGTTTTTCCTGCCCCATTTGCACCAATCAAGGTAACTATTTCACCCTCATTAACGGAGAAACTAACGTCATGAAGAGCGTGAATATTTCCATAGTAAACATTTATTCCATCAACCTTAAGCATCCAAGCTCTCCCCCTCTCCAAGATATGCCTTTATTACTGTCTCATTTTTGCTAATCTGTTCGGGTGTTCCCACTGCAATGGTCTGACCGTAGTCAAGTACAACTATCCTCTCACAAATACCCATGACAAGACTCATGTCATGTTCAATAAGTAGTATAGTGAGATTAAATTTATCCTTTATGAACTTTATAAGGTTCATAAGGTCATGCGTTTCTTGTGGATTCATTCCAGCAGCTGGTTCATCCAAAAGCAGAACGGAAGGGTTAGTAGCAAGTGCTCTTACTATTTCCAGCTTTCTTTGTTCACCATATGGCAAGTTTTTTGCCAGCTCACTAGACTTAGTACTAAGGCCAAAAATTGCAAGTAGCTCATTTGCTCTCTCCTGCATCTTGTCTTCTTGTCTAAAGTACTTGTTAGTTCTCAATATTCCATGAAATGCATTATAGCCGCTATTAAAGTGAAGTGCTATTCTAACATTGTCTATAACAGTAAGCTCCTTAAAGAGCCTAATATTCTGGAATGTTCTTGCAATACCCATCTGAGTTATTTTGAAAGGCTTCATTTTATTGATACTTTTATTTTTTAGATGAATTTCACCGGTGGTTGGTAAATAAACACCAGTAAGCAGATTAAATACTGTTGTCTTGCCCGCTCCGTTAGGCCCTATAAGACCTACTAGTTCTCCAGGTTGCAAAGATAGATCAAAATTTGATACTGCCTTTAATCCACCGAAAACTATTGATAATCCTTTTGCTTCTAATACTGACATTTAGCTCACCATCCCTTCATCTTTAGATTTGTCGGTTTTGTTGGTTTTGTCTGTTTTCTTTTTGAAAAGCTCGCCATGAAACAGCTTCCACACGAAATCAGTAATAGAGAACTCTTTGTTACCCATAATGCCTCGTGGCCAGAATATCATTATGATTATAAGCAATAATGGGAAAATAACCAATCTGTAGTCTCCTACTACCTGAAGTGCGTCCTGTAAATAAGTCAGGAAGAAGGTTGATATAATAGTACCGGTAATACTTCCTAAACCACCAAAAACTACATATATTACAAAGTATACCGAGCTCATGAATCCAGCGTTTGTCGGGGTGAGATACCCATTAAAAATTGCGTATAAACCACCGCCTATACCCGCAATGAACGATGCAAATACAAAGGAAAACATCTTGTAATACGCTACATTTATTCCCATAGAATTAGCAGCAATTTCGTCTTCCTTGATAGAAATAATTGCTCTTCCGGTAGAAGACTTCTTTAAATTACTAATAGCAATAACTATGACAAATAGGAAAGCAAATGACCACACAAAGCCAAGGAATTCATTCATTAAGTAATCATTGTTATCAAAACCAGGGATATCCTTTAGCCCTGAAGCGCCCCCTGTCAGTCCATCAAAATAATTAATAACCACTCTGAGTATTTCACCAAATCCCAAAGTTGTAATAGCTAAATAATCTCCCCTTAATCTTAAGGTTGGAAATCCAATAAAAAGGCCAAAGACTGCTGTCACCAATCCACCTAGTATAATTGCAAAAAATAGTGGAACATTGAGCCTCATAATAAATATAGCAGTTGAATATGCACCTACCATCATAAAGCCCGCCTGTCCTAGTGCTAGCTGTCCAGTAAATCCAGTAATTATGTTTAAGCTTAATGCAACAATAGTATTAATAGCCGCGAGTGCCAAGATATGACCCAGTGACTCAGAAATTATGCCAGTCCAAGAAAGGCCTACCAATATTCCAAAAGAAACCACGGAGAAAATCGATATTGTTGCAAAATTAAATAATCGTTTATTCTTCATTCTGCTACACCTACACTTTCTCCTTAATATTTTTACCCAGCAAGCCTGCTGGTCGTATTACAAGTATAACGATAAGTATTCCAAATACTATTGCGTCTGCAAGCTGAGTATTTATGTAGCCCTTTGTCAATGTCTCGGCTAGACCTATAAGTACGCCTCCGAGCATGGCCCCCGGTATACTTCCTATACCACCAAGTACTGCTGCAACAAAGGCCTTGAGTCCCGGCATTATTCCCATATATGGGTCAACCTGAGGATACAGGCTTGCGAACATTATTCCGGCAGCAGCTGCTAAAGCAGCACCCAAAGCAAATGTAAACGAAATAATCCTGTTTATATCTATTCCCATTAACAGGGAGGCATCTAGATCATGAGAAACTGCTCTCATGGCCTTCCCCATTTTTGTCATATTTACAATATATGTGAGTACAAGCATCAAACCAATTGAAATACCTATTACAATCAATTGCATTTTGCTGATGCCCACACCGTCCTTTAATGAATCATTTATTCCAGCAATTGTAGGAAATAGTCTAAAGTTCGGGCCTATAAAAGGTATTACCCTCGTACCATTTTCTATAAGTATTGAAACTCCAATAGCTGTAATAAGTGCATTAATCCTAGGAGCATTTCTAAGCGGCTTGTAACAAGCCTTTTCTACAATAATAAAGAAAAGTGCACAAACTGCCATTGAAGCCAATAGCGCAACAATTAATGAAAGAGGCGTTGCTCCCCCCATTGCTGATAGTACAAAAAATCCTGTCATAGCACCAATCATCAGTACATCACCATGAGCAAAATTTATCAGCTTTACAATACCGTATATCATGGTATAGCCTAATGCAATCAATGCGTATATACTTCCTAAAGAAAGTCCGTTGAGCAATTGTATGAAAAATTGCAGCATTTACCCACCCCTCACCAAGTTAAAAGCTTTTTATCCCTATAAAATAATATAAATCAATAACTAATAGTAGGAAATATTGTTATCCTACTATTAGTTATTGTAAATCTCTCTAGTGCTTTTATTTTATTCAAAAATTATGGGTTAACTGTTGATACATATGAACCCTTAAGCTTGCCATCGTCGCCCTTTTCAATCTTTACCATAACAGCTGATTTAACAGGGTTTCTCTTTTCATTGAACTTAATATTCCCTGTAACAAATTTACCATCTGTCTCCATCATAGCGTTCTTGATTTTTTCTGAATCTGTTGATCCAGCCTTTTCAATAGCGTTTGCTAGAATGTATGCAGCATCATATCCTAAAGCTGCTAGAGCATTTGGAGTTGCATTGTACTTTGCCTTGAACTTATCAACAAAATCTTTAACTTCCTTATCATTTGCATCAGTAGCATAGTGATTGCTGTAATATGAACCTATTACTGAGTCATCTGATGTACTTGTAGCTTCGTCCCAACCATCAGCGCCAAGCATTGGTACTGTAATACCTGCTCTCTTAACCTGTGGAGCTATTAATGAAATTGTTGAATAGTAATCAGGCAAGAATAGTACATCTGGATTCTTTCCCTTGATGTTTGTCAACTGTGCATTAAAGTCCTTGTCTCCTGAGCTATATGATTCTTCAGAAACTACTGTTCCACCATTTTCAGTGAAGGTCTTTTTGAAGTTTTCCATAAGGCCCTTTGAATAATCGTTAGTTACATCATATAGAATTGCTGCTGTCTTTGCTTTTAAATCAGTCTGCGCAAATTTAGCTACTACAGTACCCTGGAAAGAGTCATTGTAGCATGCTCTGAATATGTAATCACCTGCGTCTGTAACTGTATCGTTTGTTGATGATGGTGTAATCATAACAATCTTTCTTTGCTGTGCTTGCTTTGTTATGGCAAGAGTACAGTTACTAGTCAAAGCTCCTACAAGTCCAACAATATTGTCAGATGAAGCAAGCTTTGTAAATGCATTCAAAGTCTTCTCTGGATTTGCTTCGTCATCCTTAACAACTAATACAAGCTTCTTGCCAAGTACGCCACCCTTTTCGTTAATCTCATCAACTGCCATCTGGATAGCATCTCTTGTCTGAGTACCGTATAATGATAACTTACCGCTGATTGGCTGAATTGTACCAATCTTGATTGTATCTCCACTAGCTGAATCACCGCCGGACTTTCCGCATCCTGCAAAGAGTGATACCATCATTGTCATGGAAAGTGCTAATGCCAAAATTCTCTTTTTCATAATAAATCCCCCTATTCAAGTTAAAATTTACAAATGTTTGTTATAAAGATTATATTCAAAATATGAAGTTTTAGCAATACCAACTTTCATTTTAGAAAAATTACCTAAAATTTACAAAGGACATTAGCGTTAAGAGTGCGCTATTTCACGCTCACTCTAATGCTAATGTCCTTAAATTATGAATTATCTTTACATAACTACTGCATTAAACTATTATAATTGGACCTTTTTACTTCCCTATTTTGCATTTATCAATTTTACATTTCAGTCTTTTTATCCCTGGTCATAAGGTCAATAACAGCCTTCCTTGGATCCTTCCCCTCGAATAAAACCCTGTAAGCTTCTTCTGTAATTGGCATAGATACATTTAGCTTCTTTGATAACATGTAGGCAGGTTTAGTGGTAGCAACGCCTTCTACAACCATGTTAACTTCCTTGAGAGCTTCATCAACACTTTTTCCTTGGCCAATAAGGATGCCTGCTCTTCTATTTCTTGAATGCATACTTGTACAGGTTACAATCAAGTCACCTACACCTGTAAGTCCCGCAAAGGTCTCACTGCTGCCACCCATAGCCTCTCCGAGTCTGGATATTTCAGCTATTCCTCTGGTCATCAGAGCCGCCTTTGTATTATCACCAAAGCCTAAACCGTCAGAAACACCGGCACAAAGTGCAATAACATTTTTGAGAGCACCGCCTAATTCTACACCAACCACATCAGTATTTGTATAAACTCTGAAGGTTGGAGTCATGAATAAATCCTGCAAAATTTGTGCTATTTGAATATCTTCAGAAGCTGCTACAACTGTTGTTGGAACGTCCCTTCCTATTTCTTCAGCATGGCTTGGTCCTGATAATACAGCTATAGGATTATCGGGTAATTCCTCCGCCATTATTTCTGATAATAATTTACAGCTTCCATCTTCAATTCCCTTGGAGCAGGTAACAACAATTGCTTTCTTCGATATAAACTTACTAATTGCATTACAATTCTGCCTTGTTGTCTGTGATGGGACTGCAAGTACAACCACCTCACATTCCTTCACGGCTTGTTCCATATCTGTAGTTAACTTTACTGTCTCTGGCACCTTAACTCCTGGTAATCTAGTAATATGCTCTCTTTTTTCCTTGAGCATATCAATTTCATCCTGCATAGGTGACCACAAACTTACATCATTCTCATTCTTTGATAAAAGAACCGCCATAGCAGTTCCCATACTTCCTGCACCTATCACTGCAACTTTCTTATTCATTTTAAAATCATTCCCTTCAAATAGTAATTGAAACAGTATTTGAAAAAGTTATTTTTTCTTGGAACCTAGCTTTCTTTCTGTTCCAGACAATAACCTCTTTATATTTGATCTATGCATTATGGTAGCTAAAACAGCCAAAATAGCGGCAAATACAGTAAATACTATTCCGTTACCCTTAATAAAAGCTGTTATAGGAAATGCTATTGAAGCAATAATGGACCCCAATGACACAAATCTTGTTAATACCACAATAATTAGAAATATTCCTAAAAGTATGAGACCTAATTTCCAGTCCATCATTAGGACAACTGAGAATGAGGTTAGTATTCCTTTACCACCCTTAAACCCAAAATAAAGCGGCCAATTATGGCCTGCTATAGCAGCTATGCCACCCGCCATGCCGCCAATGCCTATAACATCGATAGAGATTTCAGGGGGTATGCTGTTACTAATAATCAAATTACCAATGATAAATGCCAAAATCCCTTTTAGCATATCACCTATAATAACAAGTAGGGCAGCAACCTTTCCAAGGGTTCTAAGTGTATTAGTCATCCCGGCATTTCCACTGCCATGCTTCCTAATATCAGTGCCATAGAGTTTACCTACCAATATTGAGGTATTTAAACTCCCTAGTAAGTATCCAATAATTAAAACAAGAATAATTTTACCAATAAACAACCCCATACATTTACATTCCTTTCTCTAGAACAAAGACTTAATTCATAATGTCTTATTCTTCTTCCTTATCCCGTTGTCTATGAATAAACCGTATAGGTGTACCCTCAAAACCAAAGCTTTTTCTGAGTTGGTTTTCAAGATATCGTTCATATGAATAATGGAAAAGCTCCAGGTCATTAACGAAAATAATAAAAGTTGGTGGCTTAATGGAAGCCTGAGTCATATAGTAAATCCTTAGCCTTTTTCCCTTATCAGAAGGCGGCTGAACCATTGCAACAGCTTCATATACTAAGTCATTGAGCATTCCTGTGGAAATTCTGAAAGCAGCTTGATCAGCTACAAACTTAATCAGTTCATATATCTTGTTAACCCTTTGTCCAGTTTTTGCAGAAATAAAGATAACAGGCGCATATGTCATAAAACCAAGCTTTTCATGCACTGTCTTTCTATATTCCTCAAGTGTTCCTGTTTGCTTTTCAATTAAGTCCCATTTATTAATAACAATTATTGATGCTTTGCCCTGTTGATGAGCATAGCCAGCAATCTTGGTATCCTGCTCAGTAACTCCATCTTCAGCATCAATCATTATGAGACAGACATCAGCTCTTTCTATGGCTGTCCAAGAGCGGATCGCACTGTATTTCTCAATATTTTCGTTTATTTTACTTCTCTTCCTTATACCTGCTGTATCAATAAAGGTAAATTTCTGTCCATCTTTTTCTACATGGGTATCAATGGCATCCCTTGTAGTGCCCGGTATATTGCTGACAATTACCCTGTCTTCACCTAGTATTGAATTGATTAGTGAGGACTTACCCGCATTTGGTTTACCTACAACCGCAACCTTTATAGTCTCATCATCATCTTCTTCATTGTTTTCATCAGGAAAATGCTCATAAACTGCATCCAGCACATCCCCCATACCTAAACCATGAACTGATGATATTACAATCATATCGCCCATACCTAGATTATAAAATTCATATACCTCTGGTGGAGGATCGCCAACTCTGTCAACCTTATTGACAGTAAGTACAATTGGCTTATGAGATTTTCTGAGCATGGTAGCTACCTCTTTGTCAGTGGCTGTCATACCATCCTTTGCATCTACCATAAAAATTATTACATCCGCGGTCTCTATGGCTATTTCCGCCTGACGCTTCATTTGCTGCATTATTATATCTTCTGAATATGGCTCGATTCCACCTGTGTCAATCATGGTGAACTTTCTACTACGCCATTCAACTTCGGTATAAATTCTATCTCTGGTAACACCAGGGGTATCTTCAACTATGGATATCCTGCTACCCGCAAGATAATTAAAAAATGTTGACTTTCCGACATTCGGTCTGCCAACTACTGCAACTATTGGTTTTGGCACTTGCTGTACCTCCCTTTCTACTTTCCGGTAATTGCATTTACAAAATCCTTGCCGTTATTCTCTACAATGCGAACCTTAACTTTTAACTCCTGCTCAAGCTGTTGGACAGTACAGTCGTCCAGAAAAACTGTTTCCCCCGCTTTGAGCATACTTCGTGTAATGAGCAATTCATCTCCCAAAGGCTTATCAATCAGCTGATTTATAATGTCCCGCCCTGTCAAGAGTCCACTCACAGTAACCATAGGACCAAAGAAATCATTTTCAATCGCATAAACATTAACACTAATCTGACTATATACAGATGTGATACTATCTACCAATTTTAATATATTTTTATAGACAAGTCTACCTGTTGCAATGCTAATGTTCCTTTTTGGGGCCTGCTTTGCTTTTCGCTTCAACTCTATACCCACTTCATGTTTTAACAAGGCAAGCAAACCAACCCCGTTTTCAATCTGTGGAAATTCTTCATAATGATTATAGTCAGGAATCTCATATCCTGCATTTATATAAAATTCATCTGCCAGATATACAATAGAAGAGCCCTTTTCGTCCATGAGCTTTCTCTGCCATTCATGAACTTGCTTGATAACCTGCTGGCAACTTTCTGTATCAAAAGACTCTAGCTCGAATAAGTTCTCTCTATATTTTGTGATACCAACCGGTACCACTGAAATACTTTTCATATCAGGATAAAGGCACACCAAATCAGCGATAGTATTGTCCAGCTCTTGACCGTCATTTATGCTTTTGCATAGCACTATCTGGCAATTAACCTCGATTCCTGCATCAGTAAGCATTTTGATTTTGTCCATTACATCGCCGGCAAATCGGTTGTTGAGCATTTTAACTCTTAGTTCCGGATTTGTGGTATGAACCGAAACATTAATAGGGGACATCCTATACCTTATTATCCTCTTTAAATCCTCTTCCTTAATATTTGTAAGAGTAACATAGTTACCCGAAAGAAAAGAAAGTCTGGAATCATCGTCTTTAAAGTAGACAGTATCCCTCATGCCTTTTGGTAACTGGTCAATAAAGCAAAAAATGCAATTATTTGTACAGCTTCTTGCCTCAATCATGGAGTCTTCAAACTCAATACCCAAGTCCTCATTTTCGTCTTTTTCAATCTCTATTTCCCATATCTCACCATCAGGCTTTTGAACTTCCAGTAGCAATTCTTCCGAAAGACAATAAAACCTGTAATCAAAAATATCTTCGATAACCTGCGAATTTATAGAAAGAAGTACATCTCCTACTTCAATATCTGCCTCTTCAGCAATACTTCCTTTTTGTATGGCGCAAACCTTGTTTTTTGAGGACAACTCAAAATCCGTCCTTTCGTGTGCTGCAAAACTTACAGCTTTATGGTATATCTAAAAAAGAATGCATGATAATCCCTGTATTTATCTTATTATGTACAGTTTTCCGAAGTCAAATACAACATTATTGACTCAAGAATTATTGTCACAAAAAAGCAGCATGACTACATTGAGCCTGCTGCTTTAATGACAATATAATTATTTAGCTTCTACTTTAACTACTTGTTTGCCATCATAATATCCACATTCACCGCATACCTTGTGAGGCAGCTTGAAAACGTGACACTGTGGGCAGCTAACCAGAGTTGGTGACGCCAGTTTCCACTGGGATCTTCTTTTACCTGTTCTTGCTTTGGACCATCTACGCTTTGGATTTGCCATCAATAACACCTCCCTACTATAATGCAACCATCTAAGTAGAAACCTACTTGAAAAAATCTTTAAGTATTTCCATTCTTGGGTCTACTATTTCGCGTTCATCACAATTACAATTTTTATTATTAAGATTATTGCCACAGTTACTGCATAATCCCTTGCAGTCCTCGCTGCAAAGCAACGTCATAGGAATAGCAAGAATAATATTGTCTATAAGTGGCTTATCAATGTCTACAACATTTCCCTCAAACGTATATGCATCACTGTCTTCAGAGTCTACTGCCTCAACAAAGTTTTCCTCAATAGTTACTTCTAAAGAATCCTTAATGCTTTTTAGGCATCTAAGGCAGTTCCCGCTATATTCAAAATGAAGCATACCACTCAGTTTCAATAAGCCTCCTAAGTTGACAATGCGTCCTGTAAACTTAAAAGGAGGATAAAATGTAGCACTAGTATAAAGCTCCTGCAAACCAGGTAAATTATCACAGAACTGGATATCTATTCCGGCTCCTTCAACTTTTACTATATCTGACACATTCACTCTCATAGGCAACCCTCTTAAAAACCGACAACTGATATTATACTAACTAATAATAGGTTTGTCAATAATTCTATTCTTTATTTCAAAAGTTCTGTTTTTTCAGTAGTTCTGTTTTTTTTCAGTAGTTCTGTTTTATTTCAGTAATTCTGTTTTATTTCAAGAGTTCTTTTATTTATTTCAAAAGTTTCACTGTTTCTCTAGCAATAGCAAGTTCCTCGTTTGTTGGGATAACTAAAGTCTTTACTGTTGCTCCCTCAGCACTAATATCAATTTCCTTGCCTCTAGTATTATTCTTTTCGGCATCAATTTTGATACCAAAGAATTCCATATCCTTAAGGATCATATCCCTTGCAATTGAATTGTTTTCACCTACTCCTGCAGTAAACACGATGGCATCCGCACCATTCATGGCAGCCAAGTATTCTCCGATTACCTTTTTAACACCGTAGCAGAATATTTCTATAGCGAGCTGGGCTCTCTTGTTCCCTGACTCAGCAGCATCATGCAAGTCTCTAAAGTCACTGCTCACGCCTGATACTCCAAGTACACCTGACTTCTTGTTGAGAAGTGTGCTTATACCCTTAATATCAAGATTTTCCTTGCTCATAAGGAAAGTAACTATCTCAGGGTCAATGTTTCCGCATCTTGTTCCCATTGGAACGCCTGCTAATGGAGTAAAGCCCATGGAGGTATCTATGCACTTGCCCTTATTTACAGCAGAAACACTTGAGCCATTACCTAAATGGCAAGTTATAATCTTTAAATCGCTAAGTGGCTTACCAAGTAACTCAGCAGCTCTTTCAGCTACGAATTTGTGTGAGGTTCCGTGGAAACCATATTTTCTTATGCCATATTTTTGGTACATTTCATAAGGTATAGCATAGATATATGCTTGCTCTGGCATTGTTCTATGGAAAGCAGTATCAAAAACTCCCACCATAGGAACGCCTGGCATTATCTGCTGACAAGCCTCAATACCAATAATATTTGGAGGATTGTGGAGTGGTGCAACTTCAATACAAGCCTTTACCGCTTCCATTACTTCGTCATTGATTACTGCAGAGCTACTAAACTTTTCTCCACCATGAACTATTCTATGTCCAACTGCAGAAATCTCACTCATACTTGAAATTACACCAATTTCAGGGTCTACCAAAGCATTTATAACTGCCTGAATAGCATCTCTGTGGTTCTTGAGCTCGAGTTCTTTTACAACTGCGCCCTCTTCTCCTCTAGACTGCTTTAGATATGATCCTTCAATTCCTATTCTATCGCAAAGTCCCTTTGCAAGTACTGACTCATTAGTCATATCAATTAACTGATACTTTAATGAGGAGCTACCAGTATTTATTACCAAAACCTTCATGAAAATTCATCTCCCTTGATAAACAATAAACTTATTATTATGCTTCCAAAAAAATTTATAAAAAACTCCAGTTAATTTTTACATTTTTATTAAAAATCAAGCTGATTATTTTGCAACATTCTGTGCTTGAATACAAGTAATAGCTACTACACCTACTATATCTTCAGCACTGCAACCTCTTGACAAGTCATTTACAGGTCCTGCAAGTCCTTGAATAATTGGACCGTAAGCTTCAGCCTTAGCAAGTCTCTGAGTAAGCTTGTAAGCAATGTTACCGCAGTTGAGATCTGGGAATATAAGAACATTGGCTTCACCAGCTAAATCACTTCCTGGAGCCTTTGACTTACCAACTGAAGGAATTATTGCAGCATCTGCCTGCAATTCGCCATCAAGCTTTAGGTCAGGAGCCTTCTCCTTAGCATATTTAGTAGCCTGTATAACCTTTTCAGTCAATTCGCTCTTTGCACTTCCATATGTTGAGTATGAAAGCATTGCAACCTTTGGTTCAGCCTCAACAAGACTCTTGAAGGACTTTGCAGAAGCTATAGCAATTTCTGAGAGTTCTTCAGCATTTGGATTTTCAACCAACCCACTATCACCATATACAAAAATACCATTGTGACCATACTCACAGTCAGGTACAACCATTACGAAGAATGCAGAAACAAGCTTTGAGCCTGGAGCTGTCTTAAGTATCTGAAGCGCAGGTCTTAGTGTGTTTCCTGTAGAATTTATTGCACCGGCAACCATTCCATCTGCCTCACCCATCTTTACCATCATTACACCAAAATAAAGTGGATTTTTAAGTGTTTCTCTAGCCTGTTCAATTGTCATGCCCTTTGACTTTCTGAGTTCAACAAGTTTCTCGGCATACTGTTCAAATCTTTCAAAATCATTAGGATCAACAATTTTTGCTTTTGAAATATCTAAATCACCAGCAAGCTCTGCTATAGCGTCCTTATTTCCGACGAGAACAATGTTTGCTATTCCCTGTTGCTGTATCATTGCTGCAGCTTTAATTGTTCTAATGTCAGTACTCTCAGGAAGTACAATTGTCTTGATATCTTGCTTTGCTCTTTCAATGGTTCTTTCTAAAAAATTCATATAAGACCCCTCTCCTTATACCCTCATTTTTTATTTATATAATAAATATATTACCTGGTCATATAACCTGAGACCATCTAAACACAACACTTTTATTATATACAAATTGAATATTGTATACAAGATAAAACGTCAAAAAACAACGAACTTTTTGAATTTAATGATAAAATAATTAATGTGCATATATTTACAATTATGTTATAATTTAAGAATTGTAAATGTTTTGTATTTCCGTGGAGGACAAAAATGTAAAATTCCTTCACATTTACAGGTCAGTATTATAAACTATATATGTTGCAAAAAACATGATGTCAAAATAACGAAAGGATTTCAAAAAGCATATGAACACAAAACTACTTTTGTATTGCACTTCGTTTTTCTGCGGAATGTCTATTATGGCAGTTGAACTAAGTGCTTCAAAGCTCCTTGCTCCATACTTCGGAACATCTCAGGTTATTTGGACAGTTATTATCGGTCTAATTATGATCTCTCTGAGTATTGGAAACATTTTGGGTGGTAGGTCTGCTGATAAGCACAACAGCATGAATAGGCTCTACTTCTATATATGGATTGCATCTCTTTGGGTAGCAGTGATTCCTTTTGTAGGTAAATACATAATAGCTGGTATTACAGGGCTTTTGGTAGTATTTCTACCATCAAACCTTTTGGTCACGGGCTCTGCCCTGTCATGCCTAATAATTTTTTCGGCTCCTCTAGTTGTTTTAGGAATGGTTTCACCGTATTTAGTAAAGCTTGGTGTTACCGATATGGATACAAGCGGAAAAACAGCCGGTCAGATTTATGCAATGAATACAATTGGAAGCATAATAGGAACATTCTTACCAACCTTTGTTACAATTCCTACAATAGGGACTGGAAAGACCTTCCTTGTGTTTTCATTAGTGCTCAATGTAATCTGCATTACATATTTTATACTTAACAAGACAAAAGTAATAAGGGTTTCGGTTAGTCTTCTTATTATCCTGGGTTTATGCCTGTTTCCTTTCTCAAACTCATATGCTTTCTGGAAAGATAACGTTATTGAAGATGAATCACTTTACAATTATCTTCAGGTCTCTGAAAAGGATAATACCGTCTATCTATCTACAAATGTGGCCTTTGGAGTACAGTCAGTGTACAAAAAAGATAATAACCTCTCAGGCTTTTACTATGATTATGGATTAATGGCACCAATGTTTATAAAAGATACTAATTTAAATAAGAAGCTAGATGTTCTTGTACTGGGAATGGGTACTGGTACTTACGCCAAACAAATAAAGAGGTATTACCCCAACACTTCAACTGATGGGGTTGAAATTGATCAAAAAATAGTGGACCTGTCAAAGCAATATTTCGATTTGAAGGATGAGGAAGCCAATATCTATGTCACTGATGGCAGAACCTTTTTATCCGACAAAGAATGTAAAAACTACGATATAATAATGGTAGATGCTTATCACGACATTACCATCCCATTTCATATGGCAACACAGGAGTTTTTCACTGAAGTATCAAAGCATCTGAATCCCGGTGGAGTAATTCTTATGAATATTAATATGAAATCCAAGGGTGACAATCCCATAAATCAGTACTTAACACAGACAGTAAAAAGTGTTATGAAAAAGGTTTATACTTGCGATATTAAATCAGGTACAAACATGTTGGTATTTGCATCGAATGACGTGAATTGTGTAGAGAATTATGAGCATAATATTAGCAGTGTAGAAGTAAACGATTCGGGCGCATACGCTAAAATTGCCCAATACGTTAAAGATAACCTAAAAGAAGTCACAAAGTCGGAACTTGTATTTACTGATGACTGGGCACCGGTAGACGTGCTAGGACAAAGTCTTTTAAATGATATGGTGCAGGATGAATTGGGCTTTGTTAAAGAAACCATAGACAAAAAGGGAATTAAGGGATTATTTGAGCTGCTAGAATAGCAGTAGTTGATGTTATATAAGCTAAAGACAAAGCAGCATATAAATATTGATATAGTACAAGTAGTTATTTGTGTAGACAGTACAATAGTTTTTTGAGTAGATAATACAAATAGTTATTGGTGTAGACAGTACAAATAGTTATTGGTGTAGACAGTACAAATAGTTGTTTGTGTAGACAGTACAAATAGTTATTTGGAATAGACAGTACAAATAGTTATTTGTGTAGACAGTACAAATAGTTTTTTGAGTAGATAATACAAATAGTTGTTGGGGTAGACAATAAACAGAAACCTTGACATGGACATTTTCAAAATAATATAATTAATCTATTAAATACTAAATATTATACTTTTTACGTGCGATGAAGATAATAAGTATGGCTGTAAGCTCATTCAAGAGAGTCGGCGATGGTGTGAGTCCGATATGAGTACTGCTAGAAACAAAAGTCTGAGTAACGTAGGGCTCTCCCCTTATAGAGAATTAAGATGGGCTTTGCCAAGCAAGGTGGTACCGCGGAAGATTAACCTTTCGTCCTGCATTTTTTCTGGACGAAGGGTTTTTATTATTTATAAAATATAAAAAAGGAGTAGACATATGAAACAGACAAGGACAAGATTCGCGCCAAGTCCCACAGGATACATGCACATAGGAAACCTCCGAACTGCATTGTATGAATACCTTATTGCAAAAAAAGACAATGGAAAATTTATATTGAGAATAGAGGATACAGATCAGGAGCGTTTTGTTGAAGGTGCAGTAGATGTGATTTACAAGACTCTTAAGCTTGCAGGAATGAATCATGATGAAGGTCCTGATATCGGCGGAGAGTACGGCCCATATGTACAAAGCGAGAGAAAGGGCATGTATCTTGAGTATGCCAAGAAATTAGTTGACCTAGGAGGAGCATATTACTGCTTCTGTACCAAAGAAAGACTTGCTGCTCTCAAGGAGGAGCATGAAGCAAAGGGAGAACAGAATAGATATGACCGTTGCTGTATGAAGCTTTCAAAGGAAGAAGTAGAAAGTAAGCTCGCTGCTGGAACACCATATATTATTCGTCAAAAAATGCCCGATACAGGCTCGACAAGCTTTGATGATGCAGTATACGGAACTATAACGGTTGAGAACTCCGAGCTTGACGATCAGATTCTCATTAAGACAGACGGCATGCCAACATACAACTTTGCCAATGTAATTGATGACCATACTATGGCCATTACACATGTTGTCAGAGGGAATGAGTACCTAGCTTCTACACCTAAGTATAATCTTCTGTACAAGGCATTTGGATGGGATATTCCCACATATGTTCATGTTCCTCTGATATTAAAAGGTTCAGGACAAAAGCTCAGCAAGAGAGCGGGCGACCCTTCTTTTGAAGATTTGGTTGCAATGGGTTATCTCGTAGAAGCTATAGTGAACTATGTTGTACTCCTAGGATGGAGCCCTAGCTCAAATCAGGAGATTTTCTCACTAGCTGAACTTGAGCAAATTTTTGATATTGATGGAATTTCCAAGTCACCAGCAATTTTTGACATTCAGAAGTTAACCTGGATGAATGGAGAATACATCAAAAAATTGCCTGTGGAAGAATTTGATGCTATGGCAAAGCCTTATTATGAGAAGGCACAGCTAAGCAAATCAATTGATACAATGAAGCTTAGCAAGCTATTGCAGATGAGAACTGAGGTGTTGACATCAATTCCTGAAGCAGTTGACTTTATTAATGAGCTGCCCGATTATGACCTTCAAATGTTTATTCACAAGAAGAGTAAAACTACTCTGGAGAATTCACTTGAAGCATTAAAGGCTCTGCTACCTGTGATTGAAGCAATGGATAGCTGGAATGAGATTTCAATACATGACACTGTGTTTGCTCATATAGAAGCATTAGGGGTAAAAAACAGTCTCATACTATGGCCACTCAGAACCGCAGTATCCGGCAAAGCTGTTACTCCGGGTGGTGCTATTGAAATAGCTGATATTTTGGGTAAACAAGAAAGTATTAGAAGAATCAATATTGCTATTGACAGATTAGAAAAAGAGCTTGCTGCTAATGGCTAATAAATAATGCATTAAAATATATAAAACGAGTTTTTTCAAACAAAACATTAAGTATAACGGAGGGGTTTTATGTCAGAAGAAATTAAGGATATAAATGGAGAAGCCGAGGAGACTATCGCTTCTAATTTTATTTATGACTTTATAGATGAAGACCTTGCGGCTGGAAGGGTTCCTGACAACATTGTATGTACAAGATTTCCACCTGAGCCAAACGGCTATCTTCATATTGGCCACGCAAAGGCTATTTGCATTGACTTTGGAACAGCGCTTAAGTATGGTGGAAAATGCAATCTAAGGTTTGATGATACCAATCCAAGCAAGGAAGATGTAGAATATGTTGAGTCCATTAAAGAGGACGTAAAATGGCTTGGCTTTAATTGGGATGGCCTTTATTATGCATCATCGTATTTTGATATCATGTATGACTGCGCTGTTAAGCTCATAAAGAAGGGATTGGCTTTTGTTTGTGACTTAACTGCAGATGAGATGAGAGAATACAGAGGAACACTCACTGAGCCAGGCAAAAACAGTCCTTACAGAGACAGGAGTGTTGAAGAAAACCTCGACTTATTTGAAAGAATGAAGAATGGTGAATTTGCTGACGGTTCAAAGGTTTTGAGAGCAAAAATTGACATGGCCTCACCAAATATTAATATGAGAGACCCTGTTATCTATAGAATACTCAGGGCTCATCACCATACTACTGGAGATAAGTGGCTTATTTACCCAATGTATGACTACGCTCACCCTATCGAAGATGTAGTTGAGGGTATAACCCATTCACTGTGCTCATTGGAATTTGAAGATCACAGACCTCTTTATGACTGGGTAAGAGATAATATAGACTTGCCTGCAAAGCCAAGACAGATTGAGTTTGCACGTCTTAATCTTGCATATACTCAGATGAGTAAAAGAAAGCTTTTACAGCTTGTTAACGAGAAGTATGTCAATGGTTGGGATGATCCTAGAATGCCAACTCTCTCGGGTCTCAGAAGACGCGGCTATACACCTGAATCCATAAGGAATTTCTGTGAGAAAATTGGTGTAGCAAAGAACAATAGCATGGTGGACTATGCCCTGCTCGAACACTGTATCAGAGATGATCTGAACTACAGTGCGCCAAGAGTAATGGCTGTTTTGAAACCATTGAAGGTGGTAATTGACAACTATCCTGAAGGTGAAGTTGAGTGGTTTGATGTAGAGAATAACCCTGAAAATCCCGAGTCAGGAACTAGAAAAGTACCATTCTCCAGAGAGATATACATTGAGCAGGATGATTTTATGGAGAACCCTCCAAACAAATTCTTCCGCTTAGCACCAGGTAAAGAGGTACGACTCAAAAATACCTATTTTATAACCTGTGTAGACGTCGTAAAGGATGAAACCACTGGTGACATCAAGGAAGTACACTGTACCTATGATCCTGCATCAAGAGGAGGAAATTCTCCTGATGGCAGAAAAGTAAAGGGTACACTTCACTGGGTATCAGCTTCACATGCAGTAAAGGCTACTGTAAACCTTTATGACCATCTGTTTATGAAACCTGATCCGGAGGATGTTGAAGAAGGTAAAGACTACAGGTCAAACCTTAATCCTAATTCTCTTGAGGTTTTAACAGGTTGTATGATTGAGCCTGAGTTGGCTCTGTCAAAGCCAGGTAGCAGATTCCAGTTCCTTAGAATGGGCTACTTCTGCACTGACCTTGCTTCCACTCCCGAAGCGCCAGTATTTAATAGAACAGTGGGCTTGAAGGATACTTGGGCAAAGGTTGTTTCAAAGGCTTAGTATCAGGGTAAGTATAGGCATATAGCAAATATTATGTTAATAACAACATTGTGCAGCAGAAAGGGCTCTATGCCCTTCCTGCTCTAAAAAAATAATACATAGAGGGTTGATTGTATATGAAATATGTTGTAATACTCGGAGATGGTATGGCAGACTATCCCGTACCCCAACTTGATAATAAAACTCCACTTCAGTACGCAAAAAAGCCAAATATTGATGAGTTGGCAAAGAAGTCGGTAATAGGCTTAGTTAAGACTGTTCCAGACGGTATTCCCCCAGGAAGTGATGCCGCAAATCTTTCAGTTATGGGTTACAATCCAAAGAAATATTATACTGGTCGCTCACCATTAGAAGCTGTAAGCATGGGTATTGAGCTCAGTGATACCGATGTAGCTTTGCGCTGTAATTTAGTAACGTTATCAGAGCATGAAGATTATGCTAATAAAACTATGATAGACTACAGCTCAGATGAAATATCTACAGAGGAAGCAAGAATTCTGATAGAGGCAGTAAATCAAGCACTCAAAACAGAAACTATTACTTTTTACCCAGGCATAAGCTATAGGCATTGTATGGTTTGGGACAATGGAAAAACAGGACTTGGTTGCACTCCACCTCATGATATTTTGGAGAAAAGGATTACTGATTTTCTTCCCAAGGAGACGTCCGGTCTACTGCTGGATTTAATGATAAAAAGCTACGACATTTTATCAAAGCACCCAGTTAATATAGCAAGGCAGCAGAAAGGCCTGCGCCCTGCCAACTCCATATGGCTCTGGGGAGAAGGCAAAAAACCGATGTTATCTTCCTTCAAGGAGAAGTACAGTATATCGGGCAGCGTGATATCCGCAGTTGACCTTCTAAAGGGTATCGGAATATGCGCAGGCCTTACCTCCATCGATGTAGAAGGTGCTACGGGCAACATTCATACCAATTTTTCGGGCAAGGCTGCCGCAGCCTTAGAGGCACTTAAAACAGATGATTTTGTATATGTTCATATAGAGGCACCTGATGAATGCGGACACCGATATGAAGTAGAAAATAAGCCTAGATCGATAGAGCTTATAGATGAAAAGGTAGTAGGTCCTATTTTAGAAGGCATTAAGGCCTTTGGTGATTATAGGATTCTAGTGCTTCCCGACCATCCTACTCCATTGAGTCTACGTACTCATACCAGTGAGCCGGTACCATTTATACTGTACGATAGCACAGATGAAAAGGTGTCTGGTGTTACAGGCTATGATGAGGAACAGGCTAAAACCTCGGGAGTGTTCATAGAAGATGGATACACCTTAATGGATTTATTTATTAAGGGAAGCTTATAATTAGAGTAATACTAACATTAAACGGTCAATTAGAAGTTAATACTTCTGATTGACCGTTTTTTAGTTGATCAAGTCCCTTCGTTTATAACCCACTTAGTTAATCAAGCCCGCTTTGTTAATCAAGCCTCTCTCCAGTTATCGTAATTGTACTCTATCACTATCATTCCATTTTGACAGTCAGTACTGTCAGCCTTTATATCCCCATTTACCGAGCTGTCATTTGTATCATAAACAACTATTTTATTAACCATCATCTCTATTATTTTTCTGTTTATTCCTTGTTTTTTGATACGTTCAGCAAAATCTGCAATTGCATTTCTTCTATCCAGTATTCTAAGTTCATTTTGCTTCATTTCCTCGAGCTCTCCCCTGATAATAGCCATTCTATTTTCGAGACTTTTATTAATTCGTTCAAAAAGCTGTGCTGATATCTTTCCTTCTAAGCGGTCAAGGTATAATATATCCTGCTGTTTTTGCTTTAACTGTAGCTGTTGTTCAAGTGCTATAGCCTTATTCACTCTATCATCAATTGTGTTGTCCTTCTGCTTATACTTTTCATTCACACTATCTATTATGTCTCTGTTTGATAACATCTCCAGCAATTCATTTGTTATAGTATCAATTATATGCTGTTCAGGAACATAATGGCTCGAGCACTCTTTAACGCCATTTTTTCCATAGGTGCTGCAAATATAACCAACAGGTCTATCCTTCCTCACCCTGACATACATCGCTCTGCCACATTTACCGCAGTACAGAAGATTACTCAGAGCATGTGTGACACTTCTGTTGTAGCCTTGATTGGATCGCTTCCTCGCTCTGATTCTCTGCACTTCTTCAAAAATCTCCGGACTGATTATTGGTTCATGTGTATTTGTAGTAATAACCCATCTGTCAAAGGGCAACCTGCGAGTTTTTTTATTTTTGAAGCTAATCTTTTCACTAATCCCCTGAACTGTATCCCCTATATATACTCTATTGCAAAGAATCCTCTGTACAGCAACCTGATTCCATGGTGTGATAGGAACGTCCGAGTTCTTTGAAGATGGAGAAGGATACCCTTTTTTATTCAGAATACCTGCTATTGCGGAATACCCATGCCCTTCCTTATACATCTCAAAGATTTCCCTAACTACCGGAGCGGTTCTGGTATCTACAACCAGCTTGTTTTTCTCAATTGCTGATTTTACATAGCCATATGGAGCATTTCCTATATATTCTCCCTGCTCAATTTTAAACCTTAAATTAGCCCTTATTTTCCTCGAAATATCCCTAACATAGCTCTCATTAATCCAAGATTGTAGTCCTACCGTTTCATTGTCCTTCAGGCTATCATACCTCCCATCAGAGGTCAGTACCCTGCAGCCATACTCTTCTAGAAAGTCAAGGAACAGTAGTGTTTTGGTGTTATTTCTACCTAACCTTGATAAATCCTTTAGTACTACCAGATTGATATTACACGAAAGTACATCCTTCTTGAGCTCATTCAACCCATTCCTATCAAATGCCGTACCAGACACGTTATCATCAACGTAAACCTTATAAACAACACCTAGATTGTTTCTCCTGACATATTCCATTAACAGCTTTTTTTGTGTTTCAATGGTTTCAATATACTCTTCGTTCTCATCCCTGCTCTGCCTGACATAAATGCCAATATGATAGTTGATATCCGGTTTGCTGAACCCATGCATAATTACTCCTGCACAGCTAATATTGCTGTTTTGAACTCAAATATTTGTACACCTAAAAGATGTATATTCATAAATCAGCAATAATAAAATTTGTCCTATAATAATCTTTTGACTAAAGTGATAGAATTTTTAATAGAAGTGACATAATATCAACCTTTTGTTTATAGATTGCTATTACACGTTTAGGCTTAAGTTTTGGCATATACTTCACTACCTTCTTTTCGTTGCCCTAATAAAGTATATTCAGAGGAGTACAAATTTAAAATTTGTCCATCAAAAGACAATTGTCTTGTCTGTCACAACAATATCTACTTGCTTATCGTGTGATTCGAAAGGAAGCTTATCTAACAGCTGAAAATCAAAGCAGACACCTATTTTATAGCAACTATCGCTGGTTTGGGCTAAATATGTATCATAATAGCCCCCACCATAGCCCAGTCTATATCTATTCTTGTCAAACGCAACTGCCGGTATGATTATAGTATCAATTTCTTGAGGGCAGATAATCTTCCCCTGTGTACAGGTAGGTTCAAGTATGCCATAACAGCCTGGTACTAGTTCCTCCAGACTTTCAATCGACACCGCATTCATAGTACATTTACAGGCAGTATCAACACATGGTACATAAACCTCCTTTTTTAATGACAGTAACTCATTAATAAAGCTGTGTGTATATACCTCATTTTCAAAGCTGACATAGCAAAATATCTTTTGAGAGCTTTTTATCTCTGGCATATTTCTTATGGCTTCAAAAATACGAGAAGAGCTTTCCAACACCTCATTGAAAGGCATGCTAGCTCTTCTCTCTTTAATTTCTTTTCGAATGGTTCTTTTTATATCAGTTCTCATAGCTTTTTCCTGTATTTCATAGCTTTTTGCGGGATTTCATAGCTTTTCCCACATTTCATAGCTTTACCCGGGGCTTATCTCCCTAATAATCTTTTTGACAGTACCTCAACCTCATGCTTTATTCTTTCCTCATCAATGGCAGTAAATACCCTGTTTTGCATAAGGATGTTTCCATCAATAATAACAGTGTCAACATCTGAAGCCTGAGCAGAATAAACCAGCATAGAGCAGAGATTATTCTTTGGATAGAAATGCGGTTTATCAATATCAACAAGGATTATATCTGCTTTCATACCCTTTGCAATGACACCTGTGTCATCAAATCCAATTGCTTTAGCACCGTTTACTGTACCCATTTTCAAGACAGTCTGTGCATTTACCAACTGAGGATTCATGGCAGTACCCTTGTGAATGAGTGCTGCAAGCTGCATTTCTTCAAACATATTGAGGTTATTGTTACTAGCTGCGCCATCAGTACCAAGACACACATTAATACCCATATCGAGCATCTTTGGAACTTTAGCAATTCCGCTTCCCAGCTTAAGATTGCTTGTAGGATTATGAACAACGTTTGCACCCATTGCCTTCATTATTTCTATATCATTATCACTCAGATGAACACAGTGAGCTGCCATGACAGGAACATCAAGTACACCTGTCTCCTTACAAATCTCAACAGAAGTCATTCCATAATCCCTTTTACTGGATTCAACCTCAGTGGTAGTTTCCAAAAGGTGAATATGAATACCTGTATTGAGTTGCTTAGCAAGTCTAGCCGCGTTTTCTAGAGTGCCTTTATTAAACATATAGGTAGAGTGGATCTCAACAAAAACCTTAATTCTGCCATCTGCGCAATTGTGATATTTATTATAGTAATCAATGGTACCCTGACTTTTATCCAGCCTTTTGAGTTCGCCGCCTTCAAAGAACTGTACAGGGCTTTTGCACAGGTTAGCTTTTATCCCCGTCTCAGTAACAGCCCTAGCAACATCGTCCATAAACATGTACATATCGGCAAAAGCAGTAACTCCAGACCTAAGCATTTCAGATATGCCAAGCATTGTACCCCAGTAAACATCTTCGCTACACAGCTTGGCCTCTATCGGGAAAATGTTATTGAACAGCCATTCTTCGAGTGCTATATCATCCGCATAATTTCTCATAAGTGTCATTGCGCTATGTGTATGTGCATTTACTAGTCCCGGCATAGCTATTTTATGTCTTCCATCAATAGTTCTAGCAGTAATAATATCAGCAGGTACTTCCTGTGAGACAAATTCAATAATGCCATTTTTGATACCTATATGGGCACTCTCAAACATGGCATTGGCACTATCTGCCGTTACAATATCAACATTTTTTATTAACAAATCTATATTCATTTTCTCTCCATATATTAGCTTGATGTAATAACTACGCTAATTTCTATTCTGCCCAACTATTAAGATAATTCTTTTGCTCCTTGGACAGCTTGTCTATCTTTATGCCCCAGGATTTAAGCTTCATGTTTGCGACTGCATTATCTATCTCAGCAGGCACTTCTACAACCGAATTGCCCAGCTTATTATAGTTCTTGAGCATGTATTGTGCAGACATTGCCTGGAGCGCAAAGCTCATATCCATAATCTCTGCAGGGTGCCCATCACCAGCAGCAAGATTAACCAAGCGTCCTTCAGCTAAAAGGTTTATCCATCTGCCATCAGGCATTTTGTAGCCCATTATATTATTTCTCTGCTGAGCCTTTTCTATAGCTATCTCTTCAAGTTCCTTAACAGAAACCTCTACATCAAAGTGACCAGCATTACAAAGAATAGCCCCATCCTTCATATTCTTGAAGTGCTCCTGTGTTATAACATCACGGCAGCCCGTTACAGTAATAAAGAAATCTCCAACCTTAGCTGCCTCGGACATCTTCATTACCTTGAAACCATCCATAACAGCTTCTGCTGCTTTTATTGGGTCAATTTCAGTAATAATTACATTTGCTCCAAGGCCCTTTGCTCTCATTGCAATACCTTTACCACACCAGCCATATCCTGCAACAACAACATTTTTGCTAGCAATGATAAGGTTAGTAGTCCTATTGATACCGTCCCAAACAGATTGGCCTGTACCATATCTATTGTCAAATAAGTATTTACACTGTGCATTATTGACCGCAATCATTGGGAAGCGCAAAATACCTTGTTTCTCCATTGCTTTAAGACGAAGAACACCAGTTGTAGTCTCTTCACAGCCGCCCATAATATGAGGAAGCAGTTCCTTTCTCGAGGTATGTAGAAGGTTAACTAAATCCCCTCCATCATCAATAATAATATTGGGTTTATATCCTAATGCGAGGTTTAAGTGTTCCTCATATTCTTCCTTGGTAGAGTTGTACCAAGCATACACATCAAGGCCATCTGCAACAAGAGCTGCAGCCACATCATCTTGCGTGGATAGTGGATTACTTCCTGTAACTGAGACCTCTCCGCCACCAATTGCAAATAGTTTAGCTAAATATGCGGTCTTCGCCTCAAGGTGCACAGACACCACAACTCTTACACCATAAAAAGGAGTATTTTCCCTAAATTCGTCCTCAAGGCTCCTTAATAGCGGCATGTTCTTTCTTACCCATTCTATCTTCTGTCTTCCTTTATCAGCTAAAGCAATGTCACGTATTACGCTTTTCATTTTTTATCCCCCAAAGTTTATTAGTTTATTTATAGAATATAGTAAAAATTTAGTTTAAAATATTATATTAAATTATAGAATACATTTATTTACGTTTCAACCTAATTTTTGATTATCTCAGAAATGCTTTTAATATCATACCCCTTATCTTTTAAACCTTTAATGGTTTGCTTCAAGTATTGGGTATCATAAGAATTAAAATGCAAAAGAATAATAGATCCTTTTTTGGCTGCCTTAGGTATATATACAGAAACCTGCTTTGCAATTTGGTCTTTTGAGTTTTTGTTCTTTACCATTTGTCTTATAACCCCAGTATAACTATCCGTATCCCACCCAATTACTTTATATCCCTGGCTTTGTGCCAAAGATAAAATTCTATTGTTATTATTACCCTCTCCCCCAGGTAGACGTATAAATGGGAAGTCCTGTTTCATTCTCACTACGTATTCTGCCCCAAGTACTTTTTCCGCTACCTTTTCCCACTCTGTAAACTCTTCGATTATTTTTTCATCGCTCATTTTACCCAAGAGTTGGTGGTAATAGGTATGATTACAAACCTCATGTCCTTCTTTTACTGCTCTTTTCCATAGATCTTGATTATTGTTAAGATTTTTCCCTATCACAAAAAAGGTACCCTTTATATTTTCTTCTTTAAACACATCAAGAACCTTCATAATAGCGGTGCGATCGTAGCCATCATCAAAAGTAAGAGAAACATGCATTTTTTTAGGTCCAGCAAATATTGCCTTACTTGCCTTTATCGCTGAGGAAGACATAATAGCAGCAGATGTCAGAGTTGTGCTTGCTTGATCTTGCGTTGATGTTGATGAGTTAATAGCACCAGGCTGCTGAACCTCAATAGATTGAGGTGTTGACGTTGATGAGTTAATAGCACGAGCCTGTTGAACCTTAATAGACTGAGGTGTCGTTGTATTGTCGGACTGCGGAGTATTTGTTGAACTAGTAGGGTATTTAGAACTTGAGGTATTACTGTGTTCTGGAGTTTTATCATTGTACAGGGAAGTTTTATTGAAGCCCCAAATAAGCGTTAATGTAATGCCTATAGAAAGTATTATTATAACAGAATAAATAATTTGCTTGTTAAATAATTTCGTCAATTTGAACATGATATAATACCTATATTTTCCAAAGATATATAGGTATTATATCAAACTGCTAACAATATTGCGAGAACATTTTAACCGCATACCCTCAATTACTTAACCGCATTATCCGCAATTACCGCCTCAGAAATGTTGCAACAGTGGTCAGCTATTCTTTCAACGTTATGCACCAGCTCTATTAACATTATAGTGGCCTCAGGATTGGAGAGACCGTCATTAAGCTTAGCTATATGGCTAAATCTCATACTGTCTTCTAGGTCATCAATATTATCCTCGTACTCTTCCACTTTTTTGGCCAAGCTAATATCGTTAGCCTCTAGTGCTGCGATTGTGGTCTCAACCATCGCAGTCAATTTCGCAAATGCGTCCTCTATATCCTTAAAGGATTCGTCCGAAAACTCAATATTTTTTTCTATCTTTGTAGTTGCCAGTTCGCTTATATTTTGACAGTGGTCACCTATTCTTTCGATATCACTGGTTACATGCATTAAACCTGCAAGTCGTATTGACTGCCTATCTGTCAATGACTCCACTGATATCATTGAAGATAAATATCTGATTATTTCTGCTTGTAGCATATCAACAATGTCTTCAATCTCATCTACCTTTGCGGCAGCCTCTTTACTATTCTCAACAAAAGCGGTTCTAGCTGAAAACATCATTTCTTTTGACATTTCTGCCATTCTAGATAATTCCTTTGTTGCTAAGTTCATAGCCAATGCTGCATTGGATAGTATTTTATTATCAAGATATACAACCCTATTCTCATATTGTGTTTCATCCGAGCCTCTGATTATCCAAGTTACAACCTTAGCGAGCACACCAATCATTGGGAGCCAAATGATTGTATTTGTAATATTGAATAGAGTGTGCGCATTTGCTATTTGCCTTGAAATAACTTCAACTTCAGGCCCTTTAGGTGATATAAACTCAACTACTTTCGCAAAGGTTGGAACGAACCATATAAATATCAATGTTCCCGAAATATTAAAAATTGAATGAACTAATGCTGTTCTTTTAGCTTCCCTTTTAGCACCGATGCATGCCAATATAGAAGTTATAGTTGTACCAATATTGTCACCAAATAGAATTGGTATGGCTGTTGTAAGACTCAGTAAAGCAGATACTCCATCGGCACCTGGTTGTGAAGCCAGATTTTGCAAAACTGCAATAGTCGCACTACTACTCTGAACAACAACTGTCATAGCCGTACCTATTAATACCCCCAAAACAGGAAGTTCACTAAGTTGTAAAATCAAATTTTCAAAAATTGGACTTTGAGCTAGTGGCTTCATTAGTTCTGACATGGTATTTAGTCCCACAAAAAGAAGTCCAAACCCAAAAATAGTTTGTCCAATGTACTTTATAATTTGTTTATTTATAAAGAAATAGAGTATGAAACCAATTGCAACAAATAAATAAACATAATCGCCAATATTAAATGCAATGAGCTGTGCAGTAATAGTAGTTCCTATATTTGCACCCATTATTACACCTATTGACTGTCTTAAGGTCATTAATCCAGCACTTACAAAGCCCACTATCATAACAGTTGTAGCACTGCTGCTTTGTAATACCGCAGTAACTAGTGCTCCCATAAGCACCGCAACCAAAGGATTTTTGGTAAGTACGGCCAAAATTCTCCTCATTTTTTCCCCGGCGACCTTTTTGAGGCCATCGCTCATAAAATTCATACCAAAGATAAATATTCCAACTCCGCCTAACAGTCCAAATATTATTTTAATATTTTCTGCCATTATTTTCTCCTGATTCCGACGAAAATTTACATAATGTATTATTGTTTTGCAATTTTATGCATAATGTGTTTTGCAATTTTATGATAGTATAATTTTTAACAAAAAAGAAGACCAAAACATGGTATGGTCTTCTTTTTGTTAAAGTTTCACAGATTATTATCTAATTATTTATCTACTTTTTTTGAAGTTTTCTTAGAACAACCAGTTTTTTTAGTAGCTTTTTCCTTTGTTGTTTCTTCACTGGATGCCTTCTTTGTTGCGGGCTTTGAAGCACGCTTCTTTGAAATTTTAAAAGAGTAATTTTGACCAGAGTTATTATCCCAGTTATCAGCATTATCCTTAAAGCAAATATTCATCACGGGATATTCCATAACTTCGATTTCAGCAGAGAATGTTCCTTCTTCCGCTTGCATTAATACATATGTGCTTTCGTCCCAGTTATCTCCATAACCGACGTGCATGATTATTTGTTCTGCTCCGCATTTTGCTAGCAGTCCGAAGTATTCAACCTTTATTTTGTCATTTGAATAAATCGTCTTTTTGGATAATAGTACTCCGTTCTGTTCAAAAGAATTATTTACAGCCATTTTGCCCTCCCTCGTGTCTGAAAAAATCAATATACTGTAATATGTTGCCCTCTGAATTATACCATACAACTATCATTAGTCAAGACTTGTGCCTTGAAGTATGTTAATATTGTGGCTTAAAATGCGTTTATAATGAAGATAGAATTAACCTTTCTAAAGTAGGATTAATATTTAATAAAGCTTTTATTTTTTTATATTCTTCTATCATTGTTTTATTGACTCCACCAACCTTTTGTGCCCTAATCATAAGGTTTTTGGGGGTTTCTAGGGGGGATACATATTCTACTATAGATGCCTTATATCCCATACATTCAAGCAGTAATAAACGAATACCATCTGTCAGTACATCTGCCATTCTAGCTTTAAGCACGCCATGCTTTGTAATTTCCGATATTTCCCTGAAGGAGTACTGAGAAAGTAGCTCCTTTTGGCAGCAGGGAACCATTACAAGAGCCTTGGCATTATTGTTGATAGCGAAGGCTATAGCTTCATCAGTAGCAGTATCACATGCATGAAGGCTAATAACAAGATGGGTCTCACCTTGAGGCCTATAATTTCTTATATCAGTAACCTTAAATTGCATGTTTTTGTAATTTAATTTTTCTGCAATAGCATCTGATGCATCGATAACTGTCTTTGAAATATCAAGCCCGGTAAAATGACAGTTTTTCTTAAGGACCTCTTTAATATAGTAATTTAAAACAAAGGAAAGATATGATTTGCCACAACCGCAATCGACAATGTTCAAGCTACTATTTTTTTCTGATAACCTTCTAAGCAATTCATCAATTAACTCAATAAAATGGTCTATCTGATTATATTTCCTGATCATATCATTCTTGACTTTTCCATTTTCAGCTAATATTCCAATAGCTTTAAGTACATCATCAGCAGGCCCAACCTTGATATAATAATCCCTGTTTAAAATCTGAGAAGTTTCATTATGTCCCTGGCAATTCTCCGCAGTGCTGTTCTCTTTTGTCTTCATCTTGACATTCTTATCATCAGCATTAATAACAATGGCAGTTCCTCTTTCCTCATATATCAGTTCAAGTGCTTCATACCCTTCTGCTATCTTTGATATTCTTGCAGAAAGCCAGGATATTTCCATCTTATCCTTCCTGCCATTATAACTAACAATGATCTTGTCATCGCAGAGGCATATATTGGCACCATAATTTTTTGTACCCGATTTAAAAGAAATATTGATTACTTTGAAAAAATCCTTGTTATCAATAATTCGTTGCTCAATACCAGTTAAAAATAAGGATAATTTCTGAATAGACTGCTTGTTCATATTTTTATGTTCCTTCCATTCAAATATACTTTAGATAATTATTTACTACTGCTCAAAATACGCATTTATTCATAATACACAGTTACTTCTAACAACTAATTATTCTTCTGTACAGAGCTTTTTAGCAGCTCTAGCTCTTCATCTGTAAGTTCTCTGCACTCTCCTAGCTTAAGTCCGCTGTCAAGCAATAATTTTCCCATCGATAAACGCTTTAAATAAATCACCTTTTTCCCTACAGACTCAAACATTCTCTTTACCTGATGGAATTTACCTTCTGTAATCTTTAGCTCAATCTCCGAAATATCGCCCGACTTTAATATCTTGAGCTTTGCTGGCAAGGTTTTATACCCGTCGTCAAGCACTACTCCCTCTTTAAAAGCTTCGATGTCCATTTGGTCAACAATGCCTGAAACATGGGCGTAATATGTCTTTTCAACGTGTTTTCTTGGTGATAATATTTCATGTGCAAGCTGTCCGTCATTTGTCATAAGGACAAGTCCCTCGGTGTCAATGTCCAACCTTCCTGCAGGAAACAGGTCAAAGCATTTGTACTGCTCAGGCATAATATCAAAAACCGTTTTCTGCTTTGTATCTACTGTAGCAGAGATTACCCCCTGTGGCTTATTCATCATTATATAGATATATTCACGATAATTCAGCTTTTGACCACCCATTTCTATGACTGATGCCTCGGGGTCTACATGCATTCCACTATCAGTTACAATAGTCCCATCTACTTTGACAAGACCGCCTTTTACAGCTTTTTTTATATCTGTTCTTGAGCCAAATCCAAAATTTGATAATACTTTATCCAAACGCTGTTTCATAGGTTTCTCCCCTAACAATCTAATGTATATAACACTAATACGGCTAATTCTAATACATCTTTCTCCAGCCTTTTGGGTATAGGTTCTTTAGCATATCCCCTGTTTGCTTTACCCAACCAAGTACATATCCATCTACGCAGATTGCAATATAACCCTTTGGTCCCGACTCTATTATAGTCTCTCCCTTGAGATAACTGTTTAACTGAGTATCGTTACTGGTAAAATTGATACAATTTTTGATTTCCTGCATTTTAAGAGAAATTGCAAAGGAATGTGAAGGAATAAAGCCCTTTGGTCCTATCTCCCCAAGATACCATCCGAACTTTGCAACCTTCAACCTATCAAGGTTTGGCAGGCTTTTGGGAAGATTATATATATTGTTTCCCTTTACAAAAGTATTCCCTTCAATACAGACATTTAGGTTATCGGCAATGAACTGCTTTAGCAGAGGGAATTCATCAGCTGACGCCAATTTACCGTTAAAGTCTTGGCTCCTCCAAGCCCCTTCTTCCCCAACACGATCTTTTTTTCTCAGCTTAATGGCAAAGTGCCCTTCCCCATTGAGCTTATGTGGCCATAATCTAGCAGCCTTTCCAAAATCATATTTTCCATCTGACCAATCAGTTCTTCCACCTTCAATTCCGCCTACTTTGGGAATTTCCAGCATTTCATAGTCAGGATGGCTGTCTAGGAATTTTTCAATCATCAGTTCATCCTCTTCAGGTGAAAATGTGCATGTGGAATATAATATTATCCCTCCCGGCTTTAGCATTGTATCCACCTGTGTCAAAATGTCCCACTGCATTGTGCAGCACTTTTCACATTTATAGTTTTCCCAGCTTTTTATTGCATCCTCGTCCTTACGGAACATGCCTTCACCCGAGCAAGGAGCATCTACCATTATTCTGTCAAAGTACCCTTCAAAGTTTTTTGCAAGCCTATCAGGAGACTCATTTAGCACTATAGCATTCTTTATCCCACTGAGTTCAATATTTTTGACTAAAGCTTTAACCCTATCAGAATTTATATCATTTGCAACTATCAATCCTTCATTGTTCATCTGAGCCGCCATTTGGACAGTTTTTCCCCCTGGTGCAGCACACAAATCAAGCACCTTTTCCCCGGGCTGAACGCCTATAACAGCACCCGGAAGCATAGCACTTGGCTCTTGTATATAATACAGTCCTGCATAATAATAAGGGTGTTTTCCCGGTGACTCGCCTTCTTCATAGTAAAAGCCATCTTTTGTCCACGGCACTGGAGTTAGCTTAAATGGCGAAATTTTTAGAAAATCCTCAACTGAAATTTTAAGGGTATTTACCCGAAGTCCATAAAATCGTGGTTTTTTATATGATTGGAGATAAAGCTCAAATTCTTGCTCACCCATTAACTTTTGCATCTTTGTTACGAATTCTATTGGTAGTTTCATAAAAATAGCTCCTAAAAAAATATTCAGGAGTTATTATATCACAAATGATAAAAAATTAAGAAAAATTAAGTAAATAAAAAAGACGCATATTTTCATTACGAAATACACGTCTCTTTTGTGGTGACCCATAGGGGATTCGAACCCCTGTTGCCGCCGTGAGAGGGCGGAGTCTTAGGCCACTTGACCAATGGGCCGTTCTTGATTACCAAAAAGATTATAGCATGTGCTGTGGAATATTTCAAGAAAAAATTTTATATGTATTTACCTATTTAGGTTGTAAGATTCTCCTTACAAAAGCTCATAAGCCTCATTAATGAGAACATTATTATAATGGATAAGGCGAATAAGAAAATTACGTATCCCAATCCTAAAACTGGAATGAAAACAACAATAAACGTTAGTATTACAGCAATCTGATAAAACAAGTAATGCTTCCATTGTTCTTCCGATTTCTCTACGATGTCATGTCTTCCTCTTATTAAAGCCATTTCACTTATTCCCTTTAGGAGATAGTATACTGTAAGGATACCTAAAGCAGCTGTGGCTATTGCTAACGGTATGGACCAAATTCCATACACTCCAAGATTTATTCGTCCTGCTAATACCGTTCCGCGTTGCTGATATAGATTAAATAAGGATAAGAAAATCATTGGAATGTTACATATATTGGCCTTATTAAAATACGAGCTGTATTCTTTAAGTCCACTAAAAGCCAAAAAGAATAGAATATACCCTACCAAATCTGGGAAGATATCGAAGCCTTGAATTCTAAAACTCAACATAATAAAGAAAAAACCCCAATAAATATACCCGAAATATTTACTTTTCATTTTTTACAAGTCACTTTCTATAAAAATCTATATAATATATATAAAATCTGTAAACTCTAAAAAAACTACAAACTCTAAAACTTACAAACGCTATAAACTACAAAAGCTAAAAACTACAAAAGCTAAAAACTACAAAAGCTATAAACTACAAAAGCTATAAAATTATATTAATAAATTAATCATATAATGCTAGGAATGAACCTTTTATTTACTCATGTTCTATAATTATAGCATAATATTCAAATAATTACCAATTAAAAACTAAATAAAGCTAAATGCAATCTGGTTATTTATTTACTAATTCCATGTTGCATTTAGCTTTTATCATTTTTATAAACTTAATATTTAACCTTTTATAATAGCAGAACGTTATTTTGCATCTGCTCCTATAAAATTAGTATTCTAAGATATTCAAGCGTTTATTCATTCAAGCGTTTATTCTCTTATATAGGTTTGATAGATTTTAATTATATTATAGTAAATCCTTAATCAGCTGCTCATATGGCTTTTCTGAAAGGTAGGACAATGGGACATCAAAAACAGTCTTTGCACCCTTTTGGCCCTCTTTATTCATTCTGTATGCAGCTCTTGCATATGCTAACAATACATTTGCAGTAAACTCTGGATTGCTGTCAAGCTTGAGAGAAAACTCAATAATATGCTTATTGCCTTCACCAGTCATTCCACTTCTGAATACAAAGCCGCCATGAGGCATTTTTGAATGGTTCTTATCAAGCTCTTCCTGACTAATGAAATGAACAACAGTATCGTAGTCAGCAAAATAGTTTGGCATATTTTTGATGGTTTCTTCAATTTTGGCTTTGTCCGCTCCATCTTCAGCAACAACAAAGCACTCTCTTAAATGCTTCTGTCTAGTTGTAAGCTCAGCATTTTCACCATTTCTGACACTCTGCACTGCCTTATCCATTGGAATAGTGTATTGCTTTGCATCCTTTACACCCTCCACTCTTCTGATTGCATCTGAGTGCCCCTGACTTATACCTTTACCCCAGAATGTATAGTCATTACCCACTGGCAATATGGCTCCAGACATCATTCTAATCATTGAGAATAAACCTGGATCCCAACCAACTGATATAACGCCAACTTTACCAGCTGCAATAGCTGCCTTATTAACCGATTCAAGATATTCAGGAATCTTTGCATGAGTATCAAAGCTATCAACCATATTAAACATTGTTGCAAATTCCGGCCCCTGCTCTGGCAGGTCAGTTGCTGAACCACCACACAATATCATTACATCAATATCATTCTTGTAGTTTACAGCTTCATCTATTGCAACCACCTTAGCGGTTGAAGTATTTATTTTAAGACTTTCTGGTGATCTTCTTGTGAATACAGCGACCAACTCAGTATCCTGATTTTGCTTGATAGCAGCTTCTACTCCCCTACCAATATTTCCATAACCTACTATACCTATTCTTATCTTGTTCATTTATGTGCTCCTTTTTGTAATATATATATTGACAATTTACTAGTATACATAATTTAGGGCAAAAAATTAAGGGGTTGAAAAAAATTTTTCCCCTTAATTTTTTAAATTACTACTTATTATGTTTTTCACTAAAGTTATGGCTAGCATTCAAAATATGCTCCACCGTAAGTCGTTCTGCAGTTTCGGCATCTTTGTTTGCTATCGCATCAAATATAACTCTATGTTCTTCAAGTGCTTTCTGAGGGCGTCCAGGCGTAGTAAACGAAAAATTTCTAGCACCCTGAATATAATCATGGAATGTTGTAAGCATGTGCATTAAAGGCCTGCTTTTGCTTGCTCTAAATATAATCTCATGAAATCTTGTATCATACCTCATCAGATGATTTGCATCATTCTTCATAGTATAAAATTCCTCAAATTCAAGTGCTTCCTTCAATTCAGCTATCTCTTCATCTGTAATCTTCTCAGCTGCCCATCTTGCGGCAAGACCTTCTATCATAGTTCTAATGACAAAAATATCCTCTATATCTTTTTCGGAGATGCCCTTAACAACAGCACCCTTATTGGGGATTGCCTGCACAAGGCCTTCTAGCTCAAGTTGACGTAGAGCCTCTCTAATAGGGGTTCTGCTCACACCAAGTTCTTCAGAAAGTCTGGTTTCAATGAGACTCTCCCCAGGCTTGTATGTGCCGTTTAGAATCTGCTGACGGATTTGACTAAAAGCCTTTCCTCGCAGTGAATGCATAGCATTTTCATTATCATCGTATGTGAGCGTAGCCATAATGTACCCTTTCATATAGTAATTCTAAGACTAAGTCATTCTTAGTCTTAGAGTTACCCTTAACCTAAAAGTTACCTGCACCTAAAAGTTACCCCTGATTTCGTGTAAAGTTCAAAAGCCCTCCAGCAAGTATCATCTGAACCTGTCTGTCTGACAATGAAATATCCACTTTGAACTCATATCCCTTGGTGATGTTCTTTACTGTTATAGTATCCGCATTTTTAACCTGTTCAATTGCGTTATCTATAACAAGCTCATCATCCATATCTATCTTGTCATAATCTGCTTCATTTTGGAAAGTCATAGGCAATATTCCCGAATTAATAAGATTTGCCATATGAATTCTAGCAAACGATTTTACTATAACGCCCTTAACACCCAACTGAAGAGGTGCAAGCGCAGCATGTTCTCTACTTGAACCCTGACCGTAGTTTGATCCTCCAACTATTAATCCTCCGCCATTTTCCTTTGCTCTTTGCGGGAACTGAGGATCACATGGAGTGAGGCAGAACTCAGCAAGGTAAGGGACATTTGATCTAAAAGGAAGCAGCTTAGCTGTTGATGGCATTATGTGGTCTGTTGTAATATTGTCACCAACCTTGATAAGTACCTTTCCAGCTACTTTATCAGTTAGTGCCTTATTTACTGGGAATGGCTTAATATTTGGGCCCCTAACAACCTCAACATCAGCTCCCTCTGGTGCTGGTGCAATAACCATGTTATCATTTATCACAAATTGTTTTGGCATATCTATCACAGGAGGCTGTCCTAATTCTCTAGGATCTGTTAATACACCAGTAATTGCACTTGCCGCAGCAACTTCTGGACTAACTAAGTAAACATTTGCTGATGTAGTTCCGCTTCTGCCTTCAAAATTTCTATTGAAGGTTCTCAATGAAACCGCATCAGTACAAGGAGCCTGACCCATACCAATACATGGTCCGCAAGCTGACTCAAGTATTCTTGCACCAGCAGCAACCATATCAGCTAATGCTCCATTTTCAGCAAGCATAGTCAAGACCTGCTTTGAACCTGGAGAAATAACAAGGCTCACATCTGGGCTCACAGTCTTTCCCCTTAACATAGCCGCAACCTTCATCATATCCATATAGGAAGAGTTAGTACAACTTCCTATTGCAACCTGATCCACCTTAATTCTGCCTATTGAAGAAATCTTTTCAACATTATCTGGGCTGTGTGGTTTAGCAGCTAATGGTTCAATTGTTGCAAGATCTATTATGATATGCTCATCATAAGTAGCATCAGCATCAGGTAGAAGCTCAACCCAATCCTGCTCTCTTCCCTGTGCTTTTAAGAATTCCAATGTAACTTCATCACTTGGGAATATTGAAGTAGTTGCTCCTAATTCAGCTCCCATATTTGTAATAGTCGCTCTTTCAGGAACTGTTAAGGTCTTTATACCTTCGCCAGCATATTCTATAACCTTGCCAACTCCACCTTTAACGGTCATTATTCTCAGGACTTCCAGTATAATATCCTTTGCGGTCGACCACGCGTTGAGTTTTCCTTTTAGCTCCACCTTGCAAACCTTTGGCATTGTAAGATAGTATGGTCCGCTACCCATTGCAACTGCAACATCCAGTCCGCCTGCACCAATAGCAAGCATACCAATACCGCCGCCTGTAGGAGTATGGCTGTCAGAACCGAGAAGCGTCATTCCAGGTACACCAAATCTCTCTAATTGAACCTGGTGGCAGATACCATTACCGGGCTTTGAGAAATAAACTCCATGCTTAGAAGCTACTGTCTGAATGTACTTGTGATCATCGGCATTTTCAAAGCCTGCTTGAAGAGTATTGTGGTCAACATATGCAACAGACTTTTTTGTTTTTACACGTGGAATACCAATTGCTTCAAACTGTAAGTATGCCATTGTACCCGTTGAATCCTGAGTAAGCGTTTGATCTATCCTAATGGAGATTTCACTTCCAGTAATCATTTCACCGCTAACAATGTGATCCTTTATTATTTTTTGTGCTAAATTCATTCCCATTTTCTATAATTCCCCCCTAGTACCAAAATTTATTACCGTCAAATATTTTATCATATCACTTATTTAACAGTCAAAATACTTGGCGCAATTTCTTTTATAGCAGCCAGCATTTCGTCATCACTTATAGAAGTCGTCCTGCCTGTTGAATACTGTGCATCAATCCAGACTTTAATTTCAGCAACTCTCTCGTCCTTTTTGTCAATAAGTTCATTCTGTGGTAGTCTGAAATAATTGTTTATCCATAGCGCGATACCTGCAAGTCCGGATGTCTGTGTAATAGCTACCCCAATCGGTCTGTTTAAAATTTTTGCAGTGTTAAAGATATTATAGATTTCTTCGTCCTTTAACAGTCCGTCAGCATGTATACCCGCCTGGGTAACATTAAAATGTCTTCCTACAAAAGGAGTTCTTGGTGGTATTGAATAGTTTAATTCCTTCTCATAATACTCTGCAATTTCAGTAATAACAGTAGTATCCATTCCATCTGTTGTGCCTCTGAGCTGTGCATATTCAAAAACCATAGCCTCAATAGGTGTATTCCCTGTACGCTCGCCTATACCAAGCAATGAGCCATTGACAGCTGAACAACCATAGAGCCAAGCTGTGGCAGAATTACATACTGCCTTATAGAAATCGTTGTGCCCGTGCCATTCTATAAGCTCGCTTGGGAAGCCTGCATGGTGTTTTAAACCATAAATAATACCCTGTACGCTTCTAGGTAATGCTGCACCTGGATAAGTAACACCATAGCCCATAGTATCACATGCCCTTAGCTTGATAGGTACTCCACTCTCGTCCATGAGCTTTCTAAGTTCCAATGCAAATGGAACAACAAACCCATAGAAGTCAGCTCTTGTGATATCCTCCAAGTGGCATCTTGGCTTAATACCAACATCTATTGCTTCTTTGATAACACTTAAGTACATATCCATTGCTTGCTTTCTTGTTTTTCCAAGCTTTCTAAAGATATGATAGTCGGAGCAGCTTACCAAAAAGCCTGTTTCCTTCATTCCCATATCCTTTGCAAGTTTAAAATCACTCTTTGACGCCCTGATCCAGCTGGTTACTTCGGGGAACTGATATCCGCGCTCCATACATTTGTATACAGCTTCCTTGTCTTTATCACTGTACAAGAAGAATTCTGTCTGACGGATTATACCCTTTGGACCACCCAACCTATGTAAATAATCAAACAATGCCACTATTTGCTCAACTGAATAAGGTGCTCTTGATTGCTGTCCATCTCTAAATGTTGTATCTGTAATCCAGATTTCTTCAGCAGGCATCATAGGTACTCTTCTATGATTGAATGTACACTTAGGAACATCATCATAATTAAAAAGCTCTCTATAAAGATTTGGTTCGGGGATATCCTGCAATGAGTATTTATATTGGGTCTGTTCTAGAGTATTTGTTCTCTTATTGAATTCTATCATGTTACCCACCCTTTCTGAATCAATGTATTCCTGTCTTTTAGTATTTATGTATAATTGTATACAATTATACATTGCGCTGTCAATCTTTTTTATATATATTTGTTATGATTTGGCAGGAATTATCACCTATTTTGTAGAATATATCTTCATTATGTAATCATAGCTTTATGGGAGGAGTATATATGAAAAAATCCGAGCAAAACGTTAAAGAAATGAAGTCCATGCTTTTACCAATTATTGTAGTATTTTCGGTTGTTTTCGGTATTTTAGGAGGTATTATCAGCGGCGGTGTATTAACTGGTATTTTTGTTGCTGCCAGCAGTGCAATATGCTGCATTACCTTGAGTGTAGTCACATCAGGACACTACAAGAAGGTTATAAAGCAATTCGCAGGTGATATTGAAATCTTTAAAAATGGTGATTTCTCTCACATGATTGAGCCAAAAAAATATGGTGTACTTGGCTTTATTGCCACTGTCGTAAATGGTCTTATCAGCGATATACGCCAGCTTATAGAAAGCTTCTTTAATCTTTCTATGTCTATCTTACAGGCCTCTAGAAAGGTAAGCTCGACAGCTGAAAATGCATCAAGTGCTATAGAAGAGATTGCAAAAACTATAGATGAGATTGCAAAAGGTGCATCATCACAAGCAGCTGAAGCTCAGGTTGGTGTTGAGGTTGTCGATAAGCTTTCAGACCAGATTAATTTCGTATATGAAAGTTATAGTGGTATCACAAATGAGACAACAAAAATCAGCTCCCTAAATACTGTTGGCCTTAAGTCAGTTAATGTTCTCAGAGAAAAATCAAAAGAGAACTATGATACTACAGAGAAAATTTTTGCTGTTGTCGAAAAGCTTACTAACACTACGAAAGATATTGGTCTTTTTGTAGAATCTATAGAAAATATTGCAGAGCAGACAAACCTCCTTGCGCTAAATGCTGCTATTGAAGCAGCAAGAGCAGGTGAAGCTGGTAAGGGTTTTGCAGTTGTTGCAGATGAAGTTAGAAAGCTAGCTGACCAGAGTAGAAAATCAACAGAGGAAATTAATAATCTCATGGTGAGCATTCAAGAGGAATCCTCTCTTGCTATTTCTTCAATGGAAGTCATGAAGAAGGTATCTCAGGAACAAAATATTGCAGTTAATAAGACTAATGATTCATTTACTGATATTGCAAATGCCATTGAGTTTATAGTAGATAAGATCAAGGAAGTTAATACCGCCGTTATTAAAATGCAGGATGACAAAAATGAAGTTATCAGTGCTATAGAGAATATTTCTTCAGTATCTCAGCAGACAGCTGCTTCTAGCGAGCAGGTTGCTGCAACAACTGAAAATCAACTCAAGACCATTGACGATATGAAGATTGCTGCTCAAAGCCTTGATACCCTTGTACAACAGCTTGATTCCAAGCTAAAGAAGTACAAGCTAAGACGATAATTATATTTGCTATTTATAAATACAGCATATATAAATAGATACGTACAGATATAAAAAGATACATACAGGAATAAATACATACAGGAAATAAATACATACATATAGAAATAGATACAAAAAAATAAATACATAAATCATTTATAAAAAAGATGCCGCAATACAATTTGTGGTATCTTTTTATAATATTTGTCAAATTCAGAATTGACATATATAATACTACTAATCTATACTATATATATAAATACATAAATCGAAGTACTGTCATACAACTGGCGGAAGTGGAGATAACCACATGGGAGTATGACTTTTATAGCCGGCCGCCTGGGCGCATTAATAGTGCCTGGGGGGCATTTGTTTTATAACCCTTCTTTTATCGTCCCCCTTTAAGCACTTAAGAAATGGAGGATTGATTATGAATTTCAGTTTTCTTGATTTCAAGCCGGGAAGATGGCAAAATTTTATTGATGTTCAGGATTTTATTCAATGCAATTACACCCCTTATGACGGAAATGAGAAATTTCTTTGTGCTTCCAGTGTCAAGACAAAACATTTATGGGAAATGTGCAAAAGTTTACTTATTGAAGAGCACCTAAAAGGTGGTGTTTTAGATGTTGATGCAACAATTGCTTCTGGCATTACCAGTCATAAGCCAGGCTTTATTGATGAGCGCTATGAAGTAATAAAAGGTCTTCAGACAGATGCTCCCCTCAAACGAGCCTTCTACCCCAATACAGGATATAGAATGTGCAAATTAGCCTGTGAACAAACTGGGCATGCCCCTTCCCCACTAATTGAAAACACCTTTGGAAAACATGTTACTACCCATAATGATGGTGTGTTTGGAGTTTATACGGACGAGATTCGCATGGCTAGAAAGTGCGGGGTGATTACCGGTCTTCCGGATACATATGGGCGTGGAAGAATTATAGGAGACTATAGAAGGGTAGCTCTGTATGGAATAGACTATCTTGTAGAGCAAAAAACGAAAGACCTAAGAGAACTTTCTTCAAATATGACCGAGGATACTATCCGTTTAAGAGAAGAAGTTCACCTTCAGATTAATGCATTATATGATCTGTCTACACTAGGCAAAAGTTACGGCTTCAATTTAAACAGGCCAGCTGAAAATGCTTTTGAGGCTGTACAATGGACCTACTTAGCATTCTTAGCAGCTGTTAAGGAAACTAATGGTGCAGCTAATTCTATTGGAAGGCTGAGTATCTTCTTTGATATTTATATTGAAAATGATATTAAGCTGGGAAAAATTTCAGAGATAGAAGCCCAAGAGCTTATAGAACAGTTTATCATAAAGTTGCGATTAATAAGGCATTTAAGAACCAAGGAATATAACGAGCTCTTTGCAGGGGACCCTGTATGGGTTACTGAAGCAATAGGGGGAATTGGCTCTGACGGTCGTCACATGGTGACCAAAACTGCTTATCGCTTTTTACATACCCTCAAAAATCTAGGTGCCGCTCCCGAGCCCAATCTTACCATACTCTGGTCGCCAAAACTGCCTGTAGCATTCAAAAAGTATTGCAGCAAGGTATCTATAGCCACATCATCAATACAGTATGAAAATGATGATTTAATGAGACCTGAATTCGGAGATGATTACGGTATCTCTTGCTGTGTCTCAGCAATGCGTCTTGGCAAGGATATGCAGTTTTTTGGTGCCCGCTGCAATTTGCCCAAGCTCTTGTTACTTGCCTTGAATGGTGGCAGAGATGAGCTCTCAGGCGAGCAGGTTGCACCTGTTATTCCCGCTTATGAAGGCGAGTATCTTGATTATAATACAGTCCTAAGCAACTTCCATAAGCTCCAAGATTGGCTTACAGGACTGTATGTAGATACTATGAATGTAATCCATTACATGCATGATAAATACGCATACGAGAGGCTAATGATGGCACTCCATGATACTGATGTAAATAGAGTAATGGCGTTTGGTATAGCTGGATTATCAGTGTTGTCAGATTCTCTTAGTGCTATCCGTTTTGCTAAGGTCAAGGCTGTCAGAGACAATCGTGGCATCATATGCGACTTCATAACAGAGGGCGATTTTCCCAAGTACGGAAACAATGATGACCGAGTTGACTCTATTGCAGTGGATATTGTAAAAAGCTTCTACTCTAGTCTTAAGCAACACAAGACTTATAGGGATGCACAACATACTTTATCCATACTAACAATTACTTCAAACGTTGTTTATGGCAAAAAGACCGGCTCTACTCCCGATGGAAGAAAAAAAGACGAGCCATTTGCTCCAGGTGCCAACCCAATGCATAATAGAGACCAAAGTGGAGTACTATCCATGCTTAGCTCCATTGCAAAAATACCATATGAATACTGTAAAGACGGTATTTCTCTGACACTGTCATTACTGCCAAAGTCCCTCGGAAAGGATGCAATTACCCAGTCCGATAACCTATCAGCCTTGATAGATGGGTACTTTATGTTAGGAGGACATCATGTGAATATTAACGTTCTTGAAAAGGAAGTACTTATTGATGCAATAAAGTCTCCTTTAAACCATAGCCAGCTTACCGTCAGAGTATCGGGATATGCTGTCAACTATATTAAACTTAGTCGCAACCAACAGCTAGAGGTGCTTTCTAGAACCTTTCACGAAGCTATATAGCAACAAAATATATAAATGCGAAGTGGAAAATCCACTTCGCAATAAAGTTTAACTTTTAGGGGTCACATCAGTTTATGTGCTCTTTTAGTACAAATATTAACCAAACAGTGTTACTTTTGATTGCGCTTCAATACCTTCCTCTTTGTAACCGAATAACCAAAATACCCAAGAGGTTTTGCTAGTGGATAATATTCTCCATGTGAATAGCAAATAAGGTCAGCCTTGTGCAAATCCAACTTACCCTTTTCGTCCAACAGATTTTCGTCTACATTTGTGGCAACAACCTCTGCTATAAACATGTCATGACTACCAAGTTCAATAACCTGCTTTACGACACATTCAAGATTGACAGGGCACTCCTTTATCAAGGGTACCTTAACCTTTGAAGCCTGTTCTTGGGTAAGGTTCATTTCCTTGAACTTATCTACATCTCGGCCTGATTTTACTCCGCAATAATCGGTAGCTCGCGCTAACTTTCTAGTGGTAAGATTTACAACAAACTCACCTGTATCCTTAATTAATTGGTGTGAGTATCTTTCTTTTCTAATTGATATTGAGACCATTGCCGGATCAGAATTAATAGTTCCGGCCCATCCTATTGTAATAATGTTAGGTTTTCCTTCTTTGTCTACACAGGATACCATAACTACCGGAACAGGATTTAACATTGTGGATGGCTTCCAAACTTGCTTAGCCAAGGCCTTACCTCCCTTTAATAATTTTATTATAAGCTTTGATGATGTAACTAATGCAATCATAGAACAAATATAGTTCAATAGTATTTTAAAACATAAACCAACTAATTATAATATGCAACTAATTATAATATCCAACTAATAATAATATGCAACTAATTATAATATCCAACTAATTATAATATGCAACAATTATAAGAAAGATACTTATAGCAGTTATTTACTGTTCATAGCCGCAAAAACAAAGACTGCCGGAGAATTCCAGTAGGTATCAATTTCATTAGTAGCATATGATGTTACATCATCAATATAACATCTAGCGGGTGGCAGTCCGTCCAATTTTGATTTTGATACCTCATCTTCTAGTGATGCATTTGGCCCGCCTGCTACTAGTCCTGGAACTGGTGCCTTTACCGAATCCCCAGCTGATGGCCTATGGTGCGGCTGCATTACCTGCTTGGAACCAAACCCAGTAACATAGCTTTGGTTTAGGCAGTTTGCGCCCACTAGATAGTTTCCGCACTGTTTTGCATATTGCACATACTCAGCATTACTTTCCAGATCGTCAGCTATTAGAAGATGCATGGCATGATTCATTACATTCATATTACTGCCCCAAGAGTATTCCATAGTTACCATTGCGAGCATATACCCATCTGCCTTAGCAGTATCATATAGAACCTTGGCCTTATTAAGCCAATCCTTTTTAACCTTGTTATATGTATGTTCATCAGTATTATCAGCATATAAGTATGATATAGCGGCGAATCCACTGGTATTCTGCCACCCCAGTGCAAGACCATTTGAACTATAATTATCTATAAAATAATCCCCATATTTTTTATCACCTGTTGTTCTAAACAACTCACCAGCAGCCCACAGTCTTTCATCGCTATCATTATCATCACTATATTCACCAGTGGCAATATCGATTGGGTTTTTGTATGCTATAAGCTTCTTGTTTTTTTCTAGCCAATCCCATGCTTTTTGAGATGCATTAAGACATTTATCAGCAAAGGTTTTGTCAAAAGGCATAAAAATACGGGCAGCCATAGCAGTTACAGCAGCGAAGTCACCTGTTGCAGTACTAGAAATAGGCATCAAAACTGGGTCATCAACATCTATTTCAGGTGTTACGGTTATGTCTGGGAAGCCTCTTGAAGTAGCCTTGTGGTAAACCCCTCCCGTTGCAGGGTCCTGCATTTTTAGAAGCCACTGAATTCCATACTTTGCTTCATCTAAAATATCAGGTATATTATTTGAGCTCTCTGGTATGTTAATACTTGATGTGAAATTATCTGGATAGAACTCGTAAGCCAACAAAAGGTCTGCTGCGGTTATGGCAGCAGCTACTGAATACTTTCCGTAATCACCAGCATCATGCCATCCCCCTAATGTATCCACTTCCTTCTCCTCATTACCATACATTTTTGCAAGGTATTTATGACAATTTGCATGTGCATAGTCTCCTGCATATTTGCTTTCTAACTCCATTCCACATCTTTGATAATAAAGACCCTTTACAAGTGCATCACTGATGCTTCTATATACATCGTTTCCAATGTCAAAATCATAGGATTTACCTATATTATCAACAACTATATAATATGTCCCCTCAATGGTAAGCTCTGTAAAATCTGCATAACAAACGGTATCACCACTAGACATATCTTTTACTTTGCCTTCCAGTTTTTTTGATAACACTTCTTTGCCGCTATCTTTTTCAATGACTGCAAATTTATCATATTCACCATTAATTATAGCTACCTTCTTGTCATTTGGTTTATACCCAAGTTGATTAATATGTATGTCTTCTGAAACCTTCTCTATTGAAGTGCTTGTAGCAACGGTAGTGTCCTTTGACACATCTGTTGCTACTGAATTATTTACAGGAGTAGTAGTACCAGCAGGGCTATCATTATTATTTGCACAGGCACTAAGAGTTATAAGAAAAGTAGATACTAATAATGCAGACACTATTCTTTTTAAAAAGTCCATATCGTGTCCCTCCATTTTTTACAAGTCGTGTTAAAACATCACTATGTATTATATAATATTTTTTTGTAGATGTAATGAATATTTTATTACAGAATTCTTAATTAGAGATTATAAATAAAAAATTTAATGTGATAACACAAATATAAATTTATATTATAGTATATTTGGTCTACTCAGGAACAAAAAATATGCTCCCCTCGTAGCAAACAGTTGTATAACTTAAACTATCTACTACGAGGGGAGCATACCTATATAGATTACACTATTAATTCGCAACAATGTGTTTTATACACATTAAATAACATTGAGAGACACAGAATTATTCCATGTTATAGTTATCTCTCTTTGTATAGTGAGTATGGAGTATCTTGTGAGCCTTGTGGCTTCCAGGAGCTTCAAAATACTCTTCATAGAGCTTTTTGATTATTGGGTTTTCATGTGACTTTCTAATTGGAAGATTAGCATCTTCTTCATAGATAGCCTTTGCTCTTTCAGCCCTCAAATCAGTCCAGCTTCTAACAGAGGATGGCTGAATTGGCTGTCCACCACCGTTTACACATCCGCCTGGGCATGCCATAATCTCAATAAAATCGTACTGAGCCTCTCCTGCATTAATTCTATCCAGAAGCTTTCTAGCACTACCTAGTCCATTTGCAACTGCAGCCCTAACCTTCATTGTACCAAGATCAACTACTGCTTCCTTTATGCCATCTATACCACGAACTGCGGTATATTCTACATTATCAAAGGATTTGCCTGTAACAACCTCAGCAACAGTACGAAGAGCAGCTTCCATAACACCACCAGTTGCACCGAATATAACAGCAGCACCAGTTGCTTGACCCATAGGATCATCAAACTGTGAATCCTCGAGATTAACAAAATCAATACCCGCTTCTTTTATCATTCTAGCAGCTTCACGAGTGGTCAAAACTATATCTACATCAGGGTATCCGGATGCTGATAGCTCAGGTCTGTTCGCTTCAAACTTCTTTGCTGTACATGGCATAATTGATACTACAACCATTTTAGCTGGATCAATACCCATCTTTTCAGCATAGTAAGTCTTTAGTACTGCACCATACATTTCATGTGGTGACTTGCAGGATGAAAGGTTCTCAAGGAATTCAGGATAGTTATGCTCACAGAACTTTATCCATCCTGGGCTACAAGAAGTAATAACCGGCAGTTTTCCACCATTCTTAATTCTATTTAGTAGCTCTGTTCCTTCTTCCATTATTGTCAAGTCTGCAGCTGTATCGGTATCAAACACCTTGTCAAAGCCAAGACCCTTCAATGCTGCAACCATCTTGCCAGTAACCCTTGATCCAATTGGGAATCCAAACTCTTCGCCAATTGCAACTCTAACTGCAGGAGCAGTCTGAACAACTACATACTTATCCTTATCAGCTAAAGCAGCCCAAACCTTATCAGTATCATCCTTTTCACGGAGTGCAGCAACAGGACATACTGCAATACATTGTCCGCACATTGTGCATGGAACTTCATTCAATGAAAGATCAAACGCAGCTGAAATTTTTGAGTTATAGCCTCTCTCAGTGGCGCTGATTACTGAAACAGTCTGTGTATTCTTACATACGCTTACACAGCGTCTACAAAGTATACACTTATTCTGGTCTCTTACAATTGATGTTGAGAAGTCATCGACAGCATAATCCTTGCATTCGCCTTCAAACCTTAGCTCTTTGATACCTAATTCTTCAGAAAGAGTTTGCAATTCGCAATTTCTGCTTCTAACACAGGTTAAGCACTTCTTTTCATGGTTGGAAAGAATAAGCTCAAGAGTAACCTTTCTTGCTTCTCTAACTGCAGGACTCTGTGTATAAATCTCAAGTCCCTCTGCAACAGGGTATACACAAGCAGCCTGAAGCGCTCTAGCGCCCTTTATTTCAACAACGCACATTCTACATGCGCCTATCTCATTTGTATCCTTTAGGAAGCAAAGTGTCGGTATCTTAATATTTGCCTGTCTTGCTGCCTCCAAGATAGTAATGTCTTTTGCAACTTGCATCTTCTTACCATCTATCGTTATATTAACCATTTCCATAATAGCACTCTCCTCCCTTATTTCTTTACTATTGCTTTAAATGGACACTTATCTATACAAGCACCGCACTTCAAGCACTTAGCTGAATCAATCTTGAATACTTCCTTGCCTTTTTCGCCGCTGATACAGTTTGCAGGACATACCTTTGTACAAAGTCCACACTTTTTACACTTGTCTTCGAGAACGACGAAGTTAAGCATTGATTTACAAACACCAGCTGGACATTTCTTATCAGTTACGTGTGCTACATATTCATCCCTGAAATATCTCAGAGTACTGAGTACTGGATTTGGAGCAGTCTGTCCCAATCCACACAATGCTGACGCCTTAATATTCTTCGCAAGAATCTCAAGCTTATCAAGATCAGCTAATTCACCCTTGCCTTCAGTAATTCTATCCAGAATTTCATACATTCTCTTTGTTCCGATTCTACATGGAGGGCACTTTCCGCAGGATTCATCAACAGTAAATTCCAAGAAGAATTTAGCTATATCAACCATACAGTTGTCCTCGTCCATAACAATAAGTCCGCCAGAACCCATCATGGAACCCAACTGAATGAGTGAATCGTAATCAATAGGAGTGTCTAAATGCTCTGCTGGAATACATCCACCTGAAGGTCCACCTGTCTGAGCAGCCTTAAACTTCTTGCCATTTGGAATGCCGCCACCAATATCATAAACAACTTCTCTTAACGTAGTACCCATTGGAACTTCAACAAGTCCTGTGTTGTTAATCTTACCACCCAAAGCAAATACTTTTGTCCCTTTGCTCTTCTCAGTACCAATGCTAGAGAACCAATCAGCTCCCTTAAGAATAATAACTGGAATATTTGCATAGGTTTCAACGTTATTTAGAATTGTTGGTCTTTCCCATAATCCTTTTACTGCTGGGAATGGAGGTCTTGGTCTTGGTTCACCTCTATGACCTTCAATTGATGTCATTAGGGCAGTCTCTTCACCACAAACGAAAGCTCCTGCTCCAAGCCTTATTTCAAGGTCAAATTTGAAGCCAGTTCCCATAATATTATCTCCTAAGAGACCATACTCTTTTGCTTGTTTTATTGCTATTTCAAGCCTCTTAACAGCTATTGGGTATTCAGCTCTAACATATACGTATCCCTGATCAGCACCGATAGCATAACCTGCTATTGCCATCGCTTCAATCAAAGAATGTGGATCGCCCTCAAGGACAGATCTGTCCATGAAAGCTCCAGGGTCTCCTTCATCGGCATTACAACAGACATATTTCTGTTCATTTACCTGTTTTGCAGCAAATTCCCACTTAAGACCTGTTGGGAAGCCTCCGCCCCCTCTGCCCCTAAGTCCTGACTTCTTCATAATGTCTATTACATCCTGAGGTTGCATTTCTGATAGTACCTTTTCAAGTGCCAGATAGCCATCAAAAGCTATGTATTCATCAATATTCTCAGGGTTTATAGCTCCACAATTCCTGAGTGCAATTCTCATCTGTCTGGTAAAGAAGTCAATTCCATCAAGATTCTTCGCTATATCTTCCGACTCTTTGTCACCTGCTAACAATCTCTTGACAACACGACCCTTTAGCAGATGTTCTTCAACTATTTCCTTCACGTCTGAAACCTGAACCATAGTGTACATTGCACCCTCAGGGTACACTACAAGTATTGGTCCTTCAGCACACAGACCAAAGCAACCGGTTTTAACAATCTGTACTTCATTCTCTAATTTATTCTCTTTTAATTTCAATTCTAATTCATCCATTATCTTCATGGAATTTGAAGACGTACATCCGGTACCCGCACAAACTAGAACATGAGCTCTATATATTTGCATTTAATAAAAACCTCCTTACAATAATTAGTTATATCCTGATATTATTGTTGTTCTGCAGCACCAATAGTCAAATCAGTGCAAACCTTACCGTTTACCAGATGCTCTGCAACTATTCTTACAGCCTTTTCAGGAGTCATTTTAACGTAGGTTACCTTTGAACCCTCTGGATCATATACTTCAACAATTGGTTCAAGACGACATACACCAACACATCCTGTCATAGATACGGTAATATTATTAAGATTTCTCTTTTTAATTTCTTCTAAGAATGCACTCATTACAGGTCTAGCCCCTGCAGCAATGCCACATGTAGCCATACCAACAACTACTCTCATTCCGTCTTTGTTCGACCTTAGAGAAATATTATTAAGCGTCTTTCTTCTTATTTCTTCTAATTCAGCAATCGACTTCATTAAGCACACCTCCAAAAATATTCTTTATTCCTTCATCAATATAAGCTTTTATCCAATCAAGTACTGTTATCTCATTTATTGGAACACCATTTAGTGTTTTATTCAATTCATCGGTATCGACTATAAAAATACCTTTTGAACCAGATAAAATTAATTTGAAATTAATTTCGGTATTTGAGGCTATCAATATCATCATAGATTCTGAAATATCACCTAAGGGAATCCTGTCGATATTGTCTATTTTAAAGCTAGCAAATACTTTGGTGCCTTTATGTTTAACAGAACTTATGTAAAAATTCCCGTTGCACCTATTTGCTGAGTCTTTTAGCATAGGTAATCCAAGTCCAACTTTCCTGGTAGTCCTTGATGTAACAAACGGGTCGGAGACTTTTTGAGCATAATCCTTTTCCATACCAGAGCCATTATCATCTACTATGAACTCCAAAAAGCCTTCATTTGTTACATTTAGAGTGATAGTGATATTTTTTGCCAGTGCTGAAACGGAGTTTTGAGCAATATCTAAAAGATGTTGCGATAAGTCTCTCATAAATTATTCCTTTTCAATGCTTATAAATTCTTATACTGGTCGATAATGCCCTTTACGTCATCTGGAGCTAATCTTCCATGGACGTCTTCATTTATCATTATTACGGGCGCTAATCCACATGCACCTATACATCTACATGCTTCTAGTGAGAATTTGCCATCTTCAGTGCATTGACCAACTTCAATGCCTAGTACTTCTTTGAATTTGTCCAAAATGCTTCCGGATCCCTTTACATAACAAGCAGTGCCCATACATACATTAATGTTGAAGCGACCCTTAGGATTTAATGAGAATTGAGTATAGAAAGTAACTACTCCATAAATTTCAGCAAGTGACACATTTAGGTCCTCACTTATTTTCTTTAATATCTCTTTTGGTAAGTAGCCGTATACTACCTGTGTTTCGTGTAATACTGGGATTAGTGCACCTTTAGTGTCCTTATATTTCTCAATAATTTTGTTGAGCTTTAAGGCATTTTCATCTACACAACCGCAGCAGCACTTGTTTTCACTCATTAAATAAGACCTCCTTTTTTAGAAAAAACTGTTAATACTTTCACAATATTCGTTAATATTATAACAAAAAATTAAATTATATTCAATAATCAAAAAATTAAAAATGTGCATATAAAAAAAGCACAGACTGGTCTGTGCTTTTTTTAACTATTTCCTAGCTTTCAAAATTGTATTCGTCTTCCATTCTGGATTTAAACTCTTCAAATACTCTATTGAGCTCGTCCTCATCATCGATTGTGGAGAACGAATCTTCTTCTTCGCTAATGTGCTCAATCTTAAGAATGACAACCTCATCAGCTTCCTCATCCTCCTGCTCGTCTATTGGAAGCAGTACAACATATTCGTTTCCATCTAGTTCAATTGTATCCAAATGCTCAAACTCTACTTCTTCTCCATCTTCACCTATAAGCACTACATAATCGTCTCTTTCCTCTGTCATGATAATACCTCCTGCAATATTATATATAAACCAAGTCTATACAAAAGATTTATACTATTTTTAATGATACCATATATTTATTATGTTTTCCAATAATAATTTATTTGCGGCTGTATCTATCAAGGTATCCTTGAAGAATATATACTGCTGAAACCGTATCAACAATATTCTTCTTATTTGAAGCCTTTACTCCAAGCTCATTCATGGTCCTATGTGCATATACGGTAGTTAACCGTTCGTCACTCTTAATTATTTCCAGATTTCCTAGCGCTTCTAGCTTTTTTATAAATGCGTCAGTCTTGTCCGCCCTTGGGCCCCTTGTTCCATTCATATTGAGAGGGTAACCAATAACTATTTTTGTAACCTGATATTGGTCAATAATCTCCTTTATCCTGGCAACAGCCTTGTTGATACTCTCTTTGCAATTAACTGTTTCCAAGCCTTGAGCAGTCCACCCCATTGGGTCGCTAACTGCCACTCCAATTCTAGAATCTCCATAATCTATTCCCAGTATCCGCATAAAACCTCCAAACAAGATTATTAAAGTAAAATATACGTAATGCTTGTATTATTTAATCTACTAACATATCTTTATTGCAAATTGAGGGCAAGCAGCACTGCAGTACCCACAAAGCACACATTTTTCATGTAGGCATTGAGCTTTTCCGTCTTTGACTTCAAGTGCATTTTGACCGCATTTCCTGACGCAGCTGCCACATCCGTTGCACCAATAGTCTATGTGCAGTTGTCTCGTTCTGGATTTAAGTTTATCTACCAAATCCTGATTTGGCCTTATTCCCTCAAATATACTTACATTCATATCTACTTCTTCTTCACACTGCATGCCTACAGCAATGCTATCCACGTCAGGCTGGCTTAATATAAACTTCATGCATTCGTCATAGCTTGATACCAAGTTGCCTCCCCCCAATGGTTTCATAGCGAAAATGCCCTTGCCTGCACTTTTTGCAAGTGAAATAGCGGCCAGCATTTGCTCTATGCTCCCATCAACTATTCCTAAACCATTCTTGTTTACAATAGGATGAATAATATCTATTTCTGGCATTTCAGCGGCGGCCTCAACAACCTCTATGTGGTGAGTGGAAACACCAACATACTTTATAATCCCTTTTTGTTTTGCCTCAATATAGTATTCAAGAGCCTCTCTATGCCCTCTAAGAGTCAGTCTGCTCTCTTGTTCATGCATCATAAAAATATCTATATAATCAATATCCATTTCTTTTCTGGCTTTTTCAATACTTTTCTCGGCGCCTTGCCTATCATAAGCATAACATTTTGCTGAGATAATCGGCTTTTGGCCTGATAGTCTTATAGCTTCTCTAATATGGGGATATGTCCCGTATAATTCGGCAGTATCTACGAAATTAATACCCTTCTGCATTGCATATGCAATAATCTCACCACCCCTTTGGTGTGAAAGATTTGATTGCAGAGGGCCAATAATTAGCCCTCCAAAACACATCCTTGATACTAAAGGTCCTTCCTTTCCTAATCTAACTAATTCCATGAATATTACCACCTATAATTTATGATAAATTAAAGGCACTCATTAAAGAGTGCCTTATCCAACTAACTATTTAACATTGTTTTGAAGATAGTATTTAAGTACTTCCTCTAATAATTCATCTCTCTCAAGCCTTCTAATAATGCTTCTGGCATTTTTATAATTAGTAATGTAGGTAGGATCTCCTGAGAGAATATAACCAACCATCTGATTAATAGGATTATAACCCTTTTCCTTCAAGGCCTGATATACAGTAACCAAAATCTCATTTGCCTCATTTTTATTGTCCTTATCAACGTTAAACATCATTGTTTCATTTAAGCCCATATATATCACTCCCTAATAAAACTGCCAGATTTATATATCTTAATACTAATACATCATGGTACATAATGCAACCTTTTTTAAAGCTAATTAAAGAATATTGCCCAGAAAATGTGTCCCCTCCAGGCTCTTTATATTTACATTTAACATCTTACCCTTTATGTCCTCTTTGCACATTGCTACTACTCTCATGTAATTTGCTGTTAACCCTTCATATAAGTCCTTTTGACCATTAACCTGCTGTTCAAAGATAACCTCTACTGTTTTCCCTAAATACTGAGACATATACTGCTTTTCAAGCGAATCGGATAGCTTTAGCATTCTTTCACTTCTCTCATCCTTGACAGATGGAGGAATTTGATTTTGCATAGTAGCGGCCGGTGTTCCTTTTCTAGGAGAATACTTGAATACATGAATCTTCAGAAATGCTACTCTTTTAGCAAAGCTCAAAGACTGCTCAAAGTTCTCATCTGTTTCCCCTGGGAAACCCACCATCAGGTCAGTGGTTAATGAAACATCTTTGATATTGTCCTTAAGAAGATTTACACACTTCATATAATCCTCAGAGGTATACTTTCTATTCATGGCCTTCAAGGTTTCATCGCATCCACTCTGCAGCGATAGATGATAGTGCGGACAGAGCTTTGGTAGTTGCTTGGCAGCCTCAACAAATTGCTCGGATATTGTTCTAGGTTCAACTGATCCAAGTCTTATCCTTTTAATTCCTTCAACTTGATGAATTTGTTTTATAAGCCCAAGTAAATCAATTGTTTTCAAATCTCTCCCATAGGATGCAATGTGTATACCAGTAAGTACAATCTCAAGAAATCCGTTATTTGCTAGTGTTTTGACCTCTTCTAGAATATCCTCTGGCTTTCTGCTTCTTACAGGCCCTCTCGCATAAGGTATTATACAGTATGAACAAAACTGACTGCAACCTTCCTGTATCTTTATATAAGCCCTGGTTCTCTCTTTATAAGTATTGAGCTTTAGGTCCTCAAAGATGCTTGTGGTCATTATATTATCTACAGCATTTATCCTGCATTCTCCAGCCTCTATTCTAGATATAAACTCAATAATTCTGTTTCTGTCCTTAGTTCCGATCACCAGGTTAACACCATCAATTTCAGCTACTTCACCTGATGAGGTCTGAGCGTAGCAGCCCATAACAACTATTATAGAATCCGCATTTTGCTTTTTAGCCTTTCTTATTGCCTGTCTTGACTTTCTGTCACTTAAATTTGTAACTGTACAGGTATTAATAACATATACATCTGCCACCTCATCGAAGTCAACAATGCTGTACCCACTATCTTCAAATATAGTGGAAACAGCCTCCGATTCGTACTGATTTACCTTGCAGCCAAGCGTCATAAAACCAACTGTCTTTTTTTGCCTCTGCTCATCACCATTTATCTCATCAATGTTATTATCTATATTTTTATCACGAATGTTTTCCATATTAATATCTATTCCCTCTCATTGCTAAATAAAATCGCACCGTTATTTTACCACAATTTTATGAGTTTTAATAGCGAGAAGAGTCTTTATTTACCTTTTGCAGTGATCAAACTCTTCTTAACGCATATTATATCATTTTGTGGTTTAACCCTCCAATTAGGGGTACATATAATATAATTAAATGAAAACATAGTACTAAGTTTGTAAAATATGCATGATTGACTAATCAAATAAAAACATTTAATATTTTATTATAGAAAAGCATTTAGAAATTATTACCTTTAATAAGGAGGGTGAAAAATATGAAATCATTCGAAATTGCATTAAAATCTATTAATGATGTAAAGGATTTTGTTAACACTGTAAACAGATACGAGTTTGATGTAGACTTATCATCTGGACGTTATGTTGTTGATGCAAAGTCAATTATGGGAATCTTCAGCCTAGATCTTGCTAAGCCAATTAAGGTTGAAGTTCAGTCAGATGATTGCGGAAATTTCTGTGAAGAAATTAAGCGTTTTGTAGTTTAATTCAAAGATTCTACTAAAAAGGACTGTAACGGTTTCGTTATAGTCCTTTTTGATTGTTTTACTAATTTTATTTATTAATTTTGGTTTTATCTATCATTTTGGTTTTATCATTCTAGTTTTATCACACATTTGTTCTTCTGTCATAACTTTTATACCATGTCTTTTTAATAGAGAGGTAGTAACCCCATCGCCACTAATACACTGCCCTTTAAAGCTCCCGTCATAAATGCTCCCACAGCCACACGATGGGCTTCTGGCCTTTAATATTGCAGTATCAATATTGTATAATTGAGCAATTTTTAGTGTCTCCTCCGCTCCCTTGATTAAGGCATTTGTGACATCAACCCCGTCTTTTGATATTACTTTACATCTCCCATCTAATACGTCCTCTCCAGTTCCTGAAGATATTTCACACGGTATTCTCGGCGTAGTACAACCTCCAAGCTGTTCAGGACATATCAATACACAATCACCATTTTTAACTAATTCTACTATAAAATTATCAAGGTTATTTGCACCATTATATTTACAATTAACACCTGCAAGGCATGCACTCACAAGATACTTTGCCCCCATATTACTTTATCCCTTCCTCTTTTTCTTCTTTCTGCCAGTAATCTTGTCTAGTACCTTCTTGTCAATAACCTTGCCTTTTTTAGCTGGCTTTTTTCCTCTTTTTGAAGGTGCTACGGCTGACTTATCTGATTGTACTTTACCTTTTGCAGTTTTGCCCTTTAGAGGCTTTACTGCCTTTTTATAGCCCCCTCCGAAGTAAAAGTTATCCTCGGCATCTTCATCTATATTATCTAGTAAATCTTCTTCCTCTTCGAACAGAACAAATTCAATCTTTCTAGCAGCAATGTCTGCTTTTGCAAGTAAAACCCTGACACTATCTCCTATACGATACACCTTTCGGGTATGCTCTCCTATCATGCAAAAACGTCTGTCGTCATAGTTGTAATAGTCATCATCCATGCTGCTCACACGAACAAGACCTTCTATAGTATTTTCAAGCTCTATAAACATACCAAAGTTTGTAATGTTTGATATTATACCATCAAATACTTCTCCCTCATGCTGCTTCATATACTCAACTTTTTTGAGGTCCTCTGTTTCACGCTCTGCTTCATCAGCTGCTCGCTCTCTTTCAGAGCACTGTTTTGCTATTTCATTTAATGAATTTGCCAATAATTTAAGCTTTTGCTGGTTTAATTCACCCTTTAAATATTGCTTCATTATTCTATGGATAATGAGGTCAGGATATCTCCTTATTGGTGAAGTAAAGTGGCAGTAATACTTAGCTGCAAGACCAAAGTGGCCAAGGCTTTCATCACTATATCTGGCCTTTTGCAGAGATCTAAGCATTACTGTGCTAATTATTCTCTCATGATTTGTACCTTTAATCTTTTCCAAAAGGTCTTGTAATGCCCTAGGATGAATCTTATTGATACCCTTTATGCTGTATCCAAGACCAAATAAAAACTCATTGAGATTTCTGATTTTTTCTTCATCAGGGTCTTCGTGTACTCTATAAACAAAAGGAGTACCTGTCCAAAAGAAGTGCTCTGCAACAGTTTCATTGCATACGAGCATAAACTCCTCAATTATTTTGTTAGCAATGGTTATTTCATACTTTTTGACCTCAACAGGTTTGCCCTTTTCATCGAGGATAATCTTGCATTCATCAAAATCGAAGTCAATTGCCCCACGCTGAAATCTCTTGTTTCTGAGAATTAATGCAAGCTCCTTCATTTTGTAGAAGTCAGGAACAACATGCTTATAGCGTTCCTTGAGCTCCTTATCGTCCTCTTCTAATATTTTATATACGTTTGTATATGTCATTCTTTCGTCTATATTTATAACGCTTTCACATATGTCATGGTTCACTACGCGCCCATTTGAATCAATATCCATAAATACTGAGAAACTAAGTCTATCAACTTGAGGATTTAAACTGCATATCCCATTTGAAAGCTTTCTCGGCAGCATAGGAATTACTCTATCCACCAGATATACGCTAGTGCCTCTGTTTAAGGCTTCTAAATCAAGAGGAGAATTTTCTGTAACATAATTGGTTACATCTGCAATGTGTACTCCCAGCCTATAATTGCCATTTTCAAGCATTTCAACAGAAACCGCGTCATCGAGATCCTTTGCATCCTCTCCATCTATTGTGACCATGCGCAAGCCTCTCAAGTCTCTTCTGCCTTTGGCCATCTCCTCTGTAACAACATCACTAACCTCATCAGCTTGCTTTATAACTGCTTCTGGAAATTCCTCTGCTAAATTGTATGTGCGGATTATGGATAGAATATCTGTCCCAGCTTCGTCCTTGTCCCCAATTATTTCAACAACCCTGCCTTCTGCGTTTCTTCTCTGTTCAGGGTATTTAATAATTTCGACAACAACCTTTTGCCCTTTTTTGGCACCATTGAATTCACTTTTTGAAATAAATATATCTCCTGATATCCTCTTATTGTCAGGAACCACGAATCCAAAGTTCTGACTTTTTTCAAAGGTTCCAACAATAGTTGTATTGGAGCGTTTGACTATTTTTACAATCTCACCTTCCATCCTTCTATCGGAGGTGCTTTTTCTATTCACTCGTGCAAGTACAATATCATTGTGCATTGCACCATCAAGGCTGTCTGCAGGTATAAATACATCGTCCAGCATCTCGTCATCAGGAATTACAAAGGCAAAGCCTCTTTCATTACCCTGAATACGTCCTCTTACCAAGTTCATTCTAGAAGGCACACTATATCTCCCACTATTAGTTTTGAATATTCTGCCTTCCTGTTCTAGTTCAGAAAGTATCTGTGTAAAAAGTGGCATATCATCCTTAGGAACCTCCAGAATGAGTGCAAGCTCCTTTATCACCATAGGTTTATAAGTTTGTTCACTCATAAAGCCTACAATTTTATTTTTTCTTATTTCAAGTTCAGACATAAAATCAGCCAACCTTTCACCAATAATAATAAAACATAAGATTTTCCATATATAGCTGTATTTTGTACAGGTTGCAAGAAAAACATGTATATGTACTATAAGCCTAAAACATCTGATACTGATTGCATGGCAGTAAGTGATATCTTTATAAAGTCCTCTAAGTTTAGTTCAAGTTCTCCACATGACCTTATTTGTTCACGATTAGCTCCCTTTGCAAAGGATTTCTCGTCCATTTTCTTTAATACAAATTCAGCTGATACATCGGATAATTTTTTGGATGGTAAAATAAGCGCACATGCAGTAATCAGTCCTGATACTGGATCAGCTGCATATAGTGCTTTGTCTATTTTTCTATTTCTGGGTATACCATGCATTGCATTGTGTGCTCTAACCGCATATACTACTGATTCATCTATTCCAAGAGTATCAAGAATGTCTGCACCAACCTTACTATGTAATTCAGGAGTCTGAGCGGTTTTCTCATAATCAATATCGTGTAAAAGTCCTGCAAGTCCCCATAATTCCTTGTTTCCTCCTAGTTTTTCTGCTAGAGCTATCATTATTGCTTCTACTGCATAAGAGTGCTTAAGCAGGTTTGGACTTTTTAGTCTTATCTGTAATTCCTCCATAGCGTCATTTCTATTCATCTTGTCAACCTCCACATGAAACTAGATTATGTATAAATTATACCATAAATAAGTTATAAAAAAACCCAAGTGCACGTAACACTCGGGTTTACTTTATATTTATTACATTGTGTACTCTATCAATAAGTATAGAGCTATTGAAGTAATAAGGAATGCTATTGCAGCAATTGATGTGTATTTTCCCAACAATGCATCAATTGTACGTCCCTTATTCTTTCCAAAGAATGTTTCAGCACCTCCAGCAATTGAGCCAGATAGTCCTGCCTGCTTACCAGACTGAAGCAATACTATGACAATTATGGACAATGCGAAAATAATGTGTAATATGTTAACGATCCACTTTGCAACTTCCACGATAACACCTCCTAAAATAGACAAGTAACATTCTAACATACATATTCCAAAAAAACAAGCCATTGTTTTGATTTTAATAACTGATTTTATGGGTTAATTATATAAGCTTACAGCACAGCGCAATCCAACATGGAGCTTAATATAAATATGTATATCTTTTACTTCTGTTACTAGTAGCACAGCGCAATCCAACATGGAGCTTAATATAAATATGTATATCTTTTACTTCTGTTACTAGCAGCACAGCGTAACCCAACATGGAGCTTGGTACAAATATGTATATATCTTTTATTACTGTTACTGGCAGCACGGCGTAATCCAACATGGAGCTTGGTATAATATTTAAGCAACTTGTAGCTTGGCAATTAATTTTGAAAGTATCGTAAACTCCACATATTCTATTACCGTGTGGCTTGGTATGCTTCAACAAGCTTCTTGGCTTGGTGTGAAGTCAAATTAAAGCTTCTCCAATCAAACTTTTGGCTATTAAAATAGTTAATTTTATTGTCCAGATACTCCCGAGCAGAGCTAGCAATTGATTGGTCCTTTGACTGTGCCAAAGGTATAATATACTTTACAGCAGAATCTGATAAATTATACATCATATTAACATCTACAGTCTCAAATTTCCCACTGTTATAACAATCAACATTGTACTTTGCAATCTGAGCATCAACGTCACTGAATGTAAGTAGACCAAACATTAAAACAAATACAGCAACACTACTTCTCATTATTTTCATAGAGGGAATAAACTGCTTTAAAATAAGTAAGATAAAGATTAGGCCAGTAAGTAGCATAAACCAAGTTGTGTAAACCCTCAAAAGTGAGAGACCATAGTTGTCAATATACATCAGCATTTTGCTCACAGCTGTTGCAATAAGCAGAAGCGTAAAGGTTGAGAGAATAACAGTAAATATTTTTAGAAGTCTGGGTGGCTTTTCACTTGTTCTCTTTGTAAACACGGAGATTGCAAATATAATTGCTATATTAATCACTACTACCGCGCATAATTCAAAAAATCCTTTGCGTGCATACTCAGCATATGTCAAGCTCTGCGGTAAGATATTGCTAAAGGCTGAAAAATAGTATGCTGACTGCGAAGCAAAAAACATTGTATATAGTGAGCAGATTGGAATAGTTATTGTACAAATTACAATATTAGGTGCAAATCTAAGCTTTGTGACGATATTATCAGCTCTTGATTGGGTTAATAGCTCTGAATTAGTGCCCTTTGCGTAGGACATCCATGTTCCATAAATATAGAATCCAAAAGGAATGCCTACGGCAACCTGAACTAAAAATATTACTATGTTTGAAAAAGCATTGCTAAATAGGTATGAAAACATATTATTAAATGCGTCGTCTGCCTGCATTAGTAAATATGCAATTGTCACTGTAGTAGGTACTGCTATGATGAGCCCTGTAATGACATAAAGCAGATTTTTTCCTGCAGAGTACTTTTTACCAGCACTGTTAAGGGCCGAACCACATTCCCCCATTGAAGATAGCGGCATTATAATTATTGCCTTTATAGCATCAAAAAGCATATTGCCAGTATAAAAATTCTTGTGGCTTCGTTCACATATAATAAAATACCAGCCCATTGAAACTATGAAAATGAAAATCAATGAAAGGCCTTTTATTAAAGTATTTGGATAAATTGTAAAGCTACATGAAAATGCTAGCAATATTATTATATAGAACACGTCTATACTGGATATTTTAATATTATGGTACCTGAAGAATATTATGCTGCTGGCTAGACTCATTACAAAGAAAATGCTTGTAGCAATACCAAGCCCGCCTGCCAACACAAACTTTATACAAAGAAAGCCCAGTAAAATAGAAATTGCTGCAAATACCACCTGTACTTTAGTAAATGTCTTATTGGTCAAGCTATTAATGCCCCCCATCGGTTCTGGATGGTATGGAAGTTCATTATTTTCAATGCTAGACATAAAATCACACTCCTTAAACCCTATTTTTTTATATAACTAGCTATATAAAGCTATTATAGATAACCTTATTTTATTTCACATATTCCAGGATATCACTAGGCTGGCATTCTAATACCTCACAAATCTTTTCTAGTGTGGAAAATCGGATGGCCTTAGCCTTATTGGTTTTGAGAATAGACAGATTGGCCTGAGTTATTCCTATCTTCTCAGCCAACTCATTTGATGAAATTTTGCGTTTCGCCATTATAACGTCCAAATTAACTATTATAGGCATATAGTAATCCTCCTGTATTAAACCGTGAAATCACTTTCTTCTTTCAACTCAACAGCTTGCGCAAATACATTTTTGAGAACCCTCAATATAAGTGCAAAAAAAGCAGCCGCAAAACCGATTAGTAGAAAAAGTACATAATAATATCCAGATAACAAACAAATAAGTGAAACAACGAAGCAGCACCAAGAGAGTATTCTAAGGTACTGTACATTCTGTGCTACAAAAACCAACTCTTTTCTTATATTTAATAGTATCCTGTCAAGGCATATAAGCACCCCAAAAGCTGGTACCAAGCATGAATAGAGTGTTAACAGCAATGGCGTCGAAACACTTGTAGCTTTTCCAGAGAAGTTGATATAAGAGTCAACAAGCCACGGAAGTGTAAATATAGATGCCACCGCTAACAAAAATAGCACTCTAACCAAAATAAATGACAGTAAAATAGATTTGGATTTGTTCCACATAAATTAACCTCCATATACATTTTCATAAAATTCATAGTTTATTAATTGTTGTTCATAAATACTATTAGTTACTCAAAGATACTTATAGATATCATAGATATTTATAGATATCATAGATACTCATAGATATCACAGATACATATAGATACCATAGATACTCTTAGATACTCTTAGATACCATAGATACCGAAGATAAATACCCTAGAAACCAAAGATACCATAAACATCTAGATAACCAAAGTTACTCACCAAATACATAGTTTCTATCTAAACTACAACCCAAATTATAGCAGCATATTTATTAAAAAGCAATATAATTTTATTAAAAAGCAATATAATTTTATTGATAAACAATAAATTTTTATTGTTTAATATTGAGCATAAAATAATTATATGATAAAATAGGTATTAACATTAAATGTAGTTTTTATATGCGAAAGCATTAACATTAGGGCTTACAAGCACCAACTACTGGTTTGTTTACCTAGCACAAGGAGGGACTTTAAGATGGTATCAACCAAGCCAAAAATAAGACAAATTATTGTTACTGGTATTTTTGTAGCATATATATTGGTATTGCTTTATCTTGCTCTTGGTAGTCCTATATTTGGAAGAACCGAAGTGCATAGGCACTTGAGTATTATACCTTTTATTTCTATTATTGATATTCTCTTAAATGGTACAACCAAAGCTATTGTAATTAATATAATGGGTAACATAGGTGTATTTGTCCCAATGGGAATACTGCTTCCTTTTATATTACGAAAGAGTTTGTTTTTAAGAATACTCTGCTTTAGTTTTATTACATCTATGTTTATTGAGATAATGCAGTATATTACAAGCAGCGGATTTACTGATATTGATGATGTGATATTAAACACCATCGGAAGTATAACAGGCTATGGTATTTATTTGATAATTAAAAGTTTTCTGTATAAAGCAAACAAGGACAGATCCTGATAGAATCTGCCCCTTGCTATACTATAATTCCTAAACTCAATTAACCGCTTAAGCTTTTTTATTGTTCTAGATTAAACCACGCCTTAAGTCCTGGGTATTCTGCAATCTCACCAAGTTCCTCTTCTATTCTTAAAAGTTGGTTATACTTCGCAACTCTGTCGGTACGTGATGGTGCACCGGTTTTAATCTGACCAGAATTTGTTGCCACAGCTATATCCGCTATTGTTGCATCCTCAGTTTCACCTGAACGATGTGAGGTAACAGCAGTATATCCTGCTCTATTTGCCATCTGGATAGCATCTAGTGTTTCAGTAAGTGTTCCTATCTGATTTACCTTTATGAGAATTGAGTTTGCAACGCCCATATTAATACCCTTTGATAGTCTCTTTGTATTAGTAACAAATAGGTCGTCCCCAACAAGCTGAATCTTCTTGCCGAGTTTTTCAGTTAATAACTTCCAACCTTCCCAATCCTCTTCTGATACGCCGTCCTCAAGAGAAATAATAGGATACTTGTTTGCAAGGTCAGCCCAATAGTCAACCATTTCTTCTCTAGTCTTTCTGATATTGGTTTTCCAGAAGAAGTAGGTTCCATCTTCTTGGTACATCTCTGTTGCAGCGGCATCAATGGCAATTCTGAAATCGTCTCCAGGCTTATAGCCAGCCTTTTGAACAGCTTCAAGAATAACCTGTATTGCTTGTTCATCTGTTTCAAGATTTGGTGCAAAACCACCCTCATCTCCTACAGCAGTACTCAGCCCCTTAGATGACAGTACCTTTTTCAAATTGTGAAATACCTCTGCACACATGCGAAGGGCTTCTCTAAAGCTCTTTGCACCTACTGGCATTATCATAAATTCCTGTATATTAACACTGTTGTCAGCATGCTTTCCACCATTAATAATGTTCATCATTGGAACAGGAAGAGTTTTTGCATTAACTCCACCAATGTACTGATACAAGCCAAGTCCTAATGCTTCAGCTGCAGCCTTTGCAGTTGCAAGTGAAACACCCAGTATGGCATTTGCACCTAATTTTTCTTTATTTGGAGTACCATCTAGTTCAATCATGAGTGTGTCAATTGCTGCCTGGTCAAAAACATTCATGCCTTCAACTTCAGGAGCAATAATATCATTTACGTTATTAACCGCATTTTGAACCCCTTTACCAAGGTAACGATCCTTGTCACCATCTCTTAGCTCGATAGCCTCAAATGCTCCAGTAGAAGCTCCTGATGGAACAGAAGCTCGGCCAATATAGCCACCTTCTGCAATTACCTCTACTTCAACAGTGGGATTCCCTCTGGAATCTATAATTTCGCGTGCAAATACACTCTCAATAGCAACATATTGCTTCATAATTATCTCCTTTCTTATTAACCAGCATTCATCTCTAGAATATTATAAAAAAAAACAATTGTAAATTTATTTCCAATGCATAGTATTCTAAAATATTATGCATTAACTTTTATATTACCCAAATTCAGTCGCCCTACACAAGATTTAGATAATTTTTTAAAAGATAAATAAATTTTAAGCCGTGGATATGCTTTTAATAAACATTTCCACGGCTATTTTAAACAATAAATATATATTCTACTTAGCTTTATTTAACCAAAAGACTTTCTCCGCTCATCTCCTCGGGCTTTTCAATACCAAGTATATCAAGCATTGTAGGAGCAAGGTCAGCTAGCTTGCCACCCTTTAGCTTAGCGTCGCCTAAGCCTATTCCTATCAAAGGAACGTCATAGGTAGTATGTGCAGTAAATGCTCCACCATTTTCATAGTCAATCATCTGCTCAGCATTACCATGGTCAGCAGTGATTAACACAACGCCATTTTGTGCTTTAACGGCTTCAACAACCTTACCAGCACATTCATCCACTGCTTCAACAGCAGCCTTTGCAGCATCAAACACGCCTGTATGACCAACCATGTCACAGTTTGCGAAGTTGAGTATTATTACATCATACTGCTTTGAGTTGATTCTCTTAACAGCCTCTTCAGCAACTTCATATGCGCTCATTTCAGGCTTAAGATCATATGTTGCAACCTTCGGTGAAGGAATAAGTGCTCTGTCTTCACCCTCATACTGTGTTTCAACTCCACCGTTGAAGAAGAAGGTTACATGAGCATACTTTTCTGTCTCAGCTATTCTAAGCTGTCTTAGACCTTTTCTGCTGATATATTCACCAAATGTATTTTCTAAGGATTGTGGCTTAAATGCAACCACTACGTTTGGCATAGTCTTGTCATATTGTGTCATACATACAAAAAAGAGTGGGAAGAAGCCATTTCCTCTTTCAAAGCCCTTAAAGTCAGGGTCTACAAAAGTTCTGGTTATTTCTCTTGCTCTATCTGGTCTAAAGTTGAAGAATATAACTGAGTCGTTTGCACCAATTGTAGCTACCGGCTTACCATCCTCTACAATAACTGTAGGCTTTACAAATTCATCATATTCTGACCTTGCAAAGGATTCTTCAACAGCCTTAACTGCACAGCATGCTGTAAGCCCCTTTCCAAGTACCATTGCATCATATGCCTGCTGAACTCTTTCCCAACGGTTATCTCTATCCATTGAGTAATATCTTCCCATAACAGATGCTATTTTACCAACACCAATTTCCTTCAGCTTAGCTTCTAGCTCCTCAGTATATACCTTAGAGCTATCTGGTGGAACATCTCTTCCATCATAGAAGCAATGAATAAATACATCCTTTAATCCATTTTTCTTTGCCATTTCAACAAGTCCATATAGATGTGAATTGTGGCTATGAACTCCCCCATCAGACAAAAGACCAAATAAGTGAAGCTTTGTTCCGTGCTTTTTGCAGTTCTCAACCGCTGCCAAAAACTCTTCTTTGTTGAAGAAGTCACCATCTTCAATAGATTTTGTTATACGGGTAAGCTCCTGATACACAATTCTACCTGCTCCAATGTTGGTATGTCCAACCTCTGAGTTACCCATCTGTCCTGTAGGAAGACCAACTGCCATACCACTTGTATGAATAAGAGTATTTGTATAGTTAGCCATGTAGCTGTCAAGGTTTGGAGTATTTGCAGCCTCTATTGCATTTCCCTCTATCTTAGGATTTTTGCCATAGCCATCTAGAATCATTAATGTAACAAGTTTCTTTTCCATCATTTACCTCCTTAAACAATGCAAACTATTTAAAAATTGACCCCCCAGAACTAACCGGAGGGTCAGAATAAACTACTATATTAATATTCAGCATTATCAATTAATTATCTGTATATGTCAGATTAATCGATAATCCGTGTAAGCTTGATATATTATAATAATTGTGCTTGATATACTGCACTAAATGTGCTCTATATGCCTGATATCTTACAACAATTATGCTTTTGCAATTACTGCAAAATCATCTGACTTAAGGCTAGCTCCACCAACAAGTCCTCCATCAATATCGGACATTGCAAATAAATCTGCTGCATTTGCAGCATTTACACTACCGCCGTACTGAATTCTAACGTGTTGAGCCACTTCTTCGCCATATAATTCTTGAACAAGCTCTCTGATAATTGTACAAACTTCATTTGCCTGTTCGTTTGTAGCAGTTTTACCAGTTCCGATAGCCCAGATTGGCTCATATGCTATAACAGACTTCTTAACCTGTTCATCGCTTAAGCCAAGTAGAGCAACCTTGATCTGATATCTGATATGATCAGCAGTTACGCCCTGTTCTCTCTGAGTGAGAGTTTCACCACAGCAGATAATTGGAGTCATGCCATACTTGAATATTGCATGAGCCTTCTTATTGATCATTTCATTTGTTTCACCAAAATATTCTCTTCTCTCTGAGTGACCGATGATTACATAGTCAACTCCAAGATCAGCGAGCATTGGGCCTGAAACTTCACCAGTATAAGCACCCTTTTCCTCCCAGTGCATATTCTGTGCAGCAACCTTGATATTTGAACCCTTGCAAGCTTCAACAACTGCAGGTAAGCAAATAAATGGAACACCAACAACTACTTCATTCTCAGCGTCAGCAACCTTTGGCTTGAGTTCATTGATGAAAGCAACAGCTTCTGTTGCAGTCTTGTTCATCTTCCAGTTTCCAGCTGCAATTGTCTTTCTTGGGTTCTTGTCCATTAGACAAGCTATACCTGGGAGAACCTTTCCTTCTAGGTATTCAAGGGAAGCTCCACCGCCAGTTGATATATGAGTAATCTTGTCAGCGTATCCGAGTTGCTCAACTGCAGCAGCTGAATCTCCACCACCAACTATTGAAAGAGCGCCTGACTCAGCAACTGCTCTAGCAATTTCCTTTGTTCCTGTAGCGAAGTTAGGGAATTCAAATACTCCCATAGGTCCGTTCCAGATAACTGTCTTTGCCTTTCTAATTTCCTTTGAGAACTTTTCTATAGTTAATGAACCGATATCCATACCCATCCATCCGTCTGGCATGTCATCAGAAGGAACATACTTGATTTCAGTATCATTCTTGAATTCCTGAGCAACCATACTTCCGATAGGGAGCATTAACTTAACACCCTTAGCCTCAGCCTTGTCCATAAGTGTCTTTGCAAGCTCAATCTTGTCGTCTTCACAGATTGAATTTCCAATATGGTACCCCTTAGCCTTCAAGAAGGTGTAAGCCATTCCACCACCGATTATTAGTGAATCTACCTTTTCAATGAGGTTTTCGATAACTGCGATCTTGTCGGATACCTTGGCACCACCAAGGATTGCTACGAAAGGTCTTTCTGGGTTAGCGAGCGCCTTGCCCATAAATTCAATTTCTTTCTTTATAAGGTACCCGCAAACTGCTGGTAAGTAATCAGCAAGTCCTGCTGTTGATGCGTGTGCTCTATGTGCAGTACCAAATGCGTCATTTACAAATATTTCCGCCATGCTTGCAAGTTCCTTTGCAAACTCTGGATCGTTCTTTGTTTCTTCTTTGTGGAATCTAACGTTCTCAAGCATAAGAACTTCGCCGTCCTTGAGCGCAGCAGCCTTTGCTTTTGCATCTTCTCCGATAACGTCCTTAGCCATTATTACTTCCTTACCAAGCAATTCGCCAAGTCTAACAGCAGTTGGCTTCATGCTGTACTTTTCCTCTGGACCTTCCTTTGGTCTTCCAAGGTGAGATACCAATATAGTTTTAGCACCCTTGTCCACAAGGTATTTAATAGTAGGAAGAGCTCCAACTATTCTCTTGTCATCTGTAATGTTTTTGTCAGCATCCAATGGTACATTAAAGTCAACTCTAACGATGACTCTTTTACCAGCAACATCGATATCCTCGATTGTCTTTTTGTTCATCATGCCCATGAGTTCACGCTCCTAAATCTAAAATTTATTTATAAAATGGTTTAGTCTATAATTTTGGAAAAAAGGGTAATAAAGCTCGTCTATATAACACCACTTTTCCATCTATTTAACCAACTGTTATTTTATCTCTTTTTTAAATTGATTTCAATAGTTTGTGAGTAATTTAACGATAGCTTAATCTTTTGATATGCTAGATGTTTTTTGGTTTTGAATAAAATACACCAATTACCATTACCACTGCAAATATTATTAAGTATGCTACAACAGCCATTTTATGGGAAACACAAGCTGCGAGTATCATAAATAAGCACCCCAAAATTGCTACTGCTGGCATAATAAATCTCTTAAAAGTATTCAAATCCTTTTCTTTCTTCATCAACATAAAAAATACTGGAATATACATTGCATATATTGTCACAATCGGCAATTCTGATGAGTCAAAACTGAAGAAGCCAAACCATGATTTTGTAAGATTTGCACCATAGAAAAATAATAACCATACTGCACATAATAATAGGCCAAATATTGATGAGTTTGTTGGCATATTTGTTGCCTTGTCAACCTGGTTGAACATTTCTGGCTTAGGACCAACATTTCTAGCAGAAAGTGAGTATATTCCTCGTGTACACCCAAGCATTAGACCATTTAAAGTACCAAGACAGGATATTATTACGAAAACAAATATTAAGGTTCCACCCGCATTAGAAAAAATATTTTCAAAAGCGAGCTTTGCACCAGCTTCTCCTCCTGCCATCATTGTTTCATTTGTTACGGCACCAGCTAAACCAACATAGTACAAAATATATATAAGCATTATCGCAAAGGTTCCCCCAACTAACGCCAACGGAAGGTTTTTCTTTGCGTCCTTAAGCTCAGCATTAATACTTGTAGCAATTACCCAGCCCTCATAAGCAAAAGCCGTTGCCACTACTGCTGTAAACAGAGCACCGAAGGTGTCAACTTCTTTAACTACTGTTGTAAAGTTATCAATAATCATGCCTGATCTAATTCCAACAAATGTACCAACAATAGCCATCAACAGCAGCGGTATCAATTTGATAACTGTTGTACTAACCTGAAACTTACCTGCAATTACTGGAGATAATGCATTCATTGTAAAGCTTGCTATTAAGTACAGGCATGCAATGGTCATACACTCTCCACCGGTAATAGAGAATCCAAACAGAACACATGTATACCTTGCAGATACCCAAGCTAACACAGAGGTTAATGTTGGGTAATAGATAAGGGCCATAAACCAGCCGACATAATATGCATACTTTTTGCCCATAGCTGCCTCTGCATAATCAACAACCCCATTTACATACTCATACTTTGTGGCCATTACAGCAAAGGTGTAAGCACAAGCTATCATAATTATTCCACCAATCACCCATGCCAATATACCAAGCGGGAGATTGCCGCCTGTTGCAGTTAGTACCTTTTCCGCCTTAAAAAACACACCGCTGCCAATAACAATTCCTATAACCATTGCTATTGCAGTAAACAAACCATATTTCTTTTGCAACTTATTATCCATATATTCTCCCTTTCGTACAAAATTAAGTTCAATATAATCATATTATGTAAAAGAAAAAATTTCAATAATTAATGCTTTTTTATATTTAAAGTAGAAAGCAAGGGCAGCTAATGAAATCTAGACAACCTATACTATTATCTGTTATGATTTACAATAACTAATCAGCTATATTGTATTGGCTATTCATAATGCTATTATATGTTGGTTTAATAAATAATAGGAGAAAACACAATGACAAATACAGAGATTCTTGCTACAGTTGGAACACAAAATATCACAAGGGCAGATTTAGAGGCGCTTATCAAGGCACTTCCACCTCAGACGGCTGCACAGTTCAACTCACCTGAAGGAATAAAGAGACTACTAGATGAGGTTATTCAACAGGAGCTTATTTATTTAGATGCTGTCGAAAATGGATTGGATAAAGAGCCTTCTTACCTTGAAGAGGTTGAGAGAGTAAAGTCTGGAATACTAAAGCAGTATGCGCTGAATGAACTACTAAAATCAGTAACTGTTACTAAAGAAGAGGTAAAAGATTACTATGAAGAAAACAAAGAAAGCTTTGTTTCAGGTGGTGAAATTAAAGCAAGCCATATACTTGTAAATGAACTTGCTGAAGCATTTGAAATAAAGAGTGCTATAGAAGAAGGTCAAAGCTTTGAAGATGCTGCAAAGCAGTATTCAAACTGCCCTTCTGGCGAGGCAGGCGGCGATCTTGGATATTTCTCAAGGGGTATGATGGTGCCTGAATTTGACCAAGCTGCATTCAGCCTTGATGTGGGCGTATTATCAGAACCTGTTAAGACACAATTTGGTTATCACTTGATACAGGTTACAGATAAAAAGGCTAGTGGTACCAAGGAATTTGATGAAGTACGTGATAAAATTGCTTCTGAATTAATGACAAAGAAGCAGCATGATGCTTTTGATGCAAAAATCGCTGAGCTTAAAGGAAAATATGAAATAAAGAAAACTATGTAATATTATAACGTTTTATTGGCTTATCTAATATATTATGACTTATACACAAATAACAAGTGTGAAAAGTGGCTGTAGTAAATATCCATGAGATGGGGGTAAATGCCCCATTCTCAGAGTATATTGCTACAGCCACTATTTTTTATCTTAGAGTCACAATTTATCTTGAATAGAACCACTATTTATCTTAATTATGATTTGAATCACTATTTAAATTGATTATAGTCCTATTTATCTTAATTTTAAGGAGTGTATATTTGACTTCCCTCAAATTTCGTACCCATTCGGATTATTTTTGTGCCAATTCCATGCAGTCTCAACAATTTTATTTAAATCTGCAAATTCAGGCTTCCACCCAAGAACCTTCATAGCCTTTTCCGAGGACGCTATCAATACCGCAGGGTCACCAGGTCTTCTTGGCGCATCAACTGCCTTAATTGGCATTCCGGTTACAACTCTAGCAACCTCAACAACCTGTCTATTTGAAAAGCCTTTACCATTACCAAGGTTGAAAACATCACTTTGAGCACCATTTCTTAGGTGTTTGAGGGCTAATACATGGGCTTGAGCTAAATCCGAAACATGGACGTAATCTCTAACGCATGTCCCATCAAAAGTATCATAATCGCTACCAAACAGCTTGATTTCGTCCCTTTTGCCCTGTGCAACCTGTAGAATAATAGGAATAAGATGAGATTCAGGTGAATGGGCCTCTCCTATTGCTCCACTGATATGTGCACCACATGCGTTAAAGTATCTCAGAACCACATGCTTAATTGCATAAGCATTATCTGCCCATTTGAGCATTTTCTCCACAGCAAGCTTGGTTTCTCCATATGGGTTAATTGGTGCTGTATTATCAGTCTCCTTTATAGGAATACTATCTGGTATTCCATAGGTAGCTGCTGTTGAAGAAAACACTATCTTTTTTACATCGTTTTCCTGCATTACAGTCAGAAGATTGAGTGAAGAAATTACGTTATTGTTGTAATACTTAAGTGGGTCAGCAACACTTTCACCCACCTCAATGTATGCTGCAAAGTGGATTACCGCTTCAATATTATTTTCTCTAAATACCTCTCTCACCTGCTCAATACTCCTCAGGTCAGCCTGAACAAACTTTCCTCCGAGCACTGCTTCCTTGTGCCCCTTCTCAAGATTATCCAGGGTTATGACTTCCTCTCCCTGCCTAAGTAATTCCGCCACTGTATGGCTTCCAATATATCCTGCTCCACCTGTTACTAATACTGCCATTTTAGCGCCTCCCTATGCACAAAAGTATTACAAAATCTCTCTTGCTCCATCACTAATTTCGCTTACATAAAATGCAGGTGTAATACCCGTCTGTTCTTTATAGTTTTTACCTACCTGTTCAATAAAGAGGTCTACCTTATCCTCCGGAACAATATTGACTGTACAGCCTCCAAAGCCTGCCCCCGTCATTCTAGCACCTATGACACCAGGTACCTTCATTGCCTCAGCTGTCATAATATCCAGTTCCCTTCCGGTAACCTCATAGAGGTCACGAATAGAATCATTGGCCTCAACCAATAATCTACCCAGTTCTTTGATATCATTTCTCTTGAGAGCCTCCACTGCTGCTAGCACTCTCTCATTTTCATATATAACATGAGTAACTCTTTTTCTTACTATTTCATCCTCTATTTTATCCTTATACTGCTCAAATTCTGCAATCGAAATGCTGCAAAGATTCTCTTTATCAGGCATATACTGTTTAAGTATATTAAGTCCCTGCTGACATTCTATCACTCTCTCATTATATTTTGATTCGCCCAAAGCCCTCTTTTTCTTTGTATTACCAAGCACTATCTTATAGCCCTCAAGCTTAAGGGGCAGGTACTGGTATTTCAACGTCGCACAATCCAACAATATGGCATGTTCCTTTTTCCCCATCGCAGAAGCAAATTGATCCATTATTCCACAGCTTACGTTACAGAAATTATTTTCTGTGTACTGTCCTATTACTGCCATTTCAACCATGTCAATGGGCTTGTCAATACCATGAGCCTCATTCCCTAATGTTACTAAAGCTACTGCTGTTGCCATTTCAATAGCAGCAGATGAAGAAAGCCCGGAACCTAACGGAACTGTATCATGGAAGAGCATATCTACTCCAACTAGGTTATATCCTCTATTTAGAAGCTCAAGTGCCATGCCCGCCTGATAATTTCCCCATCTAAGCTCTCTTGCACTTTCAAGATTATCCATCGCAATGACAACTCTATCCGGTAAATCGGTAGCAGCAAGTCTTAACATATTGTCACCATTTACTCTGGCAATTACTGTAGATTTCAAGCTTAATGCAGCTGGAAAAACATATCCCCCACAATAATCTATATGTTCACCTATTAGATTAACCCTTCCTGGTCCTGCAAATACTCTGAGATTGTCGGTAGTTCCACCGTATATTTCGCAAAATTTGACTTTGAGTTCCTCATAGCTAAAATCCATTTTTAATCCCCTCCAATGTAAATTATTTATATATTTAGTCGTTTATATATTTAGTCGCTTATATATTAATCGTTTATTTATTTAGGCAGATTTTATTCAGGATATAATATATATTTTTTATTTGAAGCCAAGCTTCCCCATAAATCGGCCAAATGCCTTTAGCCCGCTTTCATTTTGCTTAAATACCCCCGTATGCTCCAAGCAGGTCTCAAACTTTTTACCTATCTCTGACTTAATAATAATGTCTGACTGATCTTTTTGGTTTGCTGTCCCGTATTTTGCTGTAAGCATTTCAATCCATTCTCTGTGCTTGAAAAGCATATGCTCCTCCGATACTATCTCCTCAATACCTTTGGTACCGCACAAAATATCTTGAACCTGTTCCATTTCTGTCTTAAGCCTTCCCGGTAAAATGGCAAGGCCCATTACCTCAATAAGTCCTATATTTTCTTTCTTTATATGATGAATTTCTTTATGGGGATGGAAAATTCCGTCCGGGTATTGTTCACTTGTTCTATTGTTTCTCAAAACAAGGTCCATTTCATATAAGCCCTGTTCATTAACTCGGGCTATAGGTGTTATTGTATTGTGGGGTATCGGGCCATTATTTCCATCGGAGAAGGCTAAAACATCGACAGAAGAATCGCTGTATTGTCTCCACTCACTTAAAACAAAATCGCAAAATTCTAACAATTCCCCTATATCGTTACTTGCTGCACGAATTACCGACAGAGGCCATTTGACAATGCCAATGGTGACTGTCATAAGACGTTCACTTTTGTAAGACTGTATTATCGGTGCTTTTTGCATTGGAAATAGATAGTTCCCACCCTGAAAGTGATTATGGCTTAATATTGAGCCTCCAACAATGGGCAAATCTGCGTTTGAACCGCATAAATAGTGTGGAAATTGGCTTACGAAGCTCAGCAAGTATTCAAAGGTTTTTTTGTTGATAGCCATGGGTACATGCATTTCACTAAAAACGATGCAATGCTCGTTATAATAAACATACGGAGAATACTGCAAGAACCAATTTTCATCGCATAGTGTAACAGGAACAACTCTATGTGTCTGTCTTGCTGGAAAGTTAACCCTTCCAGCGTAACCAATGTTTTCTAAGCACAGCAAGCATTTTGGATAATTACTCTGTGGCTGCAGCCTTTCCATAGCTATAGTTTTGGGGTGTTTTTCAGGCTTTGTAAGATTGATAGTAATCTCTAGTGTCCCATACTTTGAAGCAGTATCCCATTTTATGTTCTTTGCTATTTGTGCTGTCCTTATGTAATTTGAGGCAGTACATAAATGATAAAAATAGTCTGTTGCCGCTTTCACTGAATCATGTGACACTAGATATTCAAACTGGCTGACGACCTCTGATTGTCTGGGCATCATTAATCCCATAAGCTTTGTATCAAACAATTCTCTCATCACATATATATCTTTATCAAAAATGCCTTTTTCACCAGCATAATCAGTTATTTTAGATATTATTTCAGTAGGATACTCCATATTCTCATCTGGAATTTCTCCAATATAAGGATCTTTTATTGCAAGCAAATCCAGCATACCGTTTCTTGCAATAATCTTATCTAAATCACCAATTAAGTTGTGTTTTTGACCAAATTGCAGCAACCTTTCTATTTCATAAGCAGCTTCATAAGCAGCGTTTAGCATGGTACTCTCCTTTTAAACAATATTATTATACTTGCAGAAAATAATAATACTTTTTTACTGATAATTATCAATACGTAATTAGCTCTATAATAATTATTATAGAGCTAACCATTTGCAAATTCTCTGATTATTTTATTAAAATATAATGTTATTTTACGATTTTACTTATGATACAATTAAAGTATTATTTAGGTACTTTCCCGGGAGGAATCACAATGGCAACCTCAAAGGTATACAAGCCCAAAACCTTTCCTGTAGACTTTCCATTCAGAATCAAATTTACTGATATGGAGCCATATTATTGCATGAATAATACATTTCATTGGCATAACTACCTTGAGATTGCCTTTGTAAAGCAGGGCAAGGGGATTTATTATGTCGAAAACAGAGCATATGAAATGAACGAGGGAGATATTGTTGTGATAAACAATATCGAGCCACATTACATGGAGGTTCTCCCACCGCAAAATATGGTTATGCCAGTGCTAATGTTTGAGCCTTCACTTGTTTGGTCGTCAGAAAGCCAGCTTGATTATCAATATCTGCAACCGTTTTTCGAAAGAAGCTCCAATTTTAATAACAAGATTGATAGTAAAAGTGAAATAGGAAAGGAGCTATTCAGATTGCTGACTGAAATTGAGAAAGAATACGTAGATCAACCAACGGGCTATAAGCTTATGATTAAGGCAAAACTATTGCACATTATTACTTATCTAATAAGGCATTATCAGGATGAAAGTAAACCTAGTGAAAATTTAAGGAGTAAAAGCCGAAAGCTTGAAAAGCTAGAAAAAGTATTTGAGTACATAAATCAGCATTTTAATGAGAGAATCGAGCTCAGTACCTTGGCGGAATTAGTATATATGTCCCCCAACTATTTCTCTGCATTCTTTAAGCAGTGCACTGGTTTCTCGCCAATAGAATACCTAAATAAAATGAGAGTATCAAAGGCTATTCAGCTATTGAAATCCGAGGACAGTTGTATTTCCGAGATTGCTCTTGATTGTGGTTTCAATAATCTTGCCAACTTCAACAAAATATTTAGGCATTTTACTGGCACTACTCCTAGCAGCCTTAGAAAGGGACTTTAGGGTAGCTGAATACAAAAAGCTGCAATATAGCATTATTCTATACTAGGAATCTTTATATCAATCTCTACATCAGAGTCATAATCTATCTCATCAAACTCAAATCCAAATAAATGGAAGAACTCAGCTCTATATCCATCAACATCACTGATATCAGACACATTCTGTGTTGTAACTATATCCCAATTATCTGAAACAAAGCTTTGATTATCGCTTTGCATTTCCAAGTCGTCCATGCAAATTCTTCCCTTTTGGTCCAGCTTATTGTCATTTCCATATACCCTGTCTTTAAACATACGATACATCTGCTCTATACAGCCCTCGTGTGTACCGTTCTCCTTCATAACCTTAAACAGGAGACTTACATACAATGATATAACCGGAATAGCAGCGCTTGCCTGAGTCACAACTGCCTTATTTATAGAAACGTAAGCCTTGCCATCAATAGCCTTAAGCTTATCGGTAATAACTGCTGCCGTTTCTTCTAGATGGTCCTTTGCCCTTCCTATAGTACCTTCTCTATATACAGCATGTGTAAGTTTAGGACCTACATAGGTATAAGCCAAAGTGATTGCCCCTTCTGAAAGCACATTTTCCTGCTTCAGGGCTTCCATCCACATCTGCCAATCCTCTCCACCCATCACAGCAACTGTTTGCCTGATATCCTCATCATTTGCTGGTTCTATAGTAATATCTGTTACTTCCCTAGTATGAAAGTCAACAGTTTTTGAGGTATATGCACTGCCAATAGGTTTTAGAACAGAGTTAAAGGTTTCACCAGTAACAGGGTGGGTTCTTCTAGGTGAAGCCAAACTATATATAACTAGGTCAACTGTACCTAAATCCTTTTTTATCAGTTCTATGGTCTGCTGTTTGATTTCATTGGAAAAAGCATCTCCGTTAATACTTTTTGCGTAAAGACCCTCTTTCAAAGCGAACTTCTCAAAAGCAGCAGAGTTATACCAACCCGCTGATGCTGTTTTGTTCCCGCTTGCTGCCCTTTCATAAAAGACACCAATAGTTGCAGCCCCACCTCCAAAGGCAGCCGCAATTCTTGATGCTAAGCCATAGCCTGTTGAAGCTCCTATCACTAATACCTTTTTTGGCCCTTCTAATTTACCCTGCTTTTTTACATATTCAATCTGCCTTTTTACGTTATATTCACAACCAATAGGATGTGATGTAGTACATATAAATCCACGGAACTTTGGCTTGACTACCATAAATACTCATTCCCTTCTTTATTGCTTTTCTGATTTGACGGTGTGCAAACATAATATTAGTAAACAAATGTATGCAATTACAGAATTATTATATACTATTTTTTTAAATAATTCAAACTAGATATTAGTATCAGGTAATAATTTGAGTTAGTCTTGCAATATCAATTGTTGTGCTAAATTTAATACCTATAAAAAATAGTTTTAACTAAGTGTCAAAATATATTGATTTATGTAATATTTGCTACTATTATATACTTTGGAACACACATAATAATCTATTTAATATTGGAAGGATAGTACATATGTCATCTATAATCAAATTTTGGCCGTTTATGTTGCTGGTAATTTCAAACATATTTATGACTTTTGCCTGGTATGGAAATCTTCGTTTTAAGGACACTTCAACCTCTCTCCCCATCATTATCCTAATTAGCTGGGGTATTGCATTCTTTGAATATTGTTTTATGATACCTGCAAACAGAATTGCTTCAAAGAATTTTGATACCGCCCAACTCAAAATAATTCAAGAAGCTATTACCCTTATTGTTTTTGGCTTCTTTTCAGTATTTTATTTGAAAGAAAGCTTCAAGCTCAATTACCTACTATCTTTTGTATGTATTCTTGGGGCCGTATTTTTCGCATTCAAGAAGTTTTAATAAGGAAATTGTGCAATTTATCCAAATTCTAGGCAATTTTTATACTATTAATATACAATTAAGTTCATTGTTGATACCATGATTTACCTTTATAATAATATTCATAATACAAATTAAACACAATTCAAAAAGTAGACGAGGGAGTCGTAAATAAATCTTCACTTAGGCGTGAAATTTCTTTATGGCTCTTTTTTTGTTTATCTTTTTTAAGAAAGGATGTGGATTTATGAGACAGGTAGCGATTTATGGTAAGGGCGGTATAGGCAAATCTACTACAACACAAAACCTAACAGCAGGCTTAGGTGAAATGGGGAAAAAAATAATGGTAGTAGGCTGTGACCCAAAAGCAGATTCAACAAGATTATTATTAGGTGGCCTTGCACAACAAACAGTATTAGACACTCTAAGAGAAGAGGGTGAAGACATTGAATTGGATTTGGTTATGAAAAAGGGCTTCGCAGGTATCAAATGTGTTGAATCAGGCGGTCCCGAGCCAGGTGTAGGCTGTGCAGGAAGAGGAATTATCACATCGATTGGTTTGTTGGAACGTCTAGGAGCCTACGAAAAGGAACTCGATTATGTTTTCTATGATGTACTTGGTGACGTTGTATGCGGTGGTTTTGCAATGCCAATCCGAGAAGGAAAGGCACAGGAAATCTATATTGTTGCAAGTGGCGAAATGATGGCATTATATGCCGCAAATAACATTGCAAAAGGTATACAGAAGTATGCAAGTACAGGTGGGGTTAGACTAGGCGGAATTATCTGTAATTCCAGAAAAGTTGACGGTGAAAAGGAATTGGTAGAAGCATTTGCTAAGGAACTTGGAAGCCAGATGATCCACTTTGTACCAAGAGACAATATGGTTCAGAGAGCGGAGATAAACAAGAAAACCGTTATTGACTTCGATGCTAGTGCAACTCAGGCAAATGAATACAGACAGCTTGCTAGAGCTATTGACGGAAATGATATGTTTGTGGTTCCAAAGCCTATGAAACAGGATAGGCTTGAAGAAATACTAATGGAACACGGAATCCTTGATATTTAATTTTTTCATATTGAAAGGAGTGAATTTTATGGTAATGATCAGAGCAATAATCAGACCTCAGAAAGTAGGCGCAGTTCTATCAGAATTGCTATCCGCGGGTTTCCCAGCAGTGACAAAGATGGATGTTTACGGGCGTGGCAAACAAAAGGGTGTAAAGGTTGGAGAGGTATACTACGACGAGATTCCAAAAGAAATGTTAATCTTGATCGTAAATGACGAAGACAAAGATGATGTAGTCAAGATAATTATGAGAACTGCCAGGACAGGTGAAAACGGAAACTTCGGTGATGGAAGAATATTCGTTTCCCCGGTAGAAGAAGCATATACCATCAGTACTGCAAAGAAGGGACTTTAGGAGGTGTAGCTATGAAAGAGGTTTTGGCAATTGTCAGACTCAATAGAGTAAACCAGACTAAAGAAGCATTAGCAAGCAATGGCTTCCCTGCATTTACCTGTCGTAAGGTACTTGGTAGAGGCAAAAAAAGTGTAGATGCAAATGTCCTGCAGTATGTCCTTGATACCGGCGAATTGCCCACATCTCCTGCTGGAGAGCATATGACAGAGGCTGGCAGGCTGATACCCAAAAGGGCATTCACCCTTGTAGTTAAGGATGAAGATGTCTGGAAAGTAGTAAAGACTATCATGGATACCAATATTACAGGCAACCCCGGTGACGGAAAGATTTTTGTGTTACCAATTTTTGAAACCTATAGAGTTAGGGACGGTCAGATGACAGAAGAATAATCGGCAAATAGGAGGTGAATTAGATGCAAATAAAAGAAACCATTCTAAATAAATATAGTGCGAAGGTTTATAAAAATAGAAAAGAGCATATCGTGGAGATAACTGAGAACCCTGCTCCCATATCTGCAAATACAAGGGCAATTCCTGGAATAATGACACACAGAGGCTGTTGTTATGCAGGCTGTAAGGGTGTTGTTCTCTCCCCTCTAAAAGACGTTGCAGTTATAACACATGGGCCTATTGGTTGCGCATTTTATACTTGGGGTACTAGAAGGCACAAGGCAGTAAGTGATGAAAAGGGTGTTAGTTTTCTTGAATACTGTTTCTCTACTGATATGCAGGAATCCGATGTAGTATTTGGTGGCGAAAAAAAGCTCAGACAGGCCATTAAGGAAGTAGTTGAAATATTTGATCCTAAGTGCATAATGATTTGTTCCACCTGCCCGGTAGGACTTATAGGTGACGATATACACGCTATTGCTACAGAATCAGAAAGACTGTACGGAAAAAAGGTTTTGGCTTTTAGTTGTGAGGGATATAAAGGTGTCAGCCAGTCGGGTGGACACCACATTGCAAACAACGGACTTATCAAGCACATTATTGGCACTGGAGACATTGCTCCTCAAAAATATTCCATAAACATTCTAGGTGAGTATAATATCGGCGGTGACGGTTGGGAAATTTCAAGAATTCTCAAAAGAATTGGATACAATATTATATCCGTAATGACAGGCGATGGCAGCTTTGAAGAATTAAAGAATGCCCACACTGCTGATTTAAATGTAGTTCAGTGCCACCGTTCTATTAACTATATTGCAGAAATGCTTAATACCAAATATGGTACCAACTGGATTAAAGTTAATTTTATAGGTGTTCAGAGTACAATCAAATCTTTAAGAAATATGGCTAAATACTTTGGTGACGAGGAGCTTATTGAACGAACTGAAGAGGTCATTGCAGAAGAGCTTGACGATATTTCAGAAAGCATGGAGCATTACAGGGAAAAACTCAAGGGTAAAACTGCCGCTCTATATGTTGGAGGTTCTAGAGCCCATCATTATCAGATGCTGCTAAATGATCTTGGAGTAAGCACTATACTGGCAGGCTATGAATTTGCTCATAGAGATGATTATGAAGGAAGAGATATTATTCCTGACATAAAAGAAGATGCTGACAGCAAGAATATTGAGTCTATTACAGTTGAGCCTGTGCCTGATAAATACAAGATATTTCTTACTCCCGAGCGTTTTGAAATACTAAAGTCAGAGATACCTCTCAATCAATATGATGGAATGATGAAGGATATGTCTCCCGGTTCATTTGTGGTAGATGATTTAAATCATTTTGAGACAGAAGAATTACTTAAGCTTTTAAAACCCGATATATTCTTTTCAGGTATTAAGGATAAATACATAGCTCAAAAAGATGGAGTATTATCCAGGCAGCTACATTCCTATGATTACAGTGGACCATATGCTGGCTTCAAAGGTGCCGTAAACTTTGCTAGAGACATTATTATGGGAATCTATACTCCTGCATGGGGATATGTAAAGGCACCTTGGAAAACTGCCCCTACTCTTGAAGGGACATTGCAATTTGGAGGTGAAAAACATGCTTAATCTAACGCCAAAAGAAGTATCCGAAAGGTCAGCACTTAGAATAAACCCTGCAAAGACCTGTCAGCCTGTAGGCGCAATGTATGCCGCACTTGGGGTACACAGGTGCATGCCCCACAGCCATGGTTCACAGGGGTGCTGTTCATTTCACAGAATGTATCTAACTAGACATTTCAAGGAGCCAGCTATTGCCTCCTCAAGTTCATTTACAGAGGGCGCTTCCGTTTTTGGAGGGGGCTCAAATCTTAAAACAGCAGCAAAAAATATTTTTGAGATATACCAACCAGACATTATTGCAGTACATACAACTTGTCTGAGTGAAACAATAGGTGATGACGTGGGGTCCTATATCAATGATATTGACATTCCTGAAGGAAAGTATATGGTTCATACCAATACCCCAAGCTATGTAGGTTCTCATATCACCGGATATTCAAATATGATTTGTGGTTTTATAAAGTATCTCTCAAAAAACACAAAGACAAAAAACGGAAAAGTTGCTATATTCCCTGGCTTTGTCAATCCTGGTGATATGCGCGAGTTAAAGAGACTTGCGGAGCTACTAGGTACTAAATATACATTGCTGCCCGATACAAGCGGTGTTCTCGATGCCCCTATGACAGGCAACTATGAGATGTATCCAAAGGGCGGTACACTCATTAGCGACATCATAGACCTTGGTAACTGTGAATTATCATATGCCCTAGGTGAAATAGCAACTGCAGAGCAAGCAAATGTACTTAAACGTCAATGTGGAGTAGATTATAAAACGCTTCCATTGCCTATCGGTGTAGATGCAACAGATAATTTCATAATGGCTCTTTCGCGTTTTAGTAAGAACGAAGTACCATATGAGATTGAGGAAGAAAGAGGTCAGCTGCTGGACATAATGTTGGACACTCATCCTTATACTCACAATAAAACTGTAGCCATATATGGTGACCCAGACACAGTGCTTGGAATTGCTGCATTTGTGCTTGAGCTAGGAATGATTCCAAAGTATCTTGTAACTGGTACTCCAGGCGAACGCTTTCAAACCCTTGCTCAGCAGCTATTTGAGAAGTTTGGGGTTGAGGATTGCATTGCGAAAGCATCAGCCGATTTGTTTGAACTTCATCAATGGCTAAAAAATGATCCGGTGGATTTACTTATGGGAGGCACCCACGGTAAATATATAGCAAAAGCCGAAGATATACCTTTTGTAAGGGTGGGCTTCCCCATAATTGACAGATACGTACACTCATACCTACCTATTGTTGGGTATAAGGGCGGTATCAGATTGGCCGAAATGATTACCAACACATTAATGGATAGACAGGATAGGGACTGTTCTGATCAAGATATGGAAATGGTTATGTAATAAACAATATTGTTAGCTACAGGGAGATGGATAGTATGAACAATGCGACAATAGAAATACTGCATGAGAGAGAAAACTCAATAAAATATTCCTCAGGCTGTAATATGAGCGATGGCATTCGGTGCGAAGCTGAAAGTATTTCAGGCGCTGTGAGCCAACGAGCATGCGTATATTGCGGAGCAAGGGTTGTGCTCAATCCAATCACTGATGCATTCCATATAGTACATGGTCCCATCGGCTGTGCGAGCTATACTTGGGATATCAGAGGAAGTCTCTCTAGCGACGAAGAGATTTATAGAAATAGTTTTTCAACTGACATGAGAGAAAAGGATGTTATTTTTGGTGGTGAAAAAAAGCTGACCGCGGCAATTGACGAGCTGATGCTTACATACCATCCAAAACTGATTTTTGTCTACGCAACCTGTATTGTTGGTGTAATCGGAGATGATATTGATGCAGTATGCAAAGCTGCCGAGAAAAAGTACTCCATTAGAGTCATCCCTGTTAAATCCTCAGGGTTTTCAGGAACAAAGGTTATGGGATACAAGCTTGCGTGTGACGCTCTCATGTCATTAATCACCCCCCATAAAGTAGTTAATAAGACCCCGGGAATCAATATTCTTGGCGACTTTAATCTAGCTGGAGAGCTGTGGATAGTCAAGGAGTACATGAAAAAAATAGGTGTCAAGGTTATTTCTACTATTACCGGAGATTCAAGGTACCATGAACTTCTAAAGGCTCCATCTGCAACTCTTAATGTAGTACAATGTGCCGGCTCCATGACTTATCTGGCAAAGAGAATGGAGGAGGAACTGGATATACCGTTTATAAAGGTAAGCTTCTACGGTATACACGATACCATTGACTCCATAATGAAAATAGCATATGCAACTAAGGATGAATGTGTTATCTCTCAAGCTAGAGATTTGTGCCAAAAAGAAAAAATTATGGCTGAGCAGTTTATAGAAGGCTACCGAGATAATTTTACGGGCAAAAAGGCTGCTATATATGTTGGTGGAGGCTTCAAGGCAATTTCCCTAATAAGACAGTTCAATGAGCTTGGAATTAAGACCGTTCTAGTCGGAACCCAGACTGGCAAAAAGGAAGATTATCAGATTATTGAAAGCATTGTTGATAAGGATACTGTTATTCTAGACGATGCAAATCCTGCTGAACTAGAGGCTTTTATAAAGGATAAGGGGGCTGATATTTTGGTAGGGGGTGTAAAGGAAAGACCTCTTGCATATAAGCTAGGTATTGCCTTTTGTGATCACAATCATGAGCGAAAGCACCCCTTAGCAGGTTTTGAGGGCATAAGAAATTTTACCTCTGAGATTAATCTTTCAATCAACAGTCCTGTTTGGCAGCATATACAAAATAATGCATAGAAAGAAGTGAGGATAGTGGAAGGAAATATCGTAAACCTAAATATTAATCCATGTAAGATGTGTATGCCAATGGGGGCTGTCAGCGCATTTTATGGTATTCGTAAATGTATGACCATATTACACGGCTCGCAAGGCTGCAGCACATATATTAGGCGACACATGGCAACTCATTATAACGAACCTATTGACATTGCCTCCTCTGTTCTTACAGAGCATGGAACTGTATATGGCGGAGAAGACAATCTTATAAAGGGCATTAAAAATCTGATTACATTGTACTCACCAGAGGTAATAGGCGTTGCGACTACTTGCCTAGCTGAAACTATCGGAGAAGATATCAGCAGAATCATTAATAAATTCCTTGAAACAAATACCGATTGCAATGTTACTATAATACCTGTACAGACTGCAGGGTATGGTGGAACCCAGTTTGAGGGTTATTGGGCAGCTCTTAGGGCAATTATTGAAAATGTTAAAATGGATACCAACCCAAATGATAAAGTAAACATTATTACCTCTCTGCTCTCCCCTGCCGATACGCGCTATCTGAAACAGCTGCTAGAAATGTTTGATATAGACTATATACTTTTGCCTGATATATCCGAAAATCTCGATGGTGAGCATTGTGAACAATACCAAAGGCTCCCTTCCTCTGGAACATCAATTGATGAGATCTCAAAAATGGCAGGCGCAAAAGTAACCCTTGAGTTAAGTACCTTTGTCGAAGAAAAGTTATCTCCAGCCAAATACCTGAGTAATATTTACAATGTTCCTTATGTAAGATTAAATTTGCCAATAGGTATTAGAGATACCAATGCTCTAATTGAGCAGCTATGCATTATATCCGGCAAACCTATCCCTGAAGCAATAAAAAAAGAGAAGGGACGATACCTAGACGCAATGATTGACTCCCATAAGTACAATGGTGAGGGTAAAGCAGTGGTCTATGGTGAACCTGATTTTGTTTATTCTATGGTAAGGCTATGTTGTGAAAACGGGATAATGCCGGTGGTGGTTGCAACGGGCTCCAACTGTCCGCACCTTGGATATAAGTCAATTGACGAAATAGTAATGGTTACTCAGAAAGCGGATAGCGACAAATATGTTATTCTCAATGATACCGACTTCCTTAATATACAAAACTATGCTCTTGAGCATGGGGCCAATATAATGATTGGAAGTTCAGATGCACGCAGGATCGAAGAAAAGTTCGGAATACCGCTTGTAAGGTGCACCTTTCCAATACATGACAGAGTTGGTGGACAAAGAATACGCACCTTGGGGTATGAAGGTTCACTTCAATTGTTGGATAGCATAACCAATAAGCTGCTAGAAATAAAAGAGGGCTTCAGAGAGCGTATACATAAGCAATTCTTTTCAGAAAGAAATTCTACCGACATCTCCCATAGTATAGCAGCCAAAACGTCAAAACATCCCTGCTACAGTAAAGATGCTCACAACCATGCCAGGATGCACCTGCCAGTGGCTCCTAAATGCAATATAAGCTGTAACTACTGTGTAAGAAAGTATGACTGTCCAAATGAAAGCAGACCTGGAGTAGCATCAGAGATATTAACTCCGGAAAAGGCACTCGAGAAATTCATGGCGGTTAAACAGAGGATGCCCAACTTATCTGTTGTAGGAATTGCAGGACCAGGCGATGCACTTGCTGATTGGGAAAAAACAAAAAAGACTTTAACACTCATAAGGAAGGCTGATCCCAATATTACGTTTTGTCTGTCAACCAATGGATTAATGCTCCCCTTCTATGCAAATGAGATTGTTAAACTGGGAGTATCACATGTAACTATTACTATAAACGCAATAGATACAGCTATTGGAGCAAAGATTTATAAGCACATTGATTATTTAGGTACCACCTATACAGGAGAAACTGCTGCTGCAATTCTTCTGGCAAATCAGTTAGCAGGATTGAAGCTGCTATCTTCAAAAGGGGTTGTGTGTAAGGTAAATACCGTTCTACTTACGGGTATTAATGATACGCATGTTGAAGAGGTCGTAAAAAAGGTGAAGGAGCTTGGCTGCTTTGTTTCAAACATAATGCCACTTATCCCGGTCAAAGGCAGTGTATTTGAGAATCTTCCTCTTGTCAGCAACAAGGAGCTGCAAAAGATTAGAAAAAAATGTGGTGAACACCTCAACCAGATGTACCATTGCAGGCAGTGTAGAGCTGATGCTGTTGGCACCCTGGATATGGACAGTTCTATTGAATTTAGAGGTTGTGGTACAAACACAAGTTGTGGCACTAGCAGCGCGAGCAGTAGCACTGACATAAACTGTGGCACTAGCAGCGCGAGCAGTAGTACTGACATAAACTGTGGCACTAGCAGCGCGAGCAGTAGCACTGACATAAACTGTGGCACTAGCAGCGCGAGCAGTAGCACTGACATAAACTGTGGCACTAGCAGCGCGAGCAGTAGCACTAACACAAGCTGTGGCGCGAGCAGTAGCGCTAATACAGGTTGCAGCACTTGTACTTCAAGAGGTACCTGCGATTCTATCAACGCTTGGGCTTCAAACAACAGTTGTGATGCAAACACAAACACCAGTAACTCATGCAATACTAATGGAAGTCTCCCTTACAATATTAATGCAGCTAGCTCTAAAAATCTCAGGTTTGCGGTATTTTCAAAAAGCGGCCTGCTAGTTGATCAGCACTTTGGGCACGCAACTGAGCTATATATATATGAATTAAAAGACGGTGAAGTAGCCTATGTAGAAAAGCGCCAGGTAAAGAAATATTGCACAGGTTCAGAATGCGATGATGACGAAGGAAAAATTGATAGCCTAATAAGGGCGGTAGCCGACTGCGATGGTATATTGACTCTCAGAATAGGAAATGCCCCTAGCAAAAGGCTTGCGGAAGTAGGAATTGAGGTCATTACAACCTATGATACGATTTCAGAAGCTGTAAAAAAAGCAGCATTCTCAATGTCCGATAATAACAAACAATGTGTATAGCACAATAGTATTACAGTGTACTACACAATAATTCAAGGTGTATAGCACTATAAAATCAATGCGCTAACACAACAGAATCAACACATATAAACAAAAAGGATTAAAACATGAAAGGGGTAATAATTATGAAAATCAAAAATCATATTTTAGTGTGCACTAGTTGTAGAATTAATGGCCAGCAAAAAGGCTATTGCTTTCAAAAGGATTCGGTAAAAATAATCAATAAGTTTATGGAAGAGATTGATGACAGAGATTTAAGCGGTGATGTACTTGTATCTAATACAGGCTGCTTCGGAATATGTGAAAAGGGGCCTGTAGTAGTGATATACCCAGAGGGTGTCTGGTACGGAAATGTTTCGGTTGATGATGTTACAAAGATAATGGACTTACACATCGAGGGTGGCGGCAGAGTTAAGGAGCTGCTTATTTAATTATTCATCAAAGTGAGGTGAATTAATGATTAGAATAATTGACAAAACACTCGCTTCTATAGACCCCTTGCTTGTCAACAGTAGTCAGATTACCAGCTACTGTGAAAAGATAGCACAAGTTGGGGTTAAAACAATTGAACTCCCTGTAGCCTTAATCAATAAGATTGAATGCCTACCGGATGGAATCAATTATGTTTTGTCTGTTAATACACCCCATGAAGCAGCAAAACACACTAGATTCAATCATTTTGTATTGCGACACGGAAATTATTCTGTAGATAACAGCTTTACATATGAATTTCAGGTGAATGACATCCGTGAGATGCACAATCTTAGGCAATATTCAAACGCTGAGAAGGTACGTATTACAGGTTTAGACGATCTAATGTGCCATGATTATTCTCATTATATGGATATTATTAGGCATACATTCTCAGGACGGATTGAGTTATGTCCTCAAAATAGCCACTATTGTGCAACCGCAATAGCTACGCAGTGGATTCTTCAAGGAAACTCAGATGTAGTTTGCAGCTTTGCAGGAATAGGAGGCTTTTCTGCAATAGAAGAAGTAATTATGGCCTTAAGAATTAACTCAAGATATAAGCCAAATCAGGATTTAAGCATTTTTCAGGACATAAAAATACTCTTTGAGGATATGACCGCAAGATTTATCCCCGAAAACAAACCAATAATCGGAAGCAGAATTTTTATGGTGGAAGCCGGTGTTCATGCAGACGGGGTAAGAAAAAACCCACTGACCTATGAACCCTATGATCCTTCTATAGTTGGTGCACAACGTTCTATAATAGTAGGAAAGCATTCTGGAAAAGCAGCTATTACATTAAAGTTGATAGAGCTTGGAGTAGATATCCAGTCCCTCAATATATGCGATATTTTAGAACATGTAAAAGAAAAAAGCATATTGTGGGGCAAGAGTCTATCTGATACCGAACTTATTGAAATAGTAAAGGAGGTACAATATGCTAAAGCAAAAGAGAGATATAGTTGATACAACCTTGCGAGATGGCGAGCAAAGCCCTGGATTTGCATTTTCACCCTATCAAAAAGTCCAAATAGCGCAGTTACTTGATTCTCTTGGCATTGTGCAGATTGAGGCAGGTATACCGGCATTGGGCAAATGTGAAAAAGAATCAATCTATAAAATGATGCAGCTTAAAAAGCGCAGCAGAATATCTGCATGGAACAGAATGAGTTTAGATGATATTAATCATTCAATAGAGTGTTGCCCTGATATTATTCATATTTGTGTCCCTGTATCATATATACAGATTTATTCGAAACTCCGAAAAAATAAGGTATGGCTCATAAACCAGCTAAAGGAATGCGTTAGCTTTGCAATGGAAAAGGGGTTTGCAGTGTCAGTAGGTTTTGAGGATGCCTCAAGGGCAGATATAACCTTTATGAGAAGCCTTCTAGAAGTACTCTCACAAATGGGGGTTCGTCAAGTTAGGTATGCTGATACCGTTGGAGTATTAACACCAAAGAAATCAGCTGAAGCAATTAAGGATTTGGCTGCTCCTGTTGAACTGGATATTGAGATCCATGTACACAACGATCTAGGAATGGCAGTTGCCAATTCACTCGAGGCGGCAAAAGCAGGAGCAAAATATATTGACTGTACCTTTTGGGGTATTGGCGAAAGGTCTGGCAACTGTAATATCGAGCACTTTGTTTTTACTGCAGGCCATCTATTTGATTTAGGAATTGACAAATATCACTTTAAGGAAATCTCTGAGGAGCTAGCACGTATAGTAGGTTACACCGCTAGAAGGTAACCGTCAAAGGCTATATGCAAAAAAGGATCTACCATACACATGTTACACGCAATAAGGAGCTGATACATATGGACTTTTCCCCGCTTATCATTACTGTCAAAACATCGGTGTGTGCAACCCTTCTCTGCTTTATTTTAGGATTATATGCTGCAAGATGGGTGCACTTCTCGACAATTAAATTTAAATGGCTAATAGACGGACTTTTTACCTTGCCTCTAGTTCTGCCTCCAACGGTTGTAGGCTTTATCCTTTTACTACTTACAGGTAGGAACGGGATTGTCGGAAAACTGCTGGAGCTTTTTCATTTAAGGCTGGTATTCAGTTGGGCAGGCGCTGTATTATGTGCAGTAGTAGTTTCCTTTCCGTTAATGTATAAAACGGTCCGAGGTGCTTTTGAGCAAATAGATAACAACATTGTCTATGCAGCGAGAACCCTTGGTCTATCTGAAACCTATATTTTTTGGAAAATAATATTCCCCGTTTGTCTCCCCAGTATAGGCGCTGCAACTGTTTTGGCATTTGCAAGGGCAACTGGAGAATTCGGGGCTACCCTAATGGTGGCGGGTAATATACCAGGCAAGACCCAGACTATTTCACTTCTCATATATACTGCTGTTTCCTCTGGGGATATGAACGTTGCATTATTTTGGGTACTTGTAATAATCCTGTTTTCGGTCATTTCTGTCAGCTGTATGAATATATGGCTTCAGCGCAAGTCATTATTCACCAGGTTATAAAACTAATGAGAACATATACTCTAAGAAATAAGTGCCATGAACCTAAATTAAAAAACAACTAATGCAATAATGAGCTAAAACAATAATGCAATAATTAATATAAACAACTAATGCAATAACAACTAAAACAACAAAGGATTTTAAGCATAACAACAACTATAAAAGGAGGTGCAACTAAATGGGTCTATTTGTAGATATACACAAAAAACTGGGAAACTTTCGGTTGGATATATGCTTCGAGATACAACACGGAACACTGGGGCTTTTAGGGGCATCCGGTTGTGGTAAGAGTCTGACACTCAAATGTATTGCCGGAATTGTTACGCCTGATAAAGGCAAAATTGTACTGGATGATACAGTTCTGTTTGATTCAGAGAAGGGTATCAACCTTCCCCCGCAAGCTAGGGGTACAGGATATCTTTTTCAAAACTATGCGCTTTTTCCTAATATGACAGTGTCGCAAAACATTACTTCAGGAATAAAAAATAAAAGTGACCGTGCAAATACTCTGGCTGAGCTGCTTTCAACCTTTCAGCTAGAAGGTGTGCAAAGCCATTATCCTTCACAATTGTCGGGTGGTCAGCAACAAAGAGTTGCACTCGCTAGAATGCTCGCCAGCCAACCCAGGATACTGATGCTTGATGAGCCTTTTTCTGCAATAGACAGCTTTTTACGCTGGCAGTTAGAACAAGAACTCTGCCAAATCCTCAAGAGCTTCCAAGGTACAACGCTTTTTGTGTCACATTCAAGAGATGAGGTGTACAGAGTATGCGATAGCATGGCTGTAATATCAAACGGAAAAATTGACTGTTTGGGAGATACTCATCAGCTATTTGACAATCCAAAGACCTTTTCCTGTGCTAAAACAACGGGATGCAAAAATATTTCGAGTGCGGTGATAAATAGCCCCTCTGAAGTATACGCTACAGATTGGGGCCTATCATTTAATCTGAATATTGATAGAGGCACATCACATAACCTGAATATTGATAGAGGCACATCATTTAACCTGAATATAGATAGAGGCAAATCACATAACCTGAATATTGATATAGGTACATCACTCAACCTGAATATAGATAGAGGCACATCATTTGATCTAAATAAAAATATACCTCCATCTCGCTTATACTTAGGCATAAGAGCCCATTCCTTCAGAAGGGTTAACAGCAAAGTTGAAAACTCATTTCGATGCAAAATAGTAAATATTATAGAAGCCCCCTTTTCTGTCACTGTGCTTCTAATAACGGAGGTTCAAAGTAGTTCCCCTGCATTATGCTGGGAGATTGAAAAAGGTCAATTTGACAGTACTTTGAAGGTAGGACAGGATATCTTACTCTCAGTTGATATAAATAATATCCTTATTTTCAATGAGTAAAAGTGTAAACGAAGCATTAAGAATATTAAGAAATATTTAATAGTATTAAAAAGATAGGAGTGATGATTTATGAAATTAATCAAGCGTGCAATAAGCCTTTTGTTGACCTTATCAATTTTTCTTTTTGCAGGATGTACACAGAAGGATAATTCAATAACACTCACAATATCAGCTGCTTCAAGCCTAAAAAAAGCTATGACAGAAGTATCTGAGCTTTATAAAAAAGAGAAACCCAATGTTGTGCTGGTGTTCAATTATGGCTCCTCTGGAGATTTACAAAAGCAGATTGAAAACGGTGCTCCTAGTGATATCTTCTTTAGTGCCTCTAAAAAACAAATAGATGCTTTAAATTCAGATGGCTTACTAGATAGCAGTTCAATAAAGAATATACTAAAAAACCATCTAGTATTGGTAGTTACTAAGGGAAGCACCAATACTGATATTTCGGACTTTTTGTCACTTTCACAGCAAAGAATCAAGCAGATAGCATTAGGAGAGCCCAAAAGTGTTCCCGCTGGCCAATATGCCGAGGAGGTTTTCACAAATCTGAACTGCTGGGATGCCATAGAAAAAAAATCTGTATTTGGAAAGGATGTTACTCAGGTACTCACCTATGTTGAAAATGGAGAAGTGGATGCGGGTATAGTTTATGCCACTGATGCAAAGACCTCCCAAAAAGTCACTGTTATTGCAATAGCCCCTGACGATACCCATTCCCCTATTGTTTATCCGGCGGCAATTATTAAGGATACAAAGCATGCAAAAGAGGCACAAGAATTTCTTGACTATCTCAATAATAAAGAAGCGACAAAGGTATTTGAAAAGTATGGTTTTGAGAGACCGTAAAGACAAGAGAATTTACTTCGCAAATCCGTTCAGTGCTTATTTTACTATTTTATCTTCTCTAAATTCCTGTATTCTCAAAAAAACACCGTCAGATTAACCTGACGGTGTTTTTATTTAAAGAGATATTTTTTAATTATTCAGCGTCAACCTTAGCCATGTGTTCAATGAGGTTAACAACCTTGTTTGAATAGCCCCACTCATTGTCATACCATGATACTAACTTAACGAAGTTACCGTTCAATGCGATACCAGCTTCAGCATCGAATATTGAAGTACGTGGATCAGTAATGAAGTCAGTTGAAACAACTGCATCTTCAGTGTAACCAAGGATACCCTTTAGGTTAGTTTCTGAAGCAGTCTTCACAGCAGCCTTAATTTCTTCGTAAGTTGCAGCCTTTTCAAGTCTAACTGTCAAGTCAACAACTGAAACGTCAGCTGTAGGAACTCTGAAAGCCATACCTGTCAATTTGCCGTTCAATTCTGGAATAACCTTTCCAACTGCCTTAGCAGCACCAGTTGATGAAGGAATGATGTTTCCAAGGATTGATCTTCCGCCTCTCCAGTCTTTCATTGAAGGAGCGTCAACTGTCTTCTGAGTGTTTGTAGCAGCGTGAACTGTAGTCATAAGACCTTCTACAATACCAAAGTTGTCGTTTATAACCTTAGCTAAAGGAGCTAAGCAGTTTGTAGTACATGATGCGTTTGAAACAACAGTCATGTCCTTAGTGTACTTGTCATCGTTAACGCCCATAACGAACATTGGAGCGTCAGCAGAAGGAGCTGAAATAACAACCTTCTTTGCTCCACCCTTGATGTGAGCTGAAGCCTTTTCAGTAGTAGTGAATACGCCTGTTGATTCAACAACGTAGTCAGCGCCGCAAGCTCCCCAAGCGATAGCTGAAGGATCCTTTTCAGCGAATACTGAGATAGCATTTCCGTTAACAACGAGCTTGCCGTCCTTGATTTCTACTTCGCCATCAAATTTGCCATGTACTGTGTCATAAATTAACATATACTTCATGTACTCGAGATCGATAAATGGATCGTTTACTGCAACAACCTGTACGTTAGGATTCTTTGAAGCTGCTCTAAATACTAGACGACCGATACGTCCAAAACCGTTAATACCCATTTTTACTGCCATTTTAATATACCTCCTAAAATTTTATCTTTTTAGTGCTTTAACACTAGATATGAAGCATTTATGCTTATTAATTTAGTGCTTTACACTGAAATAAAGCATTATATGCTTATTGACATTTTTGGTTATAAACCAAAACTAATTTTATATTATTTATTATATTTTTTCAATAGTTTAAACCACCAATTTAATAAAATATTAACAATCTCTAACTGTGAATTTTTTTATAAAATGTACTGGATTATAAGATAGCTTTGCTTTTCTAAGCCCTTCAATGCCCAGATCCTGCTCGCGATTTACATACTTTGCCCCTTGCCAGGCATTTACTAAGAACTGCTGATTTATAAAAGGGTATAAACCTTGAATAGAGGCATTGGCCTTTTCTACATGTACTACTACTGTTTCATTTGCCGTCATTTCACCGATAGTAAAGGCTTCTGGCTTTCCATTTACCAAAACAATGGCACCCTTGACGTTGAGCTCACTAAAGTTGTCCAATAATTCATATGTTGCAGTTTTTTCAGTGCTTATTTCAGTGTCGTCCTGTTCTTTTCGACTAGCAATCCAGTTCTCCATAATATCCTTGCAATCATTAATGTCTTTCTCGGAGATAGGTATATATTCAGAAGAATACAATTTCTTAAATTTATTTATATGATTTCTCTTGCCATCTAGCTTTTTGCCAGCTAAGCTGCTCATGCTTTCATAGGAATATATATAGTCAAAATTTGCTCTGTCCTCTTCATATATTACCTTATCCGCAAAGCATTCCAGCAACAGATTAAGCTGTTCTTTTGAAACCCTACTCATGACAAAATGCCAATCCTTCTCAAAAAAGTACCGTTTGAGCATCTCTATAGAACTAACCAACCCCGACTTATCGCTATAATCACCAATAGGAAAAAAACAAAAGGGCTTTCCTATAGTTCCCTTTGAAATAATATTAAGAAAGCCTTCGTATTCGATAAACTCTATGTCATAGTACTTTCTCCATATAAAAAGGTTTGTAAAGTTAAGTTCTGAAGCTGTTACCAAGGCCTTTTTTATATAACTATCGAAAAGAGCCTTATCAGCAATTGAAATAGTACATGTATTTGTAGAATTATTCATTTTTTACCTCATTCAATACTCTTAATTATCTCCACCAGAAATGCTGCAGACTTTAACATATCACTGATGTAAATCTCCTCTTCAACGCTGTGAATCTTTCTCATAGCGATGCTTAAATCAACTGACTTAATTCCCTTTGAATTAAAAATATTAGTATCACTACCTCCGCCGGTAGAGACACTCTTATAAGTGAGCCCGGCCTGTGCAGCAGCTTTTTTTAGAATATCTATTAATAAATCATTCTCATCAATATTAAAACTTGGATATTCAAGATGACTCTCAAACTGCACCTTACCTCCTAACTTGTTTGCAGCATCAACAAAGCATTGCTTCATATGCTGGGTCTGCTCCTCCAACTTATTCATATCACGGCTTCTGGCTTCGGCACTAATAGTAACTTTGTCACAAATAATATTAGTTGCCTTTCCACCATTTACAACACCAATATTTGCGGTAGTTTCTTCATCAATTCTGCCCAGTTTCATTTGAGATATAGCTTGTGCCATAATTGAAATTGCACTTATACCCTTTTCCGGTTCAATACCTGCATGTGCAGCCTTACCCGTAATTATGATATCAATTTTATTTTGAGAGGGTGCCTTAGTAGCAGCACAGCCGACTTCACCATCACTGTCCATAACAAAACCATACTTGGCATAAATTTTGGAGTAATCCAGGTTTTTTGCCCCCAAAAGTCCACCTTCTTCTGCAATGGTAAATATAACTTGAAGATCACCATGGTCAATATTGTCCTCTTTTATAGAACGAACAGCCTCAAGAATAGAGACCACTCCTGCTAAATCATCTCCACCCAAAATAGTAGTTCCATCACTTTTTATTATATCGCCCTCAACTATAGCTTTTTTGCCAATGCCTGGGCTAACAGTATCCATATGGGCAGTCATCATAATTGCAGGAACATTTTTATTCCCCTTTATGGTACAAATAATATTACCACATTGTCCCCCTGTTTTACTGCCAGCATCGTCCTCAATAGGCTCAAATCCCATATCGGATAACTTTTTCTTGAGAGTATCACACATTTGTCTCTCATTGAGTGACATGCTATCTATACTCACCAATTCTACAAAATCATTTACCAATCTCTCTTTGTTAATGGCCATTTTATAACTCCTTCTTTCCTTACAGGCTAACGCCAAGCTAATAATAAAAGTCTAAGAAAGTAATCACAATTAATATACCCATAAAACAAGTGAATAAACTTATCAATCACTAATTGCATTGTTAATAAATTACTATTTATATTTTAGCATAAATAACTAGTTACATTTTTTATATAATACTGATTGTTCTTCACAATAGCTTACCAATCGTACTTTACAAGCTTACCCTCAGTTTTTAAGTTTTCAAAACCATTTTGTCTCAATGCTTCATATGCAACTATTGCAACTGAATTTGAAAGATTTAGCGATCTTATGCCCTCTCTCATGGGTATTCTGATGCAATTTTCCTTGTTATCACGTAACAATTCTTCCGGCAAGCCCGCTGTTTCTTTACCAAAAACAACAAAATCCTCAGAGTGGTATGAAACATCACAGTACTTATGGAGTGCTTTTGTTGTAGAATAGTAGAAATTAGCCTCTGGATACTTACTTTTTAATTCCTCAAAGCTGTTATAGTATTTAACCTCTGCTTCGTCCCAATAATCCAGCCCGGCTCTTTTCAAATACTTATCCTCAATAGAAAATCCTAATGGTCCAACCAAGTGAAGCTTTGCGCCTGTTGCAGCACATGTCCTGACAATATTACCTGTATTTTGTGGTATTTCAGGTTCTACAAGTACAATATTTATTGGCATATTTTATCACTATCCTTTATATTTAGTTATCACGAAAAAAGATGGTATAAACCATCTTTTTATATGTTAGTATATGTACTTTTTATAAAAAGCTTAATCTTGTACAGAAATATCTATTTCAAGTGCATCGTCTACATTGAAGGTAAGAGGAATACATATTGTTTTCATCTTCGATGGAGTAATCTGTAGATTGTCACCAAATAATAGAGATGGGGGTGTTATTTCTATTCCGATTCCTTTGTTATAAAGTAAAGTAGCTGTATTTCCAAGAATCATATTTGTAAGTTCAGACAATGCGCTCTTCGATATGTCATTTAGCTCATCGACAGGCATTCCAAACATCATCGCTGAAGCTACTGAAAAAGCAGTCTTCTTACTCATTGAAAAAACTGCTTGTCCTCTTATTTTGCCAGTAATTCCAACAATAATAATTATTGATTCACCTTTGTAGGGTGAGTTCTTGAGATAAACCTTACCTAGGATAGCATCCACATTAGCAATTTGTTTAAGAACAGTTTGGCTAGCCTCAATAAAAGGATTTATATATTCAATATTCATCTTTCATCCACCTTGTATGTAAAATTAAGTATTAAGCAACATAAGTTGGGTGTACAAATGCAAAGCATAGAATAATTATATACAACTTTATATAATTATTCTATATCTTTTTAAAAAAATTTCTTTGCACCTGGGTTACCTTCTACTTTTGCTTTGGTTTAGGATTAAATATCATTGCCATAAGAAAACCAAAGAATACTGCTGCAGCTAAGCCTGCTGCAGTTGCCTTGAAGCCCCCTGTAAAAGCTCCCAACAATCCTATTTTATCAACTTCCTTCATAACACCTTTTGCTAGTGAGTAACCAAAGCCAGTCAAAGGTACTGTAGCACCAGCTCCTCCGAAGTCTACTATCTTCTGATATAGTCCAATTGCAGTTAAAATTACTCCTGCAACTACAAAAGTAACCAATATTCTTGCCGGTGTTAATTTAGTCTTGTCTATTAATACTTGGCCTATTGCACAAATAATTCCACCAACTAAAAATGCATATAAATAGTCCATATTTCAGCCTTCCTCCTAGGATATTAACGTTACTCAGTTTTGGATATAAGCATTACTTAGCTTAATATCTCAGCTTAGGATGTAATAGTCCCTTATCTTAAGATATTTAACATCCCTCGACTATATCTAGTTCACCCTCTTGAGTTATAAAAAGCTTCTCAGCTTAACATATAAAAAGCTTCTCAGCTTCTAGTTTAAAGTTTTGTGGATTGCTACAGCATGAGCTATACTGGGTATGGACTCACTTTGCTGAGTACTGACAGGACTCATTAGCGCACCTGTTGCAACAAAGAGTACTCTATTCAAGTTTCCTTTTACAAACTCATTATATATATAGCCCGCAAATACCGTTGCCGAGCAACCGCAGCCACTACCGCCTGCATGCTTATCCTGCTTCTTTGTATCAAACATCATTACACCACAATCGTTATAGCAGCTTGCAATATCTAAATCATTCATTTTCAACATTTCTTGGCATATCTGTTTCCCATATAATCCTAAATCCCCAGTCACAATAAGATCATAATAATCTTGCGGCAGCCCCGTATCAGCAAAATGAGCAAAAATGGTTTCGGCTGCCGCAGGTGCCATTGCAGCGCCCATATTATTTGCATCACAGATTCCCAAATCGACGATTTTGCCAGTAGTTACATGTGTGATATATGGGCCAGTGCCTTGCGCTGCAAGCACTACTGCACCTGATCCCGTTACAGTCCACTGAGCTGTAGGAGCTCTTTGAGTACCCAGCTCCAGAGGAAACCTGAACTGCTTCTCTGCTGAACAAAAATGGCTGGACGTCATACAGACAACATTGTCTGCAAAACCTCCATCAATTAGTATTCCACCTAAACTCATGGATTCTGCCATTGTTGAACAAGCACCAAACAATCCAAAGAAAGGTACATTTGTTTCTCTAAGACCATAAGTAGCAGCAATACATTGATTTAGCAAATCTCCTCCAAAAACATATTGTATTTTATCGTTCGTCAACTGCGCTTTTTGAACAGCTTTTCCAAATGCTTCTTTTACAAGCTTGGTTTCTGCCTTTTCCCAGGTTTTTTCTCCCCAAGCCTCATCTTCAATAACAATGTCGAAACTCTTTCCAAGTGGTCCTTGTCCTTCTTTGGGCCCAACAATTGCTGCCCCCGCTATAATAGAAGGAGGATTTGAAAATTTTATTGTCTGACTTCCTATGTGTTTTTGAGCCATGTTAATGTTCCTCCAAATGGTATTATAGTGATAGCAAATAATATATTATTCCTACAATTATCGATGAGCATATCCCATAAACAATAACAGGTCCCGCTACTACAAACATCTTAGCGCCCATACCCAATATAAGACCTTCTGACTTGAATTCCATTGCAGGTGAAGCCACAGAATTTGCAAACCCTGAAATAGGTACAATGGAACCAGCTCCTGCAAATCTTCCAATCTCGTCATATACATTAAGCCCAGTTAGAAATGCTCCAAGAAATATCATTATAATACTTGTAATACTTGAAACAGTTTCCTTATCAAGCCCCTTTGCCTTGAAGTAATTAATCACGAATTGTCCTATTATACAGATTAATCCACCTACAACAAAGGCCTTTAAGACATTAATTCCAAGTTTTGAATTAGGAGAAACGCTTTTTACATAACTTGCATATTCCTGTTTCGTAAAAGTCTTTTTCATGTATTACTTTCCTTTCACATTGAAATTCATCAAGCTGATTATTATTATTGATTTTCAAGAAAAAAATATACAAAAAAGTCAGCCGTTTATTTTACTGGCTGACTTTAGTCTTAATATCTTGTAATATTTTCTTTTCAATTCTCGATACCTGCACTTGCGATATCCCTAGCATTTTAGCAATCTGTACTTGCGTTTTTTCCTTGAAATACCGCAGTATAATTATTTGCCTTTCCCGTTTATTAAGAGTATTTAGTATCTGCCTAATTGCGATCTTATCTATCAGATCCACTTCACGTGAATTATTGTCGGCATCTATCCTATCAATTAACAGGATAGGAGAATTATCACCATCACCGATTGTACTGTACAGCGATTCCGGTGCACAGCCTGCTTCTAGGGCCATTACTAGTTCTTCGGAAGATACCTTGATTTGCTCAGCAATTTCGCTTATCGATGGTTCTCTACCTAAATCTTTGCTCATAATCTCTTTTGTAATACGTGCCTTAGAAGAAATTTCCTTGAGAGAGCGGCTTACCTTGATTATTCCATCATCCCTGATAAATCTTTTTATCTCTCCAATAATCATGGGAACTGCATATGTAGAAAATTTAACATCAAAAGAAGTATCAAACTTGTTGATTGCCTTTATAAGTCCGATACAACCAATCTGATATAGATCATCAACCTCGTATCCCCTGTTTTGAAAGCGTTTAACTATACTCCAAACAAGGCCTACATTATTTTCAACCAACACTGCCTGAGCCTGTTTATCACCCTTTTTTGATTTCGCTATAAGCTCCTTGACAGCTTCATCCGTCATATCATACATAGTTTTTTCCTAAACCTTTCATTAGTAATATGGCTAGCAAAAACCTTTTATCCTAAAGATATTATTGGGCGTAATTTATATTTTTATACATATTTTCTTTTATTTTCCATTTATATGTATAAACAACTGTTACTTTTAATCATTCGCCACTTTTAATATTCTTGCTACATTGAAAGGTTAGGATTTGATTTCATGAAACATTGTTATAGTTGTTCCCTTTTGGGGTTCAGATTCAACCTTGATTTCATCCATAAAGCTCTCCATCACAGTAAAACCCATTCCAGAGCGCTCCAGGTCCGGCTTAGACGTATATAGAGGTTGTCTGGCAAGGTCAATATCTTCTATCCCCTTACCATTATCGCGTATTGTAATCTCAATGCCCTTATCATATAGTTTACAGTTCATATAAACTATACCTGTAGTATCTTCATAGCCATGTATTATGGCATTAGTAACCGCCTCTGATACTGCAGTCTTTATATCTGCAAGTTCTTCAACTGTGGGATCGAGCTGAGATGCAAAGGCTGCTGCCACCACTCTAGCAAAGGCCTCATTATTGGATTTGCTCAAAAACTCCAGCTTCATTTCATTAATTAGCTGCATTGCGTTATTCCTCACTCTCATGTTAGTTTAGCCACATAGGCTTTCAATAGCCTTGTCAAGGCTGCTGTATGCGGGGATTAGTCTAAGCACTCCTGACATCTCAAATATCTGAAGTATTTTGGGACTTGCATTAATTATTGCTGCCTTTCCATTAAGATTTTGAATGTTTTTATACCTTCCAACAACAACTCCTATTCCTGAGCTGTCCATAAAATTGACGTTTTCAAAATCAAAAATAATATTTTTTACATTTGCCTTATACAACTCTCCATCAACCTTTTGGCGGAGATACTGTGCAGAATGATGATCCATATCACCATAAATCATTATTAAAAGGGTTGTCCCCTTTTTAAATAGCTTAACGTCCAAGAGCATTCCTCCTTTTAGAGCATAACGAATACTCTATTCGTCATTTCCCTAAATTTTCCTGCTTTTGGATGCGCTCTCTAAGTTTATTTCCTATTTCATCAAGCTTTCTAAGCCTGTGATTTACCCCTGACTTTCCAAGAGGAGGGTTTAGCATCTCTCCAAGTTCTTTTAGACTCGCTTCACTATACTCAAGCCTTACCGCTGCTATCTCTGCCAAATTCTCCGGCAAGGTATCAAACCCCATAGTTTTTTGTATAAGCCTTATGTTCTCTATTTGTCTCATAGAAGCATTAACTGTTTTCTCAAGATTTGCGGTTTCACAATTGACAATTCGGTTAACACTGTTACGCATTTCTTTGAGGATTCTAACATTTTCAAGTTCCATCAATGCAGTATGGGCCCCAATAATGTTTAAAAAGTCTACAATATTTTCTCCTTCTTTAATATACACAACATAGCTGCCTTTTCTTTTAATTCTCTTCGCAGTTATTCCATAGTCTGTTAACAGCTTTATAACTATCTCGGTACATACGAAGTTGTGTGATGTTATCTCGAGGTGATAAGTCTTTTCGGGATCACTAATTGACCCGCCTGCCAAAAAGGCAGCTCGTAAGAAACTCTTTCTGCAGCATATATTCTTTAGAATTGTTTCCTCCGGCACAAACCCTTCTTCCGAAAAACCACTGATGCCAAGATCATACAGGATTTTTTGTGCTCCTTGTATGCCCGCTAGGCTTAACGTGTACGAAATATGCTTCTTGAGTTTTCTGCTCCTTCTAAAGGTAACTCCAGGGCACAGAGAATAAACCCTCCGAATTGTTGAAAACACTCGTCTTGCAAAAGCGGCATTCTCAGTTACCATCTTAACGGGTTTAGAATTTTTATCTATTATAAAAAGATTTTCTGTCAATATAACTCCCAATATTTCAGAACGCATACAGCAAGCCTCTTTTAGCTCAATCCTGCATAGTTCATCCTTTACTATTGTAGAAAAAGACAAGCTTGTTCACCCCACAATTACAGTGCTGCATCCTCTTTAGCAGCTCTTAATATTTCTGAAACACTCCATGCTTGTGCGAAACACCCCCTTGGAAAATGTGGCTCATTGCCATCGAATATTTCAGATACGGTTTTTAGTCCAGCATCCTTTATATGATCTTGAAACGGTAATATAAAATCCTTTGCCAGTTGTCTTGCTTGTTGAGCTTCACCATTTGCCCAAACAAAGGCCTTTATAAAGCGCCCTAATACCCAGCTCCAAACCGTTCCCTGGTGGTATGCCCCGTCCCTGGATAACATATCACCCTTGTATACTCCTCTATAATTTGCATCATCAATTGGTAGCGTTCTCAGTCCGTATGCAGTATACAGACATTGCCATACTTTTTCTACCACCAATTTGGCTCTTTCTCTGTCAATAACATTATATGAAAGCGCACAGGCCAGTATCTGATTTGGGCGTATGCTTGAATCACAGCCCTCATAATTTACTACATCATATAGGCAATTCTTTTCTTTATTCCAGAATACTGCTATAAATGATTGTTTTGCTTTAACAGCTAAGGCCTCATATCTATCGTCTATACCATATAAGTTGCACAATCTGCTCATTACCATGAGAGCATTGTACCACAATGCATTTATTTCAACTGCTTTTCCATGTCTAGGTGTGACAACCCAATCTCCCACCTTAACGTCCATCCAGGTTAGTTGTGTATTCTTGTTGCCCGCAGTGACTAGAGAATCCTCTGTCATTCTAATATCATAGATGGTACCTTGTATAAAAGCATTGCAGATTTTTTCAAGGCACGGGTAAATAAATTCTTTGATGAATTCGCTATCCTTTGTATAGTCAAGATAACTGTTCACTGCCTCAAAGTACCAAAGTGCCGCATCCACACTGTTATATGCTGGTTTTTCACCATCGTCCGGAAAAACATTGGGGATTAATCCATAATTAACATATTTTGAGAATGTATAAAGTATATCTTTTGCGTCCTCAAATCTTCCTGTTGCCAAAGTTAAGCCAGAAAATGCGATCATTGTGTCCCTGCCCCAGTCAGTGAACCATGGATAGCCTGCTATTATTGTCTTTGACTGAGTAGACTTCCTATTTACAATGAAGTTATCTGCCGAAAGTACAAGCTCTTTACATAGAGGATGCTTAGCATTTGCCTTTTTAATAAGTTCATTAAGCCTTGCCTCTTCATTTTGTATTACTGGTGCAGCACAAGACGGATATTCGTCCTCAATAGATGCTACAAAGGTAATATTTTTTGTTTCATGTGGCCTTAATTCAATTTCAAAAAAACCTGGAATGAAGTGGTCTTCAACAAAGTCCTGGCCTCTTTCGTACTCTATATCATACGTCATTCTATCGAAGTAGCAATCATTGAGTTCACTAAAACGCCCTTCACTACAATATAACCTTAACTTTGTTGGAGACGTTTTGTTAGTAATAACAACTTCATAGGTATTAACACCGCTTTTAAAATTGTCCTTGCTTACACAATATCCAATTTTTTTATTGAGAACAAGACTATCTCTGTTGCTCAAATGATGGTGATCTCTGAAATTTGTCAATGGAGTAAGCTTTAGGGTAGTTTTTTGACTTGTATTACGAACTTTATATGAAATAACAGTGGTATTTTTGCCATACACCATTGATATTTTCTTTTTTATAAATATATCGCGTACACTATATACGAACTCGGGAAGCAGTTCGTATGTCATTCTCTGCTGGTTTTCAAAACCCTTGTTAACATACCCGTCATTTATCTTAAATGAGCTTAAAGACTTTGTTGTTCCATCTTCAAAGCATATATCCTCAAGTACATTTGAGAGCAATACTATTCTATCCACTGGAGGTTTTAGTGCTGCAACCAACAAAGCATGATATCGTCTATTGTTTGAACATATAGCTGTAAGGGAAGCATATCCACCTAGCCCGTTTGTAAGCAGCCACTCCTTTTCACATCCGTTTTCATATTGTCTCCAATTGTTTTTTCCAAACTCCATATTGTACCCCACCAATACCAATGAAAGTGTCTATTTTAAAAAGTCTATATTTGCATTGATTGTATTAACCAGTTCAACCTTTGTCTCGTCTATCGCGTTTGTGATAACTATAGTATTTGACCTATCTTCCGAGCTTGTCTCGTCATCAGTGTTTGTCCACTGTGTTAAGTCTATCTAAAGCGTAATAATAATCCAGTGCCCGCTTTTTATCCTTTGATAGCACAAGCTCAGATACCATCTCAATTATTCTTCGAGCCAGCTTAGCAGAATCATGTCTGACATAATTATCGTTTATGGCTTTAAGGTCACCCGTAACAAGTTTTATACCCATGCCTTCAACTTCTTTTTCATCAACCTCTACCATCTCTGCTCCATCGTCATTGTAGCGTTGGGAGAGCTCATCAGGAATATTGGCAGTATTAACAATACAATAATCAATAATACCGGTACCAGCATGTTTTTCTATCGCCCTAATATGGTCGCTAAGCTTATAATGCTCTGTCTCACACGGTTGGGTCATTACATTACAAACATAGACAATAATAGCCGATGTGTTACGTAATGCATCACATACTCCATCTACTAATAGATTTGGAATAATACTTGTGTAGAGACTTCCTGGCCCGAGTACAATAATATCCGCCTCATTTATAGCAGCAATTGCTTCGTCCAATGGCTTCACACTTTGTTGATTAAAAAAGACTCTTTCTATTGGGGACTCATAGTTATCTCTATGGCCAATATTGTATTCACCAAAAATAGTCTTTCCGTCCTTTGTTTGCGCACATAGTCTGACGTCCTCAAGAGTTATAGGAAGTACCCTTCCTGTCACCGCAAGAACATCACTCATCTTTTGTACAGCAACCTCAAAACTATCCGATATCCCGTCCATAGCAGCTAAAAAAAGATTCCCAAAGCTTTGACCCTTGAGCATTCCATCATGAAATCTATAGTTTAGCAAATTCTGCATAATAGGCTCTGTATCAGCCAAAGCTAGTATACAGTTTCTAATATCACCAGGTGGAAGTATCCCAAGGTCCTCTCTCAACACTCCAGACCCTCCCCCATCATCAGCAACAGTAACTAGTGCTGTAAGATTTGAGGAATACTTTTTTAAGCCTCTGAGCATAGTGGAAAGCCCTGTTCCCCCACCAACTGCAACTATTTTAGGGCCATTTATCTGAAGTCTTCTTTCATAGAGCATGCTAGACAATTTGTCGGTATCAAAAGATAGACTAGCACAATTCATAGAAACCGCATCAACAAAGGACCAAACAATTCTTTTCATAGCATAATATCCCATTGGAACGCTTACAATTAGGCATATGATTAAAACTGCAACCCATTTGTAGTCATCTCTAAACCATGTTAAACTGGCACATATACCCATGCAAAATATAAAGAGGCTGGCAGCAAGCAGAACAATCCATCTCTTTAATTTGACTCCGGGCTTAAGCCATTCCAAGGTCATCATTTACCAACACCCCTGCTATCCTTTTCAATATCCCTATGCTCAAGTATAACCCTGTGTTCTTTGGCTACCAATCGCTTGAAAACCTCTTCTGCAATGGCCACAGACCGGTGTCTTCCTCCTGTGCACCCAATACCCACATCTATCTGGGATTTTCCCTCTTTTATATAGTTTGGAATAAGAAAATCCAACATATCTTCTAGCTTTGATAGAAATATTCTTGTTTCTTCTGCTTGCAAAACAAAATCCTCTACCAGCTTATCTTTTCCCGTTTTGTATTTCATAGGCGCAATATAATAAGGGTTTGGAATAAACCTTACATCAAATACAAGATCACAGTCTGTAGGTATACCATATTTAAATCCAAACGAAACAACATTGATAATAATACCCTTAAAGGCTTTTCCTTCAATGAAGATATTATTTATTTCCTGCTTTAGTTGCCTCGTGGCAAGATTTGAAGTATCAATAATATAATTTGACTTTTCTTTGATACTTTCTAAAACCTTCCTTTCATCCCTTATCCCCTTTAGGAGTCTACCTTCTGTAGCCAATGGGTGCTGTCTTCTGCTCTCCTTGTATCTCTTCACCAAAACATCATCATCGGCTTCTAAGAACAGTATTTCATAGGAGAAGCCAGATTCTTTTATTTGTGACAATGCTGGTAGTAACTCTTTTAGCTGTACTCCACCCCTAATGTCTATGACCAGTGCAATCTTCTCCATTTTGCCTTCACTTTGCAAGCTTAGCTCCGCAAATTTTGGTATAAGTGCTGGCGGAAGATTGTCCACGCAAAAAAATCCTATATCTTCTAGGTATCTTATGACCTGGCTTTTTCCTGCTCCAGACATTCCTGTAACTATTAAAAATCTCATTAGTATCCCTTCCAATCCTGGTATAACTACAATTCACCAACTATTTTTATCTCTGGTTCTAAGTCAACATTAAATCTCTCTTTTACCGTCCTCTGAATATGCTTTACTAGATTGCGCACATCTTCACAGGTTGCGCAACCACTATTTATTATAAAACCACTATGCTTATCAGATACCTGAGCCCCTCCGATACTATATCCTCTGAGTCCACAATCATCTACTAGCTTACCAACAAAATAGCCCTCTGGCCTTTTGAAGACACTTCCTGCGCTTGGCCATTCCAATGGCTGTTTGTCTTTTCTCTTGAAATTAAATTCGTCCATCTGTGACTGTATAAATTGCTTATCCGCTTTCTTCAAGTGGAGCTTAGTCTTAAGGACTATTCCTCCAGTCTTTTGGATCACACTGGTTCTATAGCCAAAATTATGCTGTTCACTATTTATAGTCACAATTTCAGCATTTTCAGTCATATATTGGGTTTCGTGAACAACCATTGACATTTCACCTATATATGCACCAGCATTCATAGTAACTGCACCACCTATGGTGCCGGGTATGCCTTCTGCGAACTCCAAGCCTGAAAGCCCATGCCGAAGTGCAATTCGTGCAGCTTTTGAAAGAAGAACACCAGCTTCAAACTCTATAAATTCTCCGTCAACAGAGTAATTATCCATATTTTTAAATATCTTAATTACCAAACCCCGTATACCTTTATCCGAAACAAGTAGGTTGGAACCGTTTCCCATAATCATATAAGGGAGCTTCTCTTCTTTTGCATACTTTATTATTTGTGCAAGCTGCTGCGCATTCCTAGGTACAACAAGTATATCTGCAGGACCTCCTATTTTGAAGGAGGTATGATTTTTCATAGGCTCATTGTAAAAAATATCCTCTTGGTTTAAAATTGCTTCTAGCCCTTTGATAACACCACATCCCTTATTCTTTTCTGTCTTTCCTCAAGATAGCTCTCCATCTTTTCGCAAGATGATGTCAGTACTAAATGCTCCGGAATATCCGCCTTGATAAGCAGCTCTTTTACTTTGTCAAATTTCCCTATGCTAAAGCTTATATGTGCATCGCTGCCCGTTACCATTCTGACCCCATGCTTTTTACAGAGTGTAGCAATCTCAAGACAGTTTTTCTCACTGCCTGCTCTTGCTTCAAAAGAATGATTATTTATTTCAATAAGCTTATTATACTCTTTTGCAGCTAAAACAACCTTTTCATTATCTAATTGAAATTGGGGATTACCTGCATGGGCAAGTATATCAATAAATGGATTTTTTAGCACAGCAATTGCTGCATTTGTATGCTCCTCTACCGTTGAGGGCGCAATACAAATATCATGAAAACTTGCCAAGCATAACTCTAGTCTTTTCATGTAGCTTACCGGCAAATCCACCTCGCCCTGATAGTTTAATATATTAAGTTCAACACCTTTAATAATTCTTACGCCATAGATATACTTAGGTATAACCCTCATATTACCAAAATGGTATAGACATGGAGCACCAATCATTCCCGGTGCATGATCTGCCATATTAATCATTTTGATACCATTATTAACTGCCTCTCTGGCATTTTCTTGAATAGTGCTATAAGAATGACCACTTGAAACTGTATGAGTATGTGTGTCCACAACTAAATTCAAAATGAAACAAATCCCTTCTTATTTAATAATATTATCATCATTATTATTTTGTGCAGAGTTTCTGTTAATATTTCCTAGAACTCTTTCACTTAGTACCTTTGCAGCATTATATCCCATCTTTTTCTGTCTATTGTTCATTGCTGCTACTTCAACAATAATGGCAAGATTACGTCCCGGGCTTACAGGTATGTTCAAGCAAGGAACCGAGATGTCTAAAATATCAGTAAACTCATCTTCAATACCTAGTCTGTCGTATACTTTCTTTTCATTCCAGTGTTCAAGCTTTATTACCAGGTTGATATTTTCTGTCATTTTTACAGAGCCAACACCGTAAAGGTTTTTGACATCAAGAATACCAATACCCCTAATTTCTATAAAGTGTCTAATCACATCGGGAGCAGTTCCCACCAGAGTCTTGTCTGAAACCTTTCTAATCTCGACATTATCATCCGCTACCAATCTATGTCCACGCTTAACCAATTCAAGAGCTATTTCACTTTTACCAACACCACTCTCTCCCAAGATAAGAATACCTTCACCATATACCTCAACTAGCACGCCATGAAGGCTTATTCTTGGTGCTAGCTGAAGTGCTAAATACCTAATGAGTCCGCTCATAAATCTAGAGGTATCGTCATCGGTTCTGAGGACAGGAATATTATACTTCCTTCCGACCTCAATCATCTCAGGAAAAACACCAAGTCCTCTTGCAATAACCATACAGGGAAAACCGCATTTAAAGAAGTTATCCAGCCTTTTATATCGCTCACTTTCACTGAGCTGCATGAGGTAAGCGGTTTCACCCTTACCTATAATCTGTATTCTATCTGTTCCGAAGTATTCCATATATCCTACAAGCTGAAGCCCTGGTCTATTAACATCGGTAGAAGACACCTCTACATTTGGAGCATTTTTGCATCCGGTAAGTTCTTGAAGCTGAAACTCATTCATCAACTCCTTAATTGTTACAGAAAACATAATCCACCTCTATTCATAATGCTACGATTAACAATATTATATAATAATAGTCATGAAAATGAAACTGCCTAAAATCAAAGGAAAAGCAAGTAAAAAAAAAGAAAAGCCTCTTCATATAAAAGACTTTTCTTTTGGAGCGGGTGATGGGAATCGAACCCACGCAATCAGCTTGGAAGGCTGAGGTTCTACCATTGAACTACACCCGCAAATTGGAGCGGGTTACGAGATTTGAACTCGCGACTTTCACCTTGGCAAGGTGACACTCTACCGCTGAGTTAAACCCGCATCATGTATTTGCAAAAGTTATTATACAAAATGGGTACCTAAATGTCAACATAATTTCCAAAAGAATTTGTATGGAATTTCATACCAATAAATATGGTATTTCCTGCCCTCTTGATATGCTGTGTTCTTACGATTTTGTATTACCGTGTTCTTGCTCTTTTGTTATATTGTGTTATTGTTCTTTTGCTATGCTGTTCTCTTACTCTTTTGTTATACTGTGTTCTAGTCCTCTTATTGGGTGCACTTTCGTTATTTGGTTTCTGAAACCCTTTTCTGCACTAAATCAAGTAAAGCCTCCCTCTCATTTAAGGCCGGATTATCCAGTACACAATCGAGAAGATATTTAAACAGCTCATTAAACTCTCTACCCGGCTTAAGCCCCATAGCAATCAGGTCGTTTCCGTTTACTGCTAAGTCTGCTACGGATAGGGGATGCTTATTGTTTAGAATGCTTTTGTATATTTGCTCTACCGCCAAAATTTTCGACATACTATCCTCAAAAAATCTTGGGTTTTGAGCACTTTTGTCAGCCTTTTGAACTTTAATGAGGTCTTCAAAGTATTCCACTCCAACCTTATTAATGGCCCTTCGCACCGACTTTTCAGATTCATCTATATCAATGTCATGATAGGTAATAAGCCTGTTAACTGCAGCTATAGTTTTATTGTCAAACCTTAGTCTATTCATTATGTTTGAAGCTAACTGAGCACTTACTTTCTGATGCCCATAAAAATGGTCAATACCTTTAGCATCTGTTGTCTTTGTTGCGGGTTTTCCACAGTCGTGTAACAGCAATGTCCATCTCAGAATTACATTAGGCTCAACATTTTTTAAAGCTTCCAAGCTATGTTCTGCAACAGTATACACATGATAAGGATGGTTTTGCTTGGTATCAAAGCTGCTTTCCATTTCAGGCATTATATATTTGAGAAGGCCCGTTGTATATAATAGAGAAAACTTATCAGCATTATCAGATATTAGTAGCTTAGTAAGCTCCTCTCGAATTCTTTCAGTACTAATCTTTGTAATGAGGTGTGCCTGTTCGGCTATCTGAGTGTAAGTGGCTTTCTCAATATCAAAGTTGAGTTGTGCACTAAACCTTACTGCACGAAGAATTCTTAGAGCGTCTTCTTGAAACCTTTTGGCGGCATCACCAACAGCCCTGATTTTTTTGTTCTTTATATCTTCTAACCCATTGAAATAATCTATCACACCCTTTTGGGGGTGATAAGCAAGAGCATTTATAGTGAAGTCCCTCCTTGAGCAATCCTCCTTCAGGCTTGTAGTAAATGTGACACTTTCAGGCCTTCTATTATCGAGGTAATCCCCATCTATTCTAAAAGTTGTAACCTCAACTATGCTCTGTGCTATCAGAACGCTGACTGTTCCATGCTTTATTCCAATATCAAAGCTCCTTGGAAATACCTGCTTAATCTGTTCAGGTAATGCACTAGTAGTCACATCCCAATCGTTAGGGGCTCTGCCAAGAAGTGAATCTCTAACACAGCCCCCCACCAAGTATGCCTCAAATCCATTTTTATTTAACTGTTCAATTACGTATTGTATATCACCAGGAACTAATATTTTCTCCATACTAAAAATGCCTCAAATAAAATAATATATGGTAACATTTCCTCTAACAAAGCTTTATATTCATAAGTATGTAAACTAAAATAATTCTCCATTATCTACAATCTCAAATAATATGTCTACAACTGCTTTGTCCAGCGCACCTATTTCAACATCATTGTACATAATCTCCTTAACCTTCTCCATCGGCAACTTGCTCCTGTACGGTCTATCAGAGTACAATGCATCATAAATATCAGCAACAGCCAATATTCTAGCTGGTAAAGATATCTCTTCACTGGTTAGTCCGTCTGGATAGCCTTTACCATTGAGTTTCTCATGATGATGTCTAATGCCATCAAGACAGGAATTCAAACAATTTAGTGGTTTACAAATATTTTCACCTATTATAGTGTGCTTCTTCATAATCTCAAACTCTTCCTCAGTGAGTTTACCCGGCTTATTCAAGATACTCTCGGGAACTCCAACCTTTCCAATATCGTGAATAATACCACTAATCTCGAGATTATTTAAGCAATCGTCATCGCATCTCATTTTCTGTCCAATCAATCGGCTTAATTCACCTACTCTGCGAGTATGTCCGTCGGTATACTCATCCTTTGCTTCAATTACATTTGCAAGTGAAACAATAAGATTTCTGATTCCGTCTATTTCCTGCTCGAAGTCATTCTTTAAAAGATTATAGAGTCTTGCTATTTCTTTATTTGAACTTTCCAACTCTTCATATTTTAGTTTAAGGTTATCCGAAAGATCTTTTTTTTCAATCCCGTTTTGTATTATTCTGATAAGCTCTGTATTGTCCCAAGGCTTTTCTACGTAATAATATAAGCCAATCTCATTTATACTTCTAATGGCATTTTGCTTGTCTGCATATCCCGTCAACAATATTGTAACAACATCAGAATTTGTCTTTCTGACATTTCCCAAAAACTCAATCCCATTCATGCCGGGCATCATAAAATCAGATATAATCAAGTCAACCTTTTTTTCATTTAACTCTTTGGAATTTAATGCCTCAATTGGATCATTATACACTGTAACTGAATGCTTCAGTACCATTTTTATTAAAGTGGCAAGGGTAGTTGTAATCATTTTCTCATCGTCCACTATAAGAATGCTCTTTGACATAATTCCATCCCCTTAATTAAAACCATAATTTAAATCCATTTTTTACTATGCACATTGTATCATAAAAAAACTAAAAGAGTAATCTATATTAAAAAATTTACCAGCGCTAAGTTATCTATTGTAGATACATAGAAAAAAATGGTATACTTGCAGTATTACTAGTAAAAAATATGGGGTAATATATGACCAAAACAAACAATAGGACTCTAAAGAAAAGAATACGTTTTATTATAAATATTTGCGTAGTATTTACAATTGTGGTATTTTCAACACTTCTCATTGCAATGGTTGCTATTTTTCTTAAAATGGAAAGTACTTTTTTGTGTGACTATTATTCCAATAATATATCGCAGACCATGAATTCTAAATATTTTCTTAATCAAATGAGTATATATTCACTAGACGATTTCGACCCAACTACCACCTACTCCAAGCAATGGTTTGAGACAATAGATAAAATGGGCGCCTCACCCTTGGACCAAGTATCCCAGCATTTAGTTGATAAGGCTTCAGAGGCAAGTATTGACGAGGACAGTATTTACGAAGAACCAGATATAATTAACGTAAGAAATATGATCAATATATACATAGAGTTGAATGGCAAATCAATTTATAAACAGGACGCTGATGCAGGCACCTTTCTAGGCACTAGTACAGATAACTCTGTCCATAGCGCCTTTACCCAAAAACTGTTTAATTATTTTGATGTGTCCAGAGAAAGTGACCTTGTAAATGAAAACAACGAGGTAATTGGTGTAGTCAAGGTGTCTGTTAATAATAACTTTATAGTTAATATTTTCACAGTTCTATTCTTTACCATAATAATCTTCTCATGTATTATTTTGGTTTTCAACAGAATAATTATTAGTATTATTACCAAACCAATAACATTGCCACTTAGTGCACTCGAGAAAAATATCAACGCAGTGGCTGATGGCGACTTTGATCTGCTTATGAATTCAAGGGTAACAGTAAAAAAGCCATTAAAAGAGATAGAAAGCCTCGCTGATTCTACAAATAGGGTTATCGATAAAATGAAGGACTTCAATGAAACCCTCACAGCACAAAATGAAGAGTTAGAAGCCCAGAATGAAGAGCTTTTTAATTCTAGAAATAAAATTCAAGAGCAGCAAACCATGCTTGTGCAAACCGAAAATATGGCCTATATAGGACAGCTTACTGCAGCAATTACTCATGAAATAAATACTCCTCTTGGTGCCATTACTAGTAACGCTCAATTATTTGATATGTTTATTACAATGCTATCTCAGAATGAAGTTACTGCCTCAAACGAAGAAGTTGAAACCCTAGTTAATCAGATGAAGGAAACCAACGACGTTTCATTATTGGCTTGTACAAGAGTAACTGAAATCATTAAGAGCCTCAAAACGTTTACAAAGCTTGATCAAGCAGAATTCCAGGAAGCTAATATAATTGATGGAATAAAGAGTGTACTGATATTAACATCAAACCTATGGAAAAAGAATATCACTATACATGAGGATTACGGACCTTTAGAAGTACTTCGTTGCTACTCAGGCATGCTAAATCAGGTAATTATGAATATTGTTGTAAACGCTATTCAATCTATTGAAAATAAGGGTGAAATATTCATCAAAACATATAATGACGAAAATAATATGTATATTTCTATTCGTGACACAGGAGCTGGTATATCACCTGAAAATTTGAGCAGAGTTTTCGAAAATGGGTTTACAACAAAAAAGGCCGGCATTGGTATGGGAATGGGTCTTGCAATCAGTACCAATATAATTAACCGTCACAATGGTGAAATCCGTGTAGTAAGCGAGTTGGGAAAAGGCAGTGAGTTCATTGTCTCTATCCCTCTATCTTTATAAAATCTAAATTAAACACCTGTATTACTACTACATAGAAATTACTATATTTTTATCTACATAAATTACAATATTGAAATATCTACATAATTACTATATCGAAATATCTACATACAAATTGCTATATCGAAATATCCACATATGAATTACTATATCGAAATATCTACAAGTACCTATGTAGAAACTTATATTGCGTTATGTACAAAAGCCACAATATTCCAAATGGGTATTTCAACTACGGTACCTGGATTAAATTGTTGGGCATTTGGGCAAACAGCACATAAAGCGGGCGCTTTTATGTAGGTATCACATGCTCCACCAAGTGCGCAAGCTGGTGCACTTGCAGGCTGAGTAAGTAATCTTACAACAACTTCATTGGCTGCTAGCAGAACTCCTGTGAATCCGCTTCCGCTTATGCCTCCTCCATTTACGTAAACCGTAACCGTTTTTCCCGTAAAGGCTTTAAAATTCATACAGCTTAAGCTGCTAATATTTTGACTATTTTTAGTATTACTTTTACTATTAGTGTTGTTTTTACTATTAGTGTTACTATTGGTATTGTTTTTATTATCAGTATTGTTTGGGCTATCATCATCTAAATTATTATTTATTATAATGCTATTTTCTATTTCATCACCTATTTTCAATTTCTTACCACAACAATTATGCTTTCTACTAAACATATATATACTCGCTTGCTAGTTTTCCTCATATATTATATTTATTAAATTCAAAAATGTTATCCTTTAAATAATAAATATTATTATTGGGGAGCTATGTTAATAACAATTCCCCTTTAGAAAACCAACATACGGGAGTTCTTTTTAAGCCAAGCCCTAGCCTGCTTATAATCGGGATATACACTTGAAACCAATCTCCAAAACCTCTCAGAATGATTCATTTCTTTCATATGGCATAGTTCATGTACTATTACATAGTCAAGGATTTGTGGAGGGGCCATAATCAGCCTCCAATTAATGCTTATACTCCCCTTGGAGCTACAGCTTCCCCAACATGACTTAAGCTCCTTTAAATATACCTTCTTTGGTGAAACCTGAAGTAGCTTTGAAAAATGCTCAAATCGTTTGTTGATTACACAATCTAATTGCGCAACATACCATTTTAGCAAGCTTTCTCGTACACTTCTGTTGTGGGCATCGGGTGTACAGTAAACTTCTATTATCTGCTCTGCCTCATGTAGGTGCACAGTATCTGCTATAGCTGAATGGTCTGTTGGCACCACCCGTAGCAGGAATTTTTGACCAAAAAGCATAAAGCATTCTCCGTTTTTAAAAGAATGCTCCTGTTGTTTTGGTCTATTATTAATATCACTGAGCTTTTTGATAATCCATGCTCTTTTTTCTTCGACTACTCTTTTAATAGCTTCATCAGAGGTTCTTAAGGGACAGCTTATAGTGACCTTCCCCTCCGTACTGATGCTGATAGAAATAGTCTTTCTTTTGCTTCGTTTGATAGTGTATATAATATCAGACTTCATTTGGCTTCCTTTTTTCTTTTAAGTATACAACGACTCCTGGTATAGCTGATATAACAACAATCCCAATAATAACTAAGCTAAAATTATCTTTCACTACAGGAATATTGCCGAAGAAATATCCAGAAAACAAGGCTATAGTTACCCACATAATACCACCAATAGCATTGTAGCTGATGAATCTGGCATATGGCATTCTTCCAACACCAGAAACAAAAGGTGCAAAGGTTCTTATTATAGGGATAAACCTTGCTATAATTATTGTTTTGCCACCATGTCTCTCAAAAAAGGCCTGCGTGCGCTCTAAATATTCCCTCTTTATAAATCTAATCTCTTGCTTGCTCTCAACCTTTTCCCTAAGCATATGTCCAATATGATAATTGACTGTATCTCCAAGAATAGCTGCAAAGCAAAGCATTATGTAGATGCCTGGAGTATTAAACATGCCCTTTGCACACAGTGCTCCTACTGCAAAAATCAAAGAGTCTCCCGGCAAAAACGGAGTGACAACAAGTCCTGTTTCACAAAAAATTACTACGAACAATAATATGTAGCTTGCTGCACCATAAGATGATGTGATTTGATGAAGGTAAACGTCTAAGTGTAGAAATATATCTATGCATTTGTATATAAATTCCATTTCAATCTCCTAACTGAATCCTGAATTCTAGTATCTTTAATACAGTTATCCTTAATACTGGTATCCTTAATAATCATTACATATTATATCGTAAATATGCTTTTCTATCACCTATTTCTCAAATTATTTAGTATAAAAGTATGATAATAAAAAGGAGTTATCACATTAGTTTGTTTTTAAGCTTTATTAAGACACCTATACCCCCTAATACCAAAACTGTGATAATTACTATAAATACTATTGCCTTAGTATCAATTCTGCTAACTTTTTTAGCAGTAACCGCCTTAGTCGCAACATTTATATCATCTTTTAATTTAACTTCACCTATATGGTTTTCTAATTTTGTTGGCTCGCTACTTCCCATAGATGTGCCCTGAATAGAGTAATTAAACTCTTTTTGGATGACTTTTCCATTCCAATCGGTAATTTCACACACTATCTCGTAATCTATCATTGGCTGCAGCTGGTAATGGGAATAATTGCTAATCTCTGAATCTACAACCCTCTCTCCATTATCCTTAATATGACTGACTATCATTTTTGATTGACTTTCCGGTGTCCCAAATACATCAAACTTTAAATAATAATCTCCTTCTTCCCTCTTTTCAACATGCAGGTCACCAATAGAAGTTTCCTCAACAACAGCTTCTTGTGGCAATTGACTTTTGATGTATACAGCCAACACATTTTGACGAGATTTAATTGCATCATAATATAAATCTATCAATTGTTGATTATTTTTTTGTTTGGCTAATAGATCAATGTCATTAAATTGCTCTATTATTTTTTCAAATTCTGCGCTATCTCCCCCAAAATTATCAGTAAATCGTTTACTATTCTTAAACTGGGTTTCATTGTAAACAACCCTGAGGTCATAGTTGGGCTCAAAATCTGAGTTCTCCCAAACAATTGTGTTCCCATCATACCTAAATCCTGAAGGATATAATTCTGTTATGCAATATGGCTTCATATCACCAAGCTTAAATACAACTTTAGCTTTGCCTATATTATCCTTCCATGCAGCACCTGTACGTATTACATATCCGCTTTGAACAAAGGACATTGAGTCGTAGGTTGGATAAAAGGAGTATGTATTCTTGATAACACGTCTTTCCCCTTTTTTGAAGGGAACCTTAAAAGTAAACCATTCGCTGAATTTATCATATTGCTCGTCAGAACTCATATTGGGCACATTCTTTTCTTTTGTAATAGCCACCTGCTTGCCATCAATAAATGCCTTAAATTTATGAATTGTAAGGTTAACTGGTCCAGTAAGACCACTGTCACTAATCAAGACACCAGGAAAGCCCATCTCTATTGTTTTGTCTTCTCCAGAATTATAGAAATGAAATTCGCAGCTTGCTGTGTTCTTTTGTAAATCAACAACTACAGTTTCGCTTTCCATAATTACATCGTCTTCTGCCATAGGATAAACACCATCTGGCGTCCTACCTATACAGGTATCGTCAGCATATACATTGGTGTAAGTCGATAAATACATCACAAATAAAATTAGAATGGGAATTACTTTGAATTTAATTTTTTTAGTCACCCCAGAATCCCCCCTTAACACTTCCTGTTGTTACTATATTATACAAAAATTACATATAAAAGTCTCCTATATTTAAGTATTATGCAATAATTTGAGGACAACGGCATAGTTTATAAGAGATAGCCTATAAAAAGTGTAGATATTATGAAAAGAAAATTATACAGTTCTATTATATTTTTCTTGATTTATTCATTTACGGGGTGGATTATCGAAACTATCTATATGTCAGTATATCTTGGACACCTTGTTAAACGAGGCTTCCTGATTGGCCCATTTTGCATTGTCTATGGTTTTAGTGCGTTAGCACTGGTATATATACTTGGCAGAGTAAAGCGTCATGCTACACTTGTATTTATATTTGGTGCATTGATATCAACCATAGCAGAACTTATTGCTGGGCTGCTTCTAAAATATGCTTTTCATATTAGATTGTGGAATTATAGCCAACAACCTTTGAATTATAAGGGCATTATTTGTCTTAGAAATTCAATATTGTGGGGTATGCTTGCTGTTATGATAATATACTTAATACACCCAACATTAGTACAGATCATTGAGGACTTATCATATAGAAAAATATATACCATCTATTGTTTTGCACTATTAATACTATGCATCGATGCAACTATATCAATTTATGCCGCTTCAATTGGACAAAGCAATGTATCAGTTGCTTATTCAATATACTTTGACAAGGTGAAAGAATTTGGAGAGCTCACCTTGAGATTGTTCCGTTTTATCTGGTAGATAAGATAACTATTAATAGTATAGATATTCACATAATCTTGTAAACAATGAGCCTTCCATATTTCTCAAGTATATATTATTATTACCAAAAGGACCTATGAAACTAACTTTAACTGAACCTATGTCCTTTTTAACTTTAAAATAGCTTGAAGTCGCCTCAACGCTTTCAATAATAGGCCTCTTTACAAGTATTATTTTTCGATAAATGCTACCTTTCGCAAAATAAACACTATCTGGTCCACAAACTACCCCTTGATTTTTGTATTGCAGAAACTTAAAAATACTGAGTCCAGCAAATACAAGTAGCGCTGAAGTTATAAACCACCTATTGCCAATAATACAAGTAATAATGAGGCCAACCAATAAAACAATAGAGCTTGGATTAACAAAGAAGTACTTTAGGGCTCTTTTGGGACATTTCTCCATATTGCTAGTGTTTAGTTCAAAGCTTTCACCCGGTAAAACAAAGTCTATCACCCTTTCTGCCATGTCTTTATTAGCAACAGGGTATAAAATAGCCTTTTCTAAACCCTTGTCAGTAGAAGTAGCATTGCCATAACCAATAACACTCAGTTCCAGGCTATATAGCTTCAATATCCTCATCAGTATATTTTGCTTTAGTACTATTGCTGATATTTTCTCCTGAGGAAAGGTATGTCTTTGATGATTTAAAACTCCATAATCAATTATTAATTTCTCGTCTTCCTTCTCTAGCTTAAAACCATAATACCTTATAACGGTGCGTATTACCGAAATCAAAAGTATTACCAAATAAACGGCTGCTATTAGTATAAACGCCAGTGCTACTATCACGATACTAAACTCAAGCTCAAAACTTGGCAACGATATATTATCCATTATAAGGCTTCTAATAGAATCGTTTTCAAAAACGAAGGTAAAGGCACCTAAAAAGGCTAATACTCCTAAATACTTTGACTTTACAAGCCCATACTTAATAAATTCAGCCGTAGAAGGCATTAATACATTATTCTGTTTAATTGTGTCATATTCAGTTTTCAATTGGGATGGTGCTACTGCCTCTTTTAGCTCATGGGCGTCGTTTTCCTTGAGAATTAGGTATGCCTCAGGGTTGTTTGCCTCTTCTTTTACCTGAGATGCATTGTCAATCTTGACCTTATATACTTTAAAAAGTTTGTGAATAAGGTTTTGGCTATAATCAATGCTGGTAATTCCCGCGATAGGTAATTGTAATTTCTTTTTGGTAAATAAACCAGATTCTACAATCAATAGATTATTGTCTATGTAATAAAATGTTGAGATAAACTTAAACAGATTTCCGCTGGAAGATAATAGTGCTATCACTATAAAAACTACTGATTCTCCTATTGTACTTGCATCTATTTTTGACTTATTTTTTATTAGGTTTACAACTGCGAGCAACAGCGGAATTAGCGGGACTAATGAGAGCTTATCAAAAATCAGAAGAAAGTGCTGCCTTTTTTTTGTATTCAATTATTAATCCTCCTTCGTAAAACAGTACTTATTTACTATTAAGTCTATCTGTCAACTTTGTCTTTAGGTGCTCAGAAATCTCATTTGCAACGTCAAACTCCAAGCCTTCAATGGTGAAAGACCCACTTGCAGTATGTATGGTAACCTTCGCTAGTTTATATAATCTGCTAATAGGTCCTTGCGACAGGCTAACATGCTGAATCCTAACCACAGGGATGTTAGAGATTTTGAATAAAAATATACCATTTTTGATAAGCACTCTATCGGTGGATATTGCATATCCATTTCTCGCATATTGAATCTTTGGTAATAAGACTACCTCTAAAATAAGCCATCCCACGAACAATGCAATTAAAATATCAATATAAACCCTAATATAATCAAAAAATTCCACTCTTATAAATGTAAATCTACAAACAGCTACAATAGCTAGTAAAATAACTGATTGTATTGCATTTGAAACCCTCCACATTGAAATAGCCTTTACATTGAGTTTCACAAGTTCTTCTTTTAAATTAGTTATAAAACTCACTCCCATCTAAATATTAATTTTGCTCAGAATATATTAGGTAGTCTCTTCAACACTCTTTTTTACCTCACCATGGCGAACAAAGGTCATACATGCAATGGCAAGTGCAAATGCTATTGCAGAGTATACAAATAAAACATCATATCTAACAAGTCTGTCCCTGATAAATCCAAATAGTATAGGACTGATAATAGAGGCACTAAATGAGAAAAAGTAATAATACCCGGTATATTTACCGATATCCTTCCACTTTGCCATCTCCACCACCATCGGCAAGGAGTTAATATTTACGAAAGCCCAGAATACACCACCAAGTAGTAATAATACCCTTAAAACATTGACATCAGTCACAAGCGTCATTACCGAAAATAGTACCGTAACACCTGCTAATCCAATAATAATTGTGGTTCTTCTGCCAAGCTTACCTGAGATAAAGCCTGCAGGTATAGAAAAAATTAAGAATGTAAGAGAGAACATTGCCAATAGCATTGAAGCGTCTCCAGCAGTTAAAAATGCTCCCGTAGAATCCTTTAGTGTATTGACAACATACGTACTAAAGAAGGTTTCAACCGCATTATAGCCTGTAAACCAGAAAAGTATGGCAAATAGTAAAAATATCAAGCTTTTTCCTGGATTGCCCTTATCTTTGTCGTTGAGCTCTTGCAGTTGCTGTTCCTTTTCCTGTTCCTTTTTTTCTTCCTCTTCGTATCGTGCAAGAAGACTTAGGTCTTCCTTTACAAAAAACTTGAGCACTAATAATGCACCCACCATAAGTACAGCTGAACACAAGAAAGGTAAGGGCATACCACCTAGTTTAAATAACAGCCCCCCTACAAAAAATGAAAACAGGCTTCCTAATCCACCCATGAAATTAATAACACCGTTGGCCTTACTTCTCAAGCTAGGAGGCGTCAAATCAGGCATTAAAGCTACGACTGGAGCTCTCCATACTGACATCACAAAATTGAAAACAATTAATACGGCTATTAAAGAAAACAGGCTATTGGTAAGTGGAATTATTGTAAACGCCACTGCACAAATGGGTATTCCGAAGAGTATATATGGCATTCTTCTACCCATTTTACTTTTTGTTTTATCTGATAAGGCACCGAAAAGAGGCTGAAATACTACTCCAAAAATGTTATCAAAGGTCATGACTATTCCTATAAAGAAAGTACTTGTGATAAAGTTGGATAGTAAGATTGGAACATACGCATTATATAGAGACCACGCAATAGAACTTGCAAAAAAACCGAAACCAATAAGGAAAGTCTGCTTATAATTTAGTTTCATACTCTTGTTCCCCTTTTAAATATTATATATTTGTATCCCTTTTAAATATTGCATATTTGTTTCCCTTTTAAATATTGTATATTTGTTTCCCTATTTCAATAGCAATATCAGGATAGTTTGTAATAATTGCGTTTACTCCAAGCCTATACATCCAAGCTATATGCTCGTTTTGGTCTACTGTCCATGCATTGATGTCTATACCAGCTGCCTTACAGCCCTCAACAGTGTTAGGCACCATAAGCGTGATATAAAATGGGTGAATAGCTTCTGCCTTTACATGAGCTGCATATACATGTGGGTCAACCATGGCTTCTTGATAGAGCAACCCAATGGGGAACCTGCTGTCTATCTGCTTAACTTGCATAAGGCTATAATGATTAAATGATGAGAAAATAACTCTATTTGTTAATCCTAGACTATTTACAAGGTCTATAGCCTTTTGCTCAATACCCTCATATAGCACTATCCCGGATTTAATCTCAATATTCACAGTAAGCTTTGTATTAGCTACATACTCTAAAACTTCCTCTAGTGTTGGTATTCTAATATTCTTATACCCTGATACGTTGTTACAAAAGTCGTACTTTCTAAGTTCATCAAGAGTTTTATCGATAATTCTTCCCTTTCCATCAGAACATCTGTCGATGGTTTCGTCATGTGCTACAACTATATGTCCGTCCTTAGTCATATGAATGTCCAGTTCAATTCCATCAGCCCCTTGTTCATTGGCTAATCTAAAGGCCTCCATCGAGTTTTCCGGTGCATAGCCAGATGCCCCTCTGTGGGCCCATACAAGAGTATTCATTTATATACCACTCTCCCAAATCATATTAATTTTTCCAAGTTAATATAGATAAATTTAGTATAACCTTTCCTGCCAAATTAAGTCAACTTACATATTCTAACCAACAAAAAGAGCGTAATTCTGTGCTACCCCTTCAGACATTAGATCTTTCTAAAGTTTGTTGGTTTGACACATTTTATAACGCTCTTTTTATTTATGTTACATTATATTATTTCATTTATTGGATTTATTATAGCGTAAGCTAAACCTAATTATTGTAGCTCAACCATATCTCAATAATTATAGTGCAAGCTTAAGTATTTCTAAAACGTCCTTTTCTTTTAGCTCCTTGAAGGAACCAATGCTATTTCTTCCATCGAGACACTTCTTTGCCATCTCTTCAAGCCTGTCACTTCCGATGTTTACATCTGAAAGTCTAGTTGGTAGTCCCATCTTCTTGTACCAAGCTTCCATCCTGACAAGCATTTCTTCAACAATTCTATCCTTGTCATCAAAGGCTAATTGTACGTCAAATACTCTTACTGCAAACTGTACAAACTTGTCGATATTTTCCTTGTAGACGTATCTAATCCAAGCTGGGAATACAATGGATAAACCAGCCCCATGTGCAATATCATAAATACCGCTAATTTCATGTTCGATATTATGACTTCCCCAGTCGCCTATTCTGCCAGTATTGAGCAGATTGTTATGAGCCACTGTTCCAACCCACATTATTTCAGCCCTGATATCATAATTTTCGGGTTCCTTTAGTGCCAATGGTGCATTGATAAGTATGGTTTTCATGCTAGCTTCTATCAATCTATCAGTAAAATCAACATTCTTGACCTGTGTAAAATATCTTTCCATAAGGTGCGCAAATATATCAGAAGCACCACATGCTGTTTGATATGGAGGTAGTGTGAAGGTTACCTCAGGATTCATTATTGCAAACTTAGGTGTCAGACACTCTCCACTGATAGATCTCTTGTAGTCACCGTCCTCATTAGTGATTACTGAGCTATCTGAGGTTTCGGAACCAGCAGCAGGTATAGTCAGAATTACACCAATTGGCAAAGCATCCTTTACGCCACTAGGATCATTCATATAGTATTCCCAGATATCCTTTTCGTTTTTCATTGCCGCTGCGATACCCTTTGCTGAATCAATAGCGCTTCCGCCTCCTACAGCCAAAATAAAGTCAATATCGTTTTCTTTGCAAAGCTCAATACCCTTTCTAACCAATGACAGTCGTGGGTTTGGCTGCGCCCCTCCAAGTTCAACGAAGGAAATCCCTGCTTCATTAAGTGAACCTACAACTTTGTCATACAAACCAATCCTTTTAATTGAGCTTCCACCATAATGCAGAAGTACCTTCTTTGCACCAAAATCTTTAATCACTTTTCCAACAGTTTTTTCGGAATCTTTTCCGAAGATAATCCTCGCGGGATTATAAAACTCAAAGTTCAGCATATCTTTCCTCCTTATTTTAAAATGGATTTAGTACCATTTTTTTAAATGGATTAGTTACCATTAAAATGATACTACCTATCTTGTTGCTATTATTTTATATTATATACCCTGTGCACAAGTACTCTAACCTGTCACCCATAGAATCTTTGAGTATTTTATATCCCCTCTCTCCTGTGCAATGGCAGGTGTAAACCTTGTCAATATTATATTCAATAAGCTTTTTAGCGATTACCTTAATATTCTTTTTGCTTTCGCCGAGATACTTTGGAAGTACGAAGCTCATCAGATGAAATCCTCCGATTAGCCTATTTATATGTATTTTAGGGAAACATTCAGTTACCCTTGCAAGCATATTATCTATACCATTGTGGCTGCAGCCAGTGATAACAGTCAGACCCTCCTCTTCTCTAAAAACAATAGCTACCTCATGGTCAAAGCTATCCAGTACAAGCTTGCCGTTCTCCCTTGTATAAAGATGATTGTTGCCTTTTGGAGTTGGAAATTGTCTCTTGAATTGAGTTACTATAAATACGTCCTTGCTTATTTCTGTACAATCATTTATGTATACTATTCTATCAGCATATTTATCAAAGATTTCTTTATTTGTACCAATTTCTTCTTTAACAAAAAAATGCTTGGATACTCTTTCTTTGTTTGCATTCTTACTAAAATAAAGCTTTGCTCTGTCATTTCTTGCAAGAAAAGCACTTAGGCCACCAGTATGATCGTAGTGATCGTGGGAGGCAATAAAAAGATCTATCTGACTTAAGTCAACTCCCATTTTCTCGGCATTTTTTACAAAGGCTCCTGATTCCCCTGTATCAACTAGAATTTTTTGACCATTATGCTCAATGTAAATGGATAACCCATGTTCAACCAAAAATTTATCGTCATCAGTTTTATTTTCTATCAAAGCTCTAATGTACATATTCTAGCACTCCAATCATTATAATTTATTATTAATTTTTCAAAAGCAATACTTTTCAAATATTTATTGAAATTGCTAGTTAATTTCTTCGATAATCTCTCAGATAATCTCTCGGTTAATCTCTCAGAAAATTACTATACTCATTTTGATACTACCACAATTTTTTGAAATTATGAATTAATTTATGAAATATTTATTATGCATGTACCATAAGATTAAATAGACTTAACTTTGAGGTTGACACATGCAGAACAAAACAGAAATACATATAAATAGGTATTTTAGAAAAATAAAATGTATCAGTGCTGGCAAAAGCAAAATTATAGGTACTGCCATTGTCATAGTGTGCATTATGTCTATAGTAATACTTAACAAGGTGCTTCCAACTGCCGTTTCTGGTCAACAGTTTATTATTCTCGCAACTAACGACCTAGGAATGCACTGCATGCAAAAGGATTATTCAGCATTTATGATATTACCCCCTGCTAATAACCTGAGAGTGCAGGTATTCAAAAAGGGTGGAAAGAGTGCAACACTTATTACTAAAGGCATTAATGTAAAATATGAAATATTAGATAATACCAATTCGTCAAGCAAAACAAACTTCTGGAGATATTCCAAGCAATACGGATATGATGTAAAACCCGATGTGGGCATTACAGGAAATACCCTCAGTGGGCAAATGGTTCTATCAGGCGACAAAAAATACTTTGAGGCAACCGCTATACCAGTGACACCATTTACTGATAGCAACCCTACAAAGCTTTCGCCGTATCAGGTCGCAAAGATTACTGTATTTGATGAAAAAACCGGGAAACTCATAGCAATGTCTGACTCAGTAGTAGTTCCAGTTTCCACAGAAATGAATTGCGCTGACTGCCATGGCACAATTAATACAGGACTGTCAATTTTAGAATCGCACGATAAATTATCAGGCACCTCCCTCGTTCAAGATTTAAACAATGATATCCGCCATAAGTGCTCTGACTGCCATAGAGATAATGCAATAGGTGAGCAAGGAAAGGAAGGAGTGGCGCCTTTATCCCAAGCAATGCATGGTTTTCACGATTCAAAAATGCAGCTTACACCCATAACTCCACAATGCTATGCATGTCATCCTGGGTCTGTTACACAATGTTACCGTGGAGTAATGATGTCGCAAGGCGTCTCATGCGATGATCCTAAATGCCATGGAACAATGGACGGCATTGCTCAGTCACAAATGGCTGGAAGGCAAGCCTGGCTAGAGGAACCTGACTGTGGCACTTGCCACTCTCAAACTCATGCAAACAATCCAGGCAGTTTATATAAAAATTCTTACCTTTTGAACTCACCGGGTAAGGACATGAATGGTATTATTCTTTGTGCTTCTTGTCATAACAGTCCACATGCTGAATGGCCTTCTACACTTCCTATTGATAATGCACTACCCAATAGCCTTTTGGGAAGCTCAAGCTTTATAAACCAATGCACCGTTTGCCATAACGGCGAAGGAAAAGTACACAAAAAGGAGAATAAATAGATGCGTCCTGAAAATGTCAGTATCTTAATAGCAATGCTAATTTTGCTTACAGGAGGCAGCTTATGCTGCTTTACAAAACCAAGTCAAAAGCTTACTCCAAAATTTATAAAGCTATACTGGACATCAGCCTTAGTCCTTAGCTTAGTTCCATTGTCAATGCTATTGTGGTATCAACTAACCTCTAATTTTAGATTTTCGTATGTATATGAGCATACCTGTGAAAGCCTGCCTACAATCTATAAAATATCTGCTCTCTGGTCAGGGCAACAGGGCTCTTTGCTATTGTGGGCAGTAATTATTTTGATATTAGGGTTGGCTGTTGTTCGTATGGCATTAACAACCTCTAGAAGAATTTTGGGAATTTACTCTATTATATGTGCATTTGTATGTTTCCTCGCGTTCGTAACAAATCCTTTTGAAACTATGCCTTCAGCTTCTCCTATTGACGGTTTAGGTCTTAGTCTAGCTCTTCAAGACCCTTGGATGGTAGTACACCCACCACTGGTTTTTGTTGGTTATAGCTGTATGGCGGTATTGTTTTCGCTCTCTTCCATCTCTCCAATATGGTTTATTGGTCAAAATAAGGGTAAGGTTATACAGTTCCCCACAAATCCACAGGTCAGAAGCAGCAACTGCAATAAGATAATAGCCAGCTGGATAAAGCTCAGCTTTGTATTTTTGGGGCTGGGTATACTCTCAGGATGTGTTTGGGCATACAGAGCCTTGGGCTGGGGAGGCTACTGGTCGTGGGATGCAATAGAAAACATAGCACTGGTTCCATGGCTCATTATGTGCGCATTCCTTCATGGTAAATTACAATACTCAAAGGGCATGTGCGTGATTCCCTTTATTATTGCAGCATTTGGGACATTTCTAGTAAGAAGTGGTGTATTACAGGAAAGCTCAGTACATGCTTATGCAGCAGTAAATAGCCGCATGGCACTAGTACTACTCATGTTATTGATAGCTATTGCTCTCATAATATTTGTAATACTCATTAAAACAAAGAAGATTTTTACTTCTAGAATTAATACAAAAGATAAGCTTCAGATGTTTAGATTAATAATATACTTTTATTCTATGACCTTATTGGTGGCAACACTTATTCCGGTATTGACCGCAATAGAAACACCAATTGCATTTTATAATATTACCGCTACTATGCTTGCAGTCATTATGTGTTGTTTGCTAATATGGTATCAGGCAAGACTGGTATTATCAAGATATGTAGCCATTTTGGTTGTTAATACCATAATAACTGCTTGTATATTGCTGCTATTTAGAGGTATTAGTGTATTTTATGTGGTACTGTTCTGGATTTGCATGATACCGTTAAGCCTTTATATAGTTACATTTTGTAGAACAATAAAGAGTAGTTATGCAACCAGTCATATGTTTGTTGTTTTGCTGATTCTAGGAGTAATCGCTTCTACAGGCTTTTCCAATCAACTTATGGATATCATTGATGTTAATAATAATACAATAACCGTTGAGGGAAAGATTTTTTCTACCACCCAAGCTAAAGAACACATGACGCTAATGGTTAACACACCCTCTGTTGATTATATTATCAGCAGCTTACAGTCACTTGGAGATAACACAAATCGCATACTTGTGACATATTGTTCAAAGCCTTTAATAATACTCTTCTGGACCGGAGGCTTTCTTTTGATAATATATTGTTTTATCAGCTACGTTAAAACCAAGCAGGCACTAAAGCGATAGCGATAATATGTATTTATAATGTTAATGTAAATATATAATTGCAGCTGTGTTATCATTGTGTTCTAGTGCCTCTATATCACTCCATATAAGATAAATTATTAATCCCTATTTTATTATCAATCCAAGTAGGGACTTCTCTGTTTTGGACTAAATCCATGTTGTTTGAGTTTTTTGTTTATACTCATATTCATATAAATAGTGAACATACGTTGTACAAAGCGGGGCATTGAAGTTGACGCTTCGACATAGAGACTATCAGGCGATTCTTCATTGTTGATAATATGCTGGGTAAACTTATCAAATGCAGGAACCAGTTTCTTAGCACTTATATGCTTTTCAAGAGGCTGCCCATTCAGCATTGGACCCCCACCAATTACAAATCCACCACTATATAACATATTGTTTTGCTGGCAGAACATCTTTAAGTTTTTCAATCCAATATCGTGAGTATGTACATAGGGCATACCACCGTTAATGACTCCATATACTCTCTGCCCTCTGCAATAATTAGGATTTTTTGAGAGTTCTTCGAGCAGGTAGAAAGTTTCTGCGGGGAAAGTGTTTACATAGCACGGTCCTATGAATACCAATGTTTTTGCACCACTAATTCTTTTAAGCAGAAATTCTAAGTTGCCCTCTTGTTCATATAAATACGCAATTTCACAATTTGCTGAGGCCATAATCCTTTTACTAAGCATATCGCTAGTACTATTTTTCCTTGGGCTGCAATTAATAATAATTGTATCACTCATGAACATACCTCCACCGCTATATCATCCACCTTATCATGATTGCCTACAACAAAAGCTTTACCTTTTATATTCATAATTTGTACATTTTCCTTTAGCAACCTAGCAAATAACTTCTGCTCATTTAAACTGCACTGTTCCTTTACCCCTACTGCGTACATTTTTTTGAATTTAACAGAGAGACCTTTTACAATCTCACCATTTGCAAAGTGGTAATGAACATCTCCTAAAATAGCACTTCTGTCCAATACCTTTTTAGTGTCTGATGAGTATCCCCCAAACACTATTGGACATACATAAACCAATACATCGGAATTAGCCATGTGTGAAAGGATATTTTGCATATCATCGTTAATTACGCACTTAAAGAAGGTTTTTGTTGTGCATGCACCGCAGCTATAACAAGGTTTGACATCAAGATTTGATATGGATATGTACTTGGCCTGTTGTCCTCTAGTAGTTATGTCATCATACAGCCTTTTCCCAATGTCTTGATTTTTATCATCTGCCAAAATAGTAATCATTTTACAACCCGCTTTCTTTATATCTATAATCTTTTTACGAAATCTCCCACTAGGATGTCTGTAAAAAACTGAATTTTCTTTTTGCATGTCTCACGGTCTTTTCATTTTATCTGTATAACCCCTACAAAATTTACTTTTTCTGTATTATATTTATTTACAATAAATGCATATTCTTGTAAAATATCTTTTGACTACATAAATATGTATTGCCATGCTTAGGATTTTTATTACGTGTTTTGCTAAAAAACGATTACGAAAGATTAGGAGATAGGTATGAAACGGCTCAAAGTATTTCTTTTAATAACTGATATAGGATTTATAATATACTGGTTGGTCACAGGTATGCATCTAATACCCGAAAGTTGGGCATTTAAGGATTATGATAACCCCATACTTGTAGCATGGAATTGGTCTTTTTTCCCACTAGATATGTTTATATCAGGAACAGGATTGTTCAGCATATACTTATATTCAAGAAAAATACCCTCATGGAAAAAATTATGTTTAGTATCTTTGGTTTTGACGTTTTGCTCAGGACTACAGGCCATTGCCTTCTGGTTACTGAGAATGGACTTTGATATAAGCTGGTGGGCAGTCAATCTGTATTTACTAATTTACCCACTGTTCTTTATAAAAAGTCTTGTAAATGACACAATCAATTAACCCATGTTTATAAATAATTATTGATTTATGAAAGGCAATTGGTGTAAATATGAATTGGCTATATCTTGGCTTGGCAATTGTATCTGAGGTATGTGGAACTACATTTATGAAGCTTTCAGATGGAATGACAAAAATCAAATTTTCGGTATTGATGCTGGTCTTCTATGTAATCAGTCTATCCATGCTTTCATTAGCTCTAAAGAAGATTGAAGTAGGAGTTGCTTATGCTATATGGTCAGGAATAGGAATAGCTTTAATTACCATAGTGGGAATAATCTTTTTTAAGGAAACCATATCTGTTCCAAAATTATTTTCGTTTTATTTATCCTCGTTGGAGTAATTGGACTAAACCTGTTTGGTACCTCCCATTAACTAAAGAGCTATTGCTTTCTTTGAAGCTTAGGAGTTTCACTCAAAATTTTGTGCAGAAATTTTATCCTCTCAGAACTTGTATCTCTTCCAATCGCTGATAGAGTTTTACATACCCCATTTTTCAATATTAACTGTCATTTAAAAGGATACCTCATAAAATAAAAGCTATACCTCAATGGCTTGGTTCAGAGAGGTATAGCTCTTTTACTTCTATTAAACCCGTCTTGCCTTATTGTTGCATTATTTTTTCCATATGTCCTGCCTTATTGTTGCACTTTTATCTTGCATTATCGTCTTACCTTATTCAGCCAAGGCCTTAATTTCCTTGTATTCCTTAAGATCAGTATAAAGCTCTGCTGTATAAGGATTTCTCTTGGTCTTTACCATCTTGTAAACCATATAGATTACTACTGCTATATTGGCAGCGAGTGATAATGCACCAAAGAAGGTATAAATTCCGGTATTGTATGTTGATTGTACCATCTGTATTCCCTGGTCTTGGAACAGTGGGAATGTCTGTGCAAACATACACCAAATCGCAAGGGTCTGAGCTCTATGTTGCAACCAAGCTCCCTTACCAACTGTAAAGGCACATAGGGTTGGAGCAAGTAACAAAGCAAAGCCAGCATACCACGAGTGTGTAGGTATACAGTTATAGGTATATGTAAAGTTCCATAAATCATATGCTATAATCCAGAACCACAGCATATCAGGCCACAACATATCTCTGCTGCCATCTTTCTTTGTCTTCTTACGCAATACTATTCCAAACCAACCAGTTATGGCAATAATATTTAGGATTCCTGCAATACCATTCATAATATTCCACGATCCACCCATTACACCAATAACTTCTCCCTCAATAGGACCAGAGCTTGTACCCCAGTATTGCATTCCGACCTGGAAGTCTCTAATACAAGCTTCTATAATATTAATAGCTAGTATTAGAGGTGGGAAACACAGCGCAATCTTGTTATCTGCCAATCTCCATTTTATTTCACCAGTTAACTTATCACGCTTCTGTAGAAATCTGATTAGCCAGAAGCCAATGCACCCCGCAGTTGATGAGTACACCTTTGCAAGGTGGAACCAATCGGTGTAGGTTTCCTCCTTTAATACTGTAAACCACAAAATAGATAATACTACAGGTAAAACTACAAATGCCGTAAAACCAGCCCACTTCCACCTTCTAGTAACTTCATTGACTATGAACAACGCTGCTAAAACACCTAACCAGATTCCCCAAACAACTATAGCCGAAGTGCCTTCACTAAATTGAAACATAAAGTCTCCTCCTGAATATTATTTTTAATAGTTAACAGGCCACTATTTCTTTAATAATAAAATCCTTGCCCGAAACAATCTCAATCTTTAGCTTAGTATCTTGCAAAAGAGTTCCATCTGCTGCTGCGGGATAGCAAGCTTCAATGTAGCTTGGCACTACTGGTGACATGTCCCCTATCTCTAAAACCAAAGTATCTATTTTAGTGATATTGTTCTGATTTGCAAAGTTTGTTATCGTTTCAACTATATTAAACATAATCCCCAATTCGTGCAATGCATTCACCGCCTTGACTGTAGTTTTAAATGTCTTCTAAATAAATTTATTAAATTTATTTCTTCCCTAAGAATTTTTTCTTTAACTTATGTGCGACCACCTTTACTTTGCGCTTTAGTACTGTTTTTACAACCACCGGCTTAATATCTTCAAATGCAACTCCCGCACCATCATAAACCCTCTCCAGCTTGATAGCATCAAATTTGCACTTTGTAGTACAGACACCACAGCCCACGCACAAATACTCGTCTGATATTGTAGCACCACACCCCAAGCAACGCTCTGTCTCTTTTTTGACCTGTTCTTCGGTAAATGTGGCTCTTAAATCCTTGAATGTATCCTTGGCTTTTTGTCCATCTGTATGTCCAGCACTTTGTCTAGGCTGATTGTCATATCCTCCAAGCTCAAGGCTTTGTTTGTCAAGAGCATGGTAATCCCTCCTGTCTCTACCTATAACAAGGCTCTGCCCCGGCTGAACAAAGCGGTGTATTGATATTGCTCCTTCCTTACCTAACGCAATTGCATCGATAGCAAACTTAGGACCTGTAAGCACATCTCCCCCAACAAACACATCAGGTTCGGCAGTTTGCAGGGTAAATAAATCTGCCCTGGCTGTTTTATTTGCATTAACATCCACCTTGCTGTTTTTCAACAAGTCGCCCCATTCAATAGATTGACCTACAGAAACAAGTACGTAGTCTGCTTTTACTGTCATGGTTTGGCTCTCATCATACTGAGGATTGAATCTCTTGTTCTCATCAAATACAGAAATACATTTTTTGAATTCTACCCCAGCCACTTTACCATTCTCTACAATAAATCGCTTGGGCCCCCATGAATTATTTATTACTATACTTTCAGATTCCGCTTCTAAAATTTCCTCTTCGAGCGCAGGCATTTCGCTTCTGCTCTCCAAACAGTACATCAGGACATTAGCTGCCCCTGTTCTCGTTGCAGTTCTTGCAACATCTATTGCAACATTACCGCCACCAATTACAACAGTGGTGCCGCTGAGCTTAATATTGTTTCCAAGATTTACCTGTCTGACAAATTCGACTCCTGCATAAACACGCTCGGCATCTTCTCCTTCAATATTTAATTTTCTGCCACCTTGAGCACCTATTGCTATATAGAATGCCTTGTAGCCCTCATCTCTCAGCTGCTGCAGGGTAATATCCTTACCAACTTCAACACCTGTTTTGAACTCCACACCCAACTCTTGTAAGATGTCTATTTCAGCATCGATTACATCCTTTTCTAGTCTGAACGAAGGAATTCCTAATGTGAGCATTCCTCCTAAAACCTTTTGCTTTTCAAATACAGTAACTTTGTATCCGTCTATTGCCAAATAGTAGGCACAGGAAAGTCCAGATGGTCCGGCTCCAACTACAGCTATCTTTTTGCCATAGTCATGCATCACCTTTGGAATATATCGATGTTCCTTTTTCAAATCCTGCTCAGCAATAAACTTCTTGATTTCATCTATAGCTACCGGCTGGTCGATATCACCTCTGGTACATTCAGATTCACAATTTCTTGGGCAAATGCGTCCGCAAACAGCTGGGAAAGGATTTTCTTTCTTTATTAGCTCTAGTGCTTCTCTGTATTTGCCTTGGGAAGCAAGTTTAATATAACCCTGTACCGCTATATGTGCAGGACATTGGGTCTTACAAGGGCTTGTTCCGCTTTCCACAACATTCTTGCGGTTTGTACGGTAGTCAGGGTTCCATCTATCAGCTGTCCACTCTGTATTCCTTGGTGTATCCTCGTGTATGATTTTATCTACTACAGGTTTGTTTGAGCATATTTTTTGACCCAGTTGAAGTGCGTTTACAGGGCAGTACTTTACACACTCCCCACAAGCAACGCATTTATCCTTATCAATCTTTGAAACATAGTTTGAACGAACCATGTCTCCATTGTAAAACATAGATGCTGATCTGAGAGAAAGGCAACCACAACCGCAGCAATTGCATATCGCATGGGTTTTACCTGAACCATCGAGATTAGGTATCTGATGAACAAGGCCGTTTTCCTCAGCTCTCTTGATTATTTCAATTGCTTCCTCTTTGGTTATCTGTCTGCCTCTGCCTGTTCGTATGTAATATTCTGCGGCATGTCCCATTTGAATACACATATCTTCCTTTAAATGTCCGCACCCCTCGCCCATTACCTCTCTTGCAGTACGGCAGGAACAATCTGAAACAGTAAAAATTGAATTCTCATTTATGTATTTTGAAACCTCTTCATATGAAGCTTTTCTTGAATTGCCATCAATGGCCGTTTCAATCGGAATGACACGCATTAATCCCACCCCAACAGGAAAACTACCTGCTGACTTAGGACCTCTGACTCTTCCATACGCCTCAAAAGCTTCAGCAATCTGAGGGTATTTTGCAACATTCTCCTTGTTGTTTACCATCATTTCCATAATACCCGGTACCCATGTGTCATACCAAAATGTATCAGTACCATTAATATTGTTTACAAAAAAAACACCTACCTCGGCTAGCTGGAGCAGTATCCTCTGTGTATCCTCCACTGATTTTCCGCATTTTGGCGCAAGTTCAGCAGCAGTAGTCTTTGTACGAATTGGCAGGCACATTGCAACATCTGCCATTTCATCAGTAATAACCTTCTCTAGAATCAGGTATTCGGGATCGGTCTCCTTGTATCTATCCTTTGCACCAGGCTTTTTTCTGCCGATGTGATTCGCCAGGTCCAATGCTTTCTGATTAATCATTTTTAAATCCCCCTAGAATTAAATATTTAGTTAATATAAGACCACAACTATCAAACAACTATGATATCCAACTGCTAACTTCATGGCGCAGCCAATCTAGCCATTCCTCCATACCTGTACCATTTTTTGCGCTGATAGGAATAACCTTGATATTTGGATTCAGTTTTGTTACTCTTTCAATAACTGCATTCAAATTGAAATTAAAGAACTCAGCAGCATCCATTTTGTTTATAATCAAAACATCAACTACTGAAAATATATGTGGATATTTTAGTGGCTTGTCGTCCCCCTCGGGAACACTGAGAATCATAGCATTACGTACTGCTCCTGTGTCAAATTCTGCAGGACATATAAGATTGCCGATATTTTCTAAGATAACCAAATCAAGGTCTTCCACGCCAAGCGCTTCTATTCCTTGCTTTGTCATTTCAGCGTCTAAATGACACATTCCACCAGTGTGAAGTTGGATTACCTTTGCACCTGTTTGTAATACAGTCTGAGCATCAACATCAGAGTCAATATCCGCTTCCATAATTCCTATTCGCATTTCATTATGTAACGCTTCAATAGTTCTAGTAATTGTTGTTGTCTTTCCAGATCCAGGTGAAGACATAAGATTTAAAAGAAAGGTTTTGTTACTTTTGAGATTACTTCTAAGTAAATTAGCCTGATTGTCATTATCCTCAAAAATACTCTTCTTGATAGTTAGTATTTTAAAGCTGTCCATGGGAGGTCCCCCTTAATAATTAAATGATTGCCAAACTTTAAATATGGACTCAGGATATTACAAAAGAGTAATACATATACTAATTATTATATCGTACTATTTTACATAATTCAAACTAATTAATTTAGGACAAATTTCCAAATTTAATGCTTTATATTGCAGTTGATGGCTTTGTGAGCCTAGTGCACACAATGCTATATGCTCTAATTAAAAAATACAGGGCTACATAAATGTAACCCTGTATCCTTAAACTAGTATTGATGGCTTTTGTGTTGCATTAAGAAGTTCAACTTTACCATCCCCCATCTTTAATATGCTAAACTGCGCGTATCATAACAGGTTCCAAGAAAGCTCCATACATCCTAATCACCTCAAATCCAACTAATGCTAGTCTAATTGAGTTATGACAATGATTCACAAGAATCATGTCTAGTTATAGTATGTCACTTATTTTCAATTTGATTATGGTAATTTTTATGAAGATTAAATATTTAAAGTAAGTGTATTTATTGTAGTTATCCATTATAAGTACAGATATTATAGTAATCTATATTAAGCGTATATATTACTGTAATCATAGAAAGCTTATATATTATTGAAATCTATAATAAGCGATATATCATTGTTATCTATATTAAGAGATATATCATTATTATCAATAGTAAGCGTATATATTTTTGCAATCTATATTAAGCGTATATATTATTATTATCAGCAGAAAATACTATTGGTATATTAACTTGGTTGTATTAACTCGTTTAGTATATTAATTTATTTAGTAATAAAGGTGATAATATGTGCACAGCATTGACTATAGCGACAGAAAACGGGCAGCATTTCTTTGGAAGGAATATGGATTTGGGATATAGCTTTAATCAGTCCGTGTTAATCCTTCCGAGAAATTATGAATATGAATGCAAAGTAACTGGCCAAAAGGTTAAGAATCATAAAGCAATTATTGGTATCGGAACGGAGATTGGGCAACATGCAGTATTTGCAGATGCCATGAATGAAACCGGCTTGGCTTGTGCAGGGTTGAATTTTGAAGGCTATGCACACTTTGAAGAAAAGCCGGTGGAGGGTAAAAACAATATAGCTCCGTATGACTTTATACAATGGGTCTTGTCCAATCACACTACAATTGACGAGGTAGCAAAGTCAATTCAAGACCTGGAATTGGTCGGTATACCTTTAAATGAGAAAACGCCTTTACCAATGTTGCATTGGATGATTACAGATATTTCAGGCAGGTCTATGGTAGTAGAAAAAACAAAGGAAAGATTGGTTGTTTGTGAAAATCCAGTAGGTGTAATGACAAATAATCCAACCTTTGATTGGCACCTGACAAACCTAAATGAATATCTTTATCTTAGTACAAAGCATCCAGAACAAACTCAGTGGGGTAACCTTAAGCTAAAAGCTTTAGGACTTGGTTCAGGCACCCTGGGCATTCCAGGAGATTTTGCTTCAGTTTCCAGATTTGTTAGAATTGCATTTATACGATCTGTAATGCCACCTCAGAATAATGAGCTAGATGCTGTTACTCAGTTCTTTCACATGCTAGACTATGTCAAAATGGTAAAAGGCGGAATAATAACAGATACCGGCATGCTAGATTTCACTACTTATTCTTCCTGCATGAACCTTGAAAGCCGAATTTATTATTATAAAACATATGATAATAGCAGAATTAATGCAGTTTATATGAATAAAGAAAACCTTGATGGCACCGAGATTATAACATTCCCTTATGTGGAGAAACAGGATATCAATTTTGAGAATTGATATTATTTGAGAAGTGATGTTATTTGAAAAGTGATATTATTTGAGAACTGATATTATTAGTATCACTATTTTCAAATTTATTTAATAGGTGCTCAAGCTCCCTCATTGCCTGAACTATTCCTTGCTTGTTATAACCACTGTATGAATGCAGTTTTATCCTCCGAATTGTACCCTGCTCTTCTGTAAAAATTCAAGGTACTGTCCTTCTTGCTGCCTGTCATTAGCATAATTTTATAGCAATTTTTATCAATAGCAATTTTTTTAGCATATTCCAAAACAGCTGTTGCAAGGCCTTTATTTCGGTAGTCTTCATGCGTAACTACATTTTCTATCAGGGCGTATGGTCTCTGGTTATTAGTCAGATTAGGCACAATAACCATAACGCAGGAAGAAACTATCGTATTGTCCTCTTTACAAATAAATATGTAATGATTTTCATCATTTAAAATATCATTCCATATAGAAAGTAGCCTATCATCTATATCCGGCATTTTATTGTTATGCAATTGTGTATATAGTGAAAGTAATCCATTCAGGTCACTTTTGTCAGCAATTTGTATCTGCATATTTTCCCCCTACATTCCTTACAAGCACTCTGGCTTATACCTTTTTGAAAACTCTATCCTTGCTAATTATCTTGACTAACAACTTTTAACAAATCAGTTATGTCGTCAATCTTCATATCGTAATCTTTTACTCTTCCAAAGCCGTAGCTTGCAAAAACAAAAGGCACCTTTGCCTGTCTAGCACTGTTACAATCACCTTCAGTATCTCCCACATAGATTGGATGCTTAAGTTGATTTCTCTCGATAATCAGCTTGATGTTTTCACCCTTTGAAAATCCAGTCGCCCCTGCACTTTCGATATCCTTGAAATAGTGGCTCAGTTCGTGATATTCCAGAAAAGCTTCTATGTAGCCATCATGACAGTTACTCACAATAAATAATGGGTATCGCTCAGCAAGTTTTTCCAGCGTTGACTCAAGATTATTATATAGAATACCGCCTTCTTTTAGTATCAAAGGATTTTCTGCCTCGCAACAGATATTAACCAAATCCATTTGGTCTTTCTCCGATAAGTATGGAAAGAACTTTGCTCCTATTTCAGCAGCCTGCATACCTTGAACGCTTTGGTACATTTCAAGGGTTATTGGTTCCTTGATTTCTTTCCTATCCTTCAATATCTTTTCCCACGCCCTGAATGTAATGTCAGTTGCATCCCAAAGAGTCCCATCCAGATCAAATATTATAGAGTCTATTAAATTCATATTTTCACCAACCTTATTTATATTTAGTATAAACTCGGTAGGCATAAAGTTAAAGTATAACTTACATCTATTTGTCAATCATCAGATGCCTTAAAGTTATAAATAGGTTTGATTATTGTATGGATTTCAACAGTATCTTGAATATTGGTAATTATCTCTTCGATGGGCTTATACGCGAACGGAGCTTCATCTAGTGTATCCATTGACAGTGATGTAGTATATATCCCATCCATCGACTTTTTAAACTCTTCCAATGACAAGTTAAGTCTTGCCTGCTTTCGGCTCATTAACCTGCCTGCGCCATGAGGGGCTGATTGGTTCCAATCAATATTTCCCTTGCCTGTAGCGATAATACTTCCATCTCTCATATTAATAGGAATTATCACTCTTTCGCCTTCTTTTGCAGATATGGCGCCTTTTCTCAGAATCATTTCATCCATATCTATATAATTATGAATTGTAGTAAAACTATCAATAACATTAAATTTCATTTTGCGAATAATAACCTCCGCAATAGCTTTCCTGTTGAATTCTGCAAACAACTGAGCAATCATCATATCATGATTATAATCATCAAAAGTCTGGCCCTGAACATAGGCTAAAGAGTCATTTATATCAGTTCTCGATTTTTCAATCTCCTTCTGAATATCCCGCTCTCTGCCTTGGCATTTTAATACGGAAATAATCTCATCATTACTTTTCTTTACAATTTCTTTCGTTGCCCTATTCTGATAATATTCAGCGATCTGCTTACCTAGATAGCGGCTACCTGAATGTACAACTAAATATACATTTTTATCATCGTCAACATTCATTTCAATGAAGTGATTTCCACCTCCTAGGGTGCCTATGCTTAGAGATGCCCTTTTCAAATCTACATGCTCTTTACATCTTAAGCTATGTATATCCACAAATGCATTATATTCATGAGGATTCTCACGTACGTCAAAACCGCTAGGAACACAGCTCCGAATAACTTCATCAAGCCTCTTGAAATTAATCTCTGTTTTTCCCAATACGCTAACAAACATTCCACAGCCGATGTCAACTCCCACAAGGTTTGGAACTATTTTATCCTTAATGGTCATAGTAGTTCCGATAGTACAGCCTGCTCCGGCGTGAGTATCAGGCATTATTCTGATTTTGCTATCTTTAGAATACTCTTGATTACATAGCTCTAGTATCTGTCCCGCAGCCCTTTGCTCCAAATTATTGGTAAAGACTTTAGCTGAATTGTATTTTCCTTTGATTTCAATCATTTTTTCACCTTCTTTTAATAAATAAGTCTCCCTCGCTAATATATCATCAACAAGGGAGACATCATAGAAAAATCTTATACTTATGCCTTACTCTGCATATCAAATGTCTTATTTGAAAGCAAGGTATTCAATTGCTCCAATAGACTACCGCCGCCTGTCAGCGAGACATTGCCTATTTTCTCACATATTTTCTCAAGGAACTCAAGCTCCTTTAGTCTATAAAGTGTCTGGTTTTCCTCCATAAGCTTTGCGGTATTTAAAAGGCTTCTAGTTGAAGCAACTTCTTCTCTTCTTGTTATAACATTGGCCTGGGCCTTTTTTTCTGCTATTAATACAGTATTTAATATTTCTTTTATTTCGCCTGGTAAAATAATATCCTTTACACCGGCAAACTGGAACTCTACACCATAGTTGCTACTTATCTCTTTTAGCTTATCAAGCACATAGCTACCGATTTCCTGCTTCTTCATAAGCAGATCGTCCAGCTTCATACCGCCTACATACTCTCTTAAAATCAGCTGTAAAACTATGTAGAGTTGAGCTTCAAGGGATTTTATTTCAACTACCTTTAAGGGATCTGTAATTTTGTAATGGCATACAAAGTTCAACCTTAAAGTTATTTTATCCTCCGTCATGATTTCCTGACCTGTCATATCCAATTGTTGTTGTCTAAGGTCAACTTTCTTTACGATAGTATGTACAGGGCCTTTCCAAAAGAAGTATCTGCCTGGCTCCAATGTTTTTTGTACAACATTATTGTAGTAAAGAATACCCTTTTCATGGCTCTCCACTTCAAAATAACCAACAACACCTGAGAGCTTTGGGCTATTATATATTGAGGCGTCAATGTCCCTAACCTCTGGATTTCTAACATCAATTGTTAGGAAATCATGCTTTTTAAGTACATTCCAGAAAGCATACCTGCCGGATTTCAAAACCTCTGAAAGTTTACCGTCCTCAAAGTGTATTGCTAGCTCATAATCTTGAACATCAACAACCAATAGTTCCTTCAGCAGCTCCTGGTCCTCTAGAAAAATGGATAAGTTCTTGCCAACTGTTTCAAAAACCTTGTTTACGTCCTCTACAGCAACTGAATACCTAACAAATGGATTAAGGCTATATTTGCCGGGCTTTAGGCATTTAACATAGTTTCCGTCCTTAAATAATAAGCCTCTTTCATCATTTTTAATTGTTACTTTCATAATTATCCATCCTTTCTTTAATACATCTTTGTAATCCTTCTCAGGAACCCTCCCGAGTTCTGGGCGGAGTGTTGCTTAAGGATATTACATTCCGAAGTTAAATCATTATTATCTGATAATTCAAGAATTCTGAATTGTCAGATAACATCATGAATGAGTTTCGGTTTGTCACACCCGGTATCCGAACACTTCAAGGCTTATCTCCCGGTCTTAAGGTTAAAAATCAACCAAAAGGTGAGGATTCCTTCAAAAGATTTGATGTGTTTTTCTCCATTAACATAGAGTTGCAACCTGCAATCAGATCCAAAGTCTGATGGGGACTTGAACCCCTTTTCATTGCCTTATGCTCTTCCACTGAGCTAATTACCTTACGGTAATAGAGGAGTTGAACCTCCGACACTAAGGTTAATTGAGTTCCACTTCCCGGTATACCCCAAACAAATAAAGAAGGAGGCACCGCAAGACCATTCAGAAATCTTTGCCTTAGGAATCAGGAACAATTTCAGTATACTAGGATAACTTTACATATAAAAGACAAAAAGTTTGCAATAATAAAACCATGCAAACTTTTTTCAAAAACCTATTATATTCATTCTTAATCGCTCCACGGCATTTCTGCTACTATAGGCTAATAGCTTTCTTAACTCTTTTAACCACTTCATTCGCAATTCTTTGAGGTGAAATAACCTTCACATAAGGTCCAAGAGATAAGATGTTTTGAATAAGTCCTTCCTCTTCAAAAAGATAATAATTTAACCTTATCTCATACTTGCTGTTGCCAAGTTCTCTGGCTGTTCTCTCCATTCCAGAAAAGCACATAAAGCACCTTTCCATGGCAGAATTTTTGTCAGTGACTTCCAATATTATAGGCTGATCAGAATATTTTAGCTCAAACAGTAACTTTTTTGCTTTGTCCCGGTCGATCCCTATATCTTCATCTACTATATTTATATCTGTTAGACTAAAAACATTGGCCAAAACAGGTCTATTATCGTCTATTGAGAACAACGACACCCTAAATCTTGTGTCTCTCATTGAATACTCAATAGCTAGTGGAAGCGCCAGCTTGTTTGAATGAATATTTCCATTTCTATCTACATTACTGTATCTGATAGGCTTTTCACAAATAAGCGCCTTAAGTATTAATCTAAAGTTTTCTTCGTAATTCTCCCTTTGGCTAATTTCAGGTAATTTAACTGAATTTGTCGTTTCAAAATATTCTTGCTTAATTGGTGAATCGAATCCATCAAGCTCCTTACTCAATTTATCAAGTGTATTTTTACTAAGCAGCAATGTTACTTCCTGCTGATTTAAAAGAGCTTTGAGCCAGGCCTTTTCCAGATTTGTAAACCTGACTGGAAGCGGTAATTCCCCATTTGCATCAACACATGGATAATATAAACCCTTCTTTTCATTCAAAAGGTTCAGATTTTCGTCTTTATTTCCTCTATTAAGAATAATGTCTGCAAAGGATTGCTGATTTTTGCCAATCAGTTTCTGTTCAAATTCTCCATCGTCCACAATTCTGATCAAATCTGCTTTCGCCCTTCCATCAGCACATTCATTAATAACTCTAAAAACCAACTGAAAATATCTGTTCTTTACTTCATTGAATAATTCCATAGTTCGAAAGCGTCTCCTTCCAGTCATTCAACAACTTTTTCTCAAGCTCCTTGCCTTCAAGCACTTTGACATACCCTGCATAACTTCTGATCCAAGGGATAATTTCATAGCTGTCATTTACTAGCAAAGTAAAATAGTAACGCCCTTTTCCTATCTTCTCTAATTCTCCAAGCGGAGCCTCATATTTAATCTTTTCAAGAATATAGTTTTCATCTGGTTCATTTACAACAACCTCAAGCCTGACCTTTTCAGGCATATTAGTCGGGTTAAGTGACGCGCTTGACCAACTATAAAGCATATGAGAGCGGTAATCTCCGTCATAATCTTCTCTACAGAATTGTTCATCTAACAGCTCCACATCTTCCAATCGGTCAAGTCTTGAAACAATACACCTGTTATGCTTATTGAAAGAAATTAAATAGTAACGTCCATGTCGAACATCATATTTTATTTTATATGGGCTAAGTATTTTTCTATTGTTGCTGTTACTAATGTTTTTGGGTGAATTGTATGTTATTCGTATTTTTTTCCTCAGGTGAATAGCTTTAATAATCTCCCACAGCACCTGCTCTTCAATTACAGGATGAAAGTGTACGTGCCTGTAATTAAAAATATTTTTATCCTCATAACTTGTTTTGCGCTCGTAGTGTAGATAGTCCTTAATGGTCTGTAGGCAAAAATAGCCTGCTGTTACAGGAAAAACAATATTTTTATAAAGACTAACTGCATTTAATAACTCTTTTAGTTCATCAACATTCAGTGTTTGTAGTATGTCATGTGATATGGTGTAGTACTTGGTTCTCCTCACAACCTCACAAGTGAGTATTCCTATGCTTTCACACATTTCTGTTAGTTTTCTCTGAATGGTCTTACTGCTGATTTTATCAAATGATACTAATCCTTCGGTGTTAAGACCGTCTTCTATACACTTCAATGAACAGGGTTTATTTTGTGCCTGGATATATAAAAGGGTAAGAAAATAGGTCAATAAATCCGCACGGGTAAAGCTCTTGGTCATATATGTATTTACCAAAAAATTATTCGGGTGCCTCATAAAATCATATGACAAGCTCATTAGCTTGTATCGTCCGTCCTTATCAAACCTTATATATTCGCTTTCCACATATTGTTGGATACGTCGGATTTCATAACTTACCTTTCTAGAACTTACATTTCTTTTATTCTCAAGCCCGTCTCTTGAAAAATATCCGTAAAGAAAGCAATCTCTAAGGATATCCCTTATTATGTTATAATGCTTAATAAATTCGTTAAACATGAGTGCCTCTTTTCCGCTTTATTTACAATAATTCTACCATAATCCTGTTATACGCAAAATAAGAGTTACGGACAAAAAGCTTGCAACCTTTTCTGATTTTAACACTTCTAGAAATATGTATGTTAAAATGAGCCAAAAAGTCCAATAATAATTGGTTTTCTTAGAAGTAAAATAAACCATTATGAGCAATACCTTAAAACTGTCAGAAAAACTAAAAAATCGGACTACGAGTCTTTGAACTCTTTGTTTAGAGAATCTCTTGAGAAAGTTTGGGCATAGCTGCTGGAGGAAGGATTGTATGAATATACAAACTATAAAAGATAAGCTTAATTCAGAAGAATATGAGTTTTTGAGGAAAGACCCACACCTTGGGAGCAATATATTAATTCTAACAACTGCAGGTTCTATAGCCTACGGAACTAATGTAGACACCAGTGATATTGATGTAAGGGGTGTTTGTATCGAAACCAAGCAGGATATTATGGGATTATCAAGTTTTGAGCAGTTTGAGGACAGAACAACTGATACCGTAATATACGGACTAAAGAAATTTATATCTCTGTGTTTAAATTGCAACCCAAATGTTCTTGAGATACTTGGAACGAAACCTGAACATCTTCTTTGCTTAACCAAACAAGGAGAGCTGCTACGAGACAATGTTGATTTATTTTTATCTAGAAGGGCTATACAAAGCTTTGGGAACTACGCTACAGCCCAGCTTAGAAGGCTTCAAAATGCACTTGCAAGAGACAACTATCCCCAGGCAGAAAAGGAGCAGCATATTTTAAATAGTATATTAGGACAAATGGATCATCTGAAAAGGACTTATAAAAGCTTTACTGACAGCGAAATAAGCTTATATATAGATGAATCTGCTAGAGCAGAAATGGATACCGAAATATTTATTGATATAAACCTAAAGCACTATCCACTGAGGGACTTTAAAAACATTTATTCTGATATGAACAACATAGTTAAAGATTATTCCAAGCTTAATCACAGAAATAGCAAAAAGGATGAACTCCACCTAAATAAGCACGCAATGCACCTGATTCGACTTCTTGTAACAGGTACGGAAATTCTTGAAGGCAAGGGTATAAACACCTATAGGGAAAAAGAAAGATCCTTTTTTCTTGATATTCGTAGCGGAAAGTATAGTTATCAAGAGATTTTTGAAATGCTCGATGAGTATGAGCAACAGTTTAAAACTGCTGCTATAAACACTTCCCTTCCAGAGGAGCCCGATTATAAACGCATTGAGGAATTAATGCTAGAGATTTATAGTAGCTTATTGTTGTAGAATCATGATAAATAACCTTCCATAAATAGATTTATATATTTATATATACCAAAAAAAGGAGGTTTTTCAACCTCCCATTTTTGCAATTAATACTATTAAGTAATTTGATCCATTTATTCAATGTCATATATGAAAAATGTTATATATGAAATACGAAAAAGAATTATGAGAACCTTATATGCTTAATCTTTAATAATAACTCTGTCCGCATCATTATCAATTGTCACATAATTTCTTTTCACAGCTTCCTTGATGCCCGCGCAAATGCTCTCTTCAATTAAGGCGCCTCCCCTTGAGAAGCCAAATATCTTAGACACTTCCCTGATTAAATCTGATTTTAATAAGCTTACCTGACTTTCCAAAATGTATTTGATTGCGTTTGCTATTTCCTGAGAAGCTATGTCTTCCATATTTCTGCGTGTTATATCATTTTCAGCCACACGAAATACTGTGTATTCATCAGGTAATTGCTCATTGTTCCAATAGAAAACATTATTATTTGTCACTGTGTTCTTTAACTTCAAAATTGCAAAAAGCTCTTCAAATCTTCTATCTAAGCGTGTTCCCATTCGAGCGATACCCCAGGCTGCTAAAATCCGTTTACATAGTAAATTCTTACTGATGGGAGCTTCTAAGCCTAAAACTTGTTTTATTTGAGAAAGAATGAGCAAATTATTTTGTGGTAAACAGAACTCTTCTGCTCCGCCACTCACATTATCTAAAGCACAAACAAGATACTTAATATTTTTATCTATCGATGTATTTTCGTTATCCTGTTCTATCCTCTCATAAGCGTAAATCTGTTTTGATGGTACTTGAATTGCCTCAATATCAGTATTTTTTTCCTCTTTTTTAATTGCTGCTTCGACTGCCTCCCGGATTTTCTCCAATTCCTTATCCTGATTTTCCCACCAGTCTAAAATCCATAAACGATGAATGTTCCAGCCTAAGGATTTCAATACGCCGTTTTGCAGGATATTTCTATCTCTTGCAGTATTTGCTGCTCTATAGTTTTTACCGTCAGTCATTATACCCAACACATATTCACCCTCCTTATTAGGGTGAACAATGCCAATATCAATTTTATACTCGGAACAGCCAATATTTGTATGCACTTCATAACCTAACTCTTTGATTCTCTCAGCAATTAGTTTTTCTGAAATGTCGTTACCTGATGATACATTTGATAATTTAACAGGTAAAATGTTTTTTCCCTTTTGTGCAAACTCAAGAAATGCCTTTAATCCAGCTACTCCTTGTGATCTTGTTTTGGATAAATCAATCTGTTCAGGGCTCAGAGTTGAAAATACCATCATTTCTTTTCTTGCACGAGAAACCGCGACATTTAGCCTCCTCCAACCTCCTTCTCTATTGACTGGTCCAAAGTTTAAAGCTATCTTCCCGGTTGAATCAGGACCATAACCAATGGAGAATAAAATTACGTCCCGTTCGTCCCCCTGCACATTCTCAAGATTTTTAATAAGGATTGGCTCATAAGCTTGATTGCTGATTTCTTCAAGCTCCGGATTCTTGGCAAAGGTCTCAACCAGTAAATCATCAATTAAATTTTGCTGTACTGAACTAAATGTCACAACACCGATACTTTGTTTGCAGAGTACCGGATCATTCAACCTTCTTACTATTTCCGCGATTACAGCGTCTGCCTCGGCTCTGTTTTGCTTTGTTTTTCCTCTATCATAATATCCATCCACAGGTATAAATTTGACACTAGAAATCAAATCATTTGGTGATGGGAAAGTAAACAGCTTATTCTCGTAATACTGCATATTGCTGAACGCTATCAAACTTTCATGGCGGGAACGATAATGCCATAACAAGTGTTGCTGCGGCATTGATATCGCCAAACAGTCGTCCAGGACGCTCTCAAGATCTTCCTTCTCATAGTTATCCTCGTCCACTCTGTCCGCGCTGAAAAAGCTGGTTGGCGGCAACTGTTTAGGATCACCCACAACAATCAAATTTCTACCCCTTGCTATTGCTCCAACAGCTTCACAGGTAGGCATTTGGGAAGCTTCATCAAATATAACTAGATCAAATGGAGGATATTGGGGATCTATATACTGTGCAACTGAAATAGGGCTCATGAGCATGCAAGGGCATAACTTTCGAAGTAGATTTGGAATACTGTCAAAAAGCTTTCGAATCGATACCATCCTTCCTCCACTTTTGATTGCCTTTTGCAATATCCCCATTTCTGATGAATTTGCAACGCCTGCTGATATTGTGGGAACCTTTGCTGATAATCTTGCAATAAGCTCCTCCTTTGTAATATTTTCAAAATCAGAGCAGGTCTTCTTATACTTTTCAATTTCATTTTCAAAAATTGCACCATTAAAATCCGAAAGACACTTTTCTTTATTAATAACAGAAATCGCACAAGCCAATGAAACTTCACGATAGAATATAGGTAGTAGATTATCTTCGGTGGCTAAGCCATTTTCACAGGCAGCAATAATATTGGATAATCCTGCTTCCTTTGCCTTTAATCTAACATTCAGGTAGGTGCACCAGTTTCTTAGCCCTTCCAAGCTTCCAGTCCACTTATTTACCTTTTCAGCAATAACAGCTAACCAATGTTCGCTGTCTTTAAACTTATTAAAATCTATTCCCGCTTTTTGCGAAAGGCTTTTCATAGTGTCAGACATTCTGTTCCATTCAGTAATGATTGTTTTTAGCACACTTTCGTTACGCTGCTTAAATTCACTCAAATCACACAGTACTTCATTTATGAATTTAAGCTTAGCAGCTTGTCTTTCTGTGTTGTGATTACTTATTGATGTAAGCAGCTTATTCGCCTCAACAGACTGATTATACGTTTTGCTGATTACATGCCAATCTGCTCTTCCATTGTTCCAAATCAAACCAAATAAATCACTAAAAAGAGCATTATTTTCCTCAACAATCTTTGCATTTGCTTTGTATTCCGAAACAAGATTGATATACAAAATAGTCTGTTCCTTTTTAAAATCACTAGGATTTTTTGCAATAATTTTAAGGGACTTAGCTACTTTGCCTTGTCCTAATATCTTAGGCAAAAACCAGCTTGATTCTGCCACTCGCCACTTGTGAAGTGCATTTTCATCATCAAAAGTCAGAATGCTCTCAGAAAAAACTGAGACCAGCTTTCTCTCAATTTCATCACGTTTTTCTCCACATTCGCAAACTTTTATAACTTTTTCTTTGAGCAAGTTAAGTTCCTGATTTTCAAACAATCTGACTGGTATAAAATCGGTTTGATTCAGCAGTTCAATTAATTTTATAACAGAACAAATCTGATGGTGGGTTTCCACATCTTTTATACCTATTATTTCTTTGAGTTTAAAAATCATGGTTTGCAAACCGTGAATAGCCACTGCAAAACCTTTTAATTCCTCACTTATTTCACTTTTAATTTCGTGAGAATATATACAGTTGTCAAAGTCACTTAACGGATTATTATATACACCACCACTTTCCTTTGCTGCAATTTTCAGTTGGTTAACCGTATCTATCCAAAGCGTGTATCTTTGTGGTATAAGCGCTTCTATTTGTTCCTGTGTAAATTTCACGCAATCGGAATAGTCTTTGTATTGTTCAAATCGGATAACCGCATCATAAAGTGAAAATCCAAAGTTTCGTTTTTTATGGATGGCTTCAACTAGATTATTTAATTCTTTTCGTAACTCATGCAAGCGTATTGCTTGATCTGTATATTCTTGTGGTGCTTTAATTTTACCAATTCCAAGGACCTTATCTAACTGTTCAAGTACATCCTTCTTCCTTGCTTTATTAGAATGTAGCTCTAAGCAAAAGGGTGCAAGGCCAATTGACTCTAATCTTTTTTGAACCACAGAAAGAGCCGCCATTTTTTCAGCAATAAATAAGACAGACTTCCCCTGAAATAATGTGTTTGCAATAATATTTGTTATCGTCTGTGATTTACCTGTTCCCGGAGGTCCATGTAAAACGAAGCTATTTCCGTTGCCCGCCGCGCAAATAGCTGAAAGCTGTGATGAATCGGCACTAATAGGCACTGCTAAATCCATTGGCGTAAAGGTATCGTCCAATGCGTCCGGAGATGGAAAATCTTCGCTTGACTCCCACTCCATCTTGCCACTCAATAAGCTGGCAACTATTTTATTTTTCTTCAAATCATCTGAACGATTACGGATATCATTCCACATAATAAATTGGCTAAATGAAAACAAACCAATAAAGGCTAATTCTTCAACATCCCATCTGGACTTTTCCATGACTGCTTGGCGAATTGTGTTAAATACCCTTTTTAAGTTAATTCCACTTTCGTCCGTTGGCAGTGGATCTAAGCCACCTATAGTCAAGCCAAAATCCTGGCGCAACATTTCAAGTAATGTAATGTTCATTTGAGGTTCTTCATCCCGTACACGAATGACATAACCTTTTTGGGCTGACTTCCGGACAATATCGATAGGAATTAGCACAATAGGTGCATATCTTTCCTTTTCGCTGACATCTGACTCATACCATTTTAAAAAACCTAACGCTAAATAAAGAGTATTGGTTCCATTCTCCTCCAGGCTTACCTTCGCCTGTCGATATAAGCTGGTAATACGATATGCAATTTCTTTTTCATCTATAAAAGTCCTTATCCTTTTGTTTGAGAATTCAGTTCTAGCTAAGCTCTCCAGAGCCGAAGTCTGATTTTCTATGGCATAAATTTTGGAATCACGCGGGGTATTTTCCCAATCTTTTGGCCTTGCCATAATTTGAAATTCCTGTCCTCCTGCTAATGCATCCTCCAGTTCACTTAATTGGCTAACCATCAGTTGAATAGCATTTTTTGTAACACGAAAACTTACCAAGGTATTCCGCAAACTCAAGTCTAATAGTTTACGTTCCCATATTTGCTGACGAGTTATATCAATATGATCTACATTATTTATTTTTTCAAATACGTCTAACTCCTTTGGAGCCTTTCCTATATTATCATTAACACTATGAACAAAATCTAATTCGCTACAGGTAACTTTTCCGTCATCAGTTTTCTTGAGCAGTGGTATTGGCCTTATACCACTACCACGAGTGCGTTTTATGTCAATAAGAAATTCAAACTGATCAATATCAGATAAGTTATTATTTGCCGCTTTAACCGCATCGTCAAACAGTATTGTTTTTCCTGCCACATAGCAAGTGCACTCTACTAGACAAACCTCATTAATTCCTTCTGCTATTCTCTTTGTTATCATGGAAATATCATCTTGTACACATTCAGCAAAACATTGATCTTCAAGCCAGCAACCAACAAAGGCATGTCCTTTTAAAAAAATAAGCAAAGGATTCAGCCCCACCGCTTCCAGACAACTCGCATATGTTATTGAAAGATCTAGGCATGTACCCATCTTTTGTTCAAGTACACTATCAGAAAGGCGCACACGTTGTCCTATGATTTCATAACTTGCCGGAGGCATACAATAGGTAATGTTCTCCTTTTGCAACGCTGTGTAAATTGCTGCCATTTGCATTTTTACCGTATTAGGATTCTTACTCTGGTAGCCTGTAAAAGATGGGCTTCCGCACCACTTCTGCAGTATTTGACTTGATTTTATTATGATTTCTGTAATCTTTGGGTGGTTAGGAGTAATAAAAGCACAAACTACCTCCGGCATAATTGAAGTGCCACTCCATTCATCATAGGCCAAAATATCGATCCTATGTATTGTATTATCAAATACAGAATCACCGCATTTTACCTTTATAATAATCGTTCCTGCCATTTTTTCTGTTAGATTAAATAAAAAATTTGATGATAATTTAATATCAACAACACCTAATTCTATTGATTGTAATGCAGGAATTGTTTCAATCCGCGTTGACCACTCATATGTAAAGTCAGGTTCTGTTGTAATTACAACATCTATATCTCTAAGCTCTTCCTCAGTAAGATTTTTTACAACCAGTTTTTTTATTATTGGAACGTAGTTTTGCTGCATCGCAAAATTCACAACATCACTATATAATCCTACAATTTCTATTTTCTTATCCATTGCTACCGGCCCCTTCACAGTAAAAAATATCTTTCTATGAAACTTCCTTGTTTACATAACAGTATTACTCATATTATATAACTTTATTACCATATTGTACATGTCTCGACAATTTAGTAATTAAAGAATTTATACTATTTAAACCCGAGTATTGATATAGACCTTCTTTTGAGCAGATGAATGATTATCCAACTACTGCCGATCATTGATACAACAAAACATACGTTCACTGATTCATCTCTTTGACTACAGATAATCCTGATTCTCCATCATACTTTAGTACTTCCTTCGATAATTGATACTTGCCGTTTTTCAAGATATAGGTGTACTCGATCACTCCAAGTAAGTCTGCATGGTACAAACCGGGCACATACTTTGAACAAATCACTTCGTCCACGCTATCCGAATTTATATCTACAACCTTGACATTGAAGTAATTGCAGGAAATTCCTGATGTAGGATAATCATTGATAGTCCTCAGCCGCTCTTCTCCGTCATCAGCCGACTTATAAAGAGTAGCAGTGTATTCTGCGGCGAAACCCGTAGCTCTGTCGGTAAATTGAATATGATAATCACCCTTGTATTTTACATCGTAGTTATCCACTTTATTAAAGACTGGTTTATTCCGTCAAGAATAGTGTATATCCCCTCACTGCCATACCCCAGAATGATAAAGTTATAGTCAAACCAATAGGGCGGTGCATTTTCATTCTCATGGATATCGCTTTCACCCTCTGAATTTAGCTTGATAAAAATTCCTTTTTGTTTGTTGTCCAGCATTACAAACTGCTTGATTTTCACGCTATTTACTGGAATAGCTTTTGATGGGTCCAATTCAATAACCTTTTCCATATCATTGATTGCCACTTTCAATTTGGGAACAGTGCTCTCATCTTGAAGCCAATATAAAACAATACTGTCTTCGTCTCCATTTTTATCGATGTCAATCAACTTCTTATCAACTACTTTCCAATGGTCCTGCATATCAGTGTCATTCTGACTTTGGCTATCTCTATTCTTTGACTCGTTCAAGAGCTGACTTTTTTCGTCCGAATAAACAAATCCCATGACGGATTTTTCAATTTTAACAGGAGCGAACGTATAAAGGATGACTCCAATGATTCCCACCATTAAGATACATATAACAATCGCCAATAACCTCTTCATTGCACACCAACTCTCAATACCTTACTTGCTCTGTTCATTCATCTAAACTCGACTGAGAAATACGGAAATCCGCCGGACATATTCCCACTTGGCAACCTTTTCATTTTAACAAGATACCGAATGACTACCTGATATCAGAATAGAAACGAGTAGCACCATCTTTTCCATGCTTTGACGTAGTATCAGTATAGCATTATGGATAATAATGTCAATATACGCTGTTAATTAACTTCTTTTCTCCTGTTCCGCTCGGATTTATTTAACAAAAGGCAAGGTGTTTGTCGGATTCTACGCCAGACTTCCCCTGCCTTTTGTATAAACTCGGTAAACATAAAGTAAAGCATAACCTACATCTCTTTGTCATATTTAACTCTATAAAAAATTCCATAGCCTATCACAAATAGATATGCAAAAACCAGCATAAGTACTGCTACCATATCAGTACCCATTAAAGCAAAAGCAAGCATTAACGCCCCAAATTCTATTGGGTTTTTAATATGAGTATAACAGCCGCAATAACAGGCGTGTTAGTTATGCTTGCAAGATTAGTGCCAAAGATTCCGAGAAGACTTACGGTGCTTCTTTGGCTCATCCCTTTTTTCAGAATGACCGTACCTCTTGGACTAAATAGCCCATATAGTTTGATGTCACTACTGGCTGGCATTACTACTAAAACTGTTGTCGTACTTAAACCTACAGACGATGTTTCCTTTTCAATGATGAACAGTGTAAGGGCAGCAGACAGTTATTTTCCTATTACATATAAGGTGAACCTTCTCGATCAGATTTTCAACATAGCCTCCATAATATGGATTATTGTGTTTTTGGTAATTATACTTATGCTTGGAGTGATTTATTTCACAACACTGCACGAAATGAAGGATGCCAAACATCTACGTGATAACATTTTTCTTTCGGACAAGGCCATATCTCCCGCTGTATACGGTATCGTAAAACCAAAAATTATCTTACCTACAGCTTATACGGATAAAGATATTGAGCTTGTGTTGTTGCATGAAAAAATACATATTAGCCGTGCCGACAATATGTGGCGTGTTATTACTTTTCTGATAGTGGCTGCACATTGGTTCAATCCACTTTCTTGGGTGTTCTATAAACTGTTCCTAACCGATATTGAGTTGTCCTGTGATGAATGTGTGCTTGTGAAACTGGGTTATGTTCGTGCTAAAGAGTATGCACTTGCATTACTAGAAAGTAAGGAAAGTACGAATGTCTGTGCTTCTCCATTTGGTGGTCCAAAGATTAGAACAAGAATAGAAAACATACTATTCTTTAAAAAAATGACGTGGCTTTCCTTAATAGTATTACTTGCATTGTTCGCCGCAATCTTCTATGTATTGCTGACAAATGCAGGCTGAAAGGAGAATTGATATGAAACACTTTAACAGATATTATCTGTTTGCAAGTCTAGGTGTCCTGCTCGCGTCCTATTATCCACTTTCTATGGGAGTACGTGTTATCAACGATATGATTTTTGACGGAACTGTTTTGAAAGAAAACTATCCGAAGTACATCATTCCGTATACACCCATTTGTATCTCTATTTTAATTGGCATGCTTATACTGCCTTTATGTATTAAACTGTTCAAGCGGTATGCTCTGATTGGAGGTTCAACTGTTGCCACTAGTGCATTCTTTATCCTTGAAACACTGTTTGAACAAAAAGTTGTGGTTACAACAGCTGAAACGGTTACAAAGCTTGAAGATTGGCAAATGTTTATGTGCTACGTACCACCTGAAGGTTTGGGCGAAACTGTTACACCATATAAAACACAAACAGCAGTAGATATTTTGATGGGCAACTATAATCCTGCTTTTAAGTTGCATTTCTACATTATATCCGTCGTTCTGATTCTTTCCATACTGAACTGTTTATACGGATTTGCTCAAATGATAAAGACTGGGGAGAAAAAACGCCTAAAGTCATTGATACTACAGTCGATTTGTTCTCTGATATTCCTTGGACTTTGTATTCTCGCTTGCTTCACCGCTTTTTGGAGAGACGGGAGCATTCAAGTATCTCCATTATCAGCAACATTGATGACCATGTTCTTCACTCTTCTGGGAGTAACCGTAGGCATTTATGTAGGTTCGTTTCTTCTGGGTAAGCGTAAATTTGTTTCGATCGGAATTCCGGCTATTGTTTCTTCAATAATGACTATCATTATGTATGTTGGTGAAATGGTCCTTCTGCGCGGACATCTGTATAGCTTTGGCTCATGTTTCTTTTTCGAAAGTATTCCTGGAATTGTATTTGCCCCTATTGATCTGTTGATTGTTATAGCGTCGGGAGGGATAACCGCTTTGTTATTCGCATTAGTTAATGGAACGAACAAAAAAGCGAATAAATTATAGGCAATAATACAAGGGCTTTTCTACTTTTGTTAAATTACATAAGAGTCAAAAATAGCGCAAAGCAAGCGTAAGGTTTGAGAATACTTCATGGTAAAAAACGTATACCGGTTTGACTATATGAGTTGAACTGGTATACGTTTTCAAATTAAGATTACAATTTGCTATATTATACTCATCAATAAAGGCCTGTACTTTTGAGATGCTAGAAAAGTTTGAGCTTCAGTTTAAAGCTGCTGCTATAAACACTTCCCTTCCGGAGGCGCCCGATTATAAGCGCATTGAGGAGTTAATGCTAGAGATTTATAGTTGTTTATTGTTGTAATTTTTTTGGGTGTTTCACATTAATTATAGTTTTACTATTCAACAAATATTTTTGAACTTGTAAATATCTTAATAATTTGATTGATGATTTTAATATCTTCAGTTTTATTACTCTTGTTATTATATAAGGTATTGTTTATATCAAATTTAGTGGTCAGGCTATGTAATTCATCAAATTCAGATTTCAAACCGCTAAGTGTGTCTATATCTTTCTTAGCTAATATGTCATTAACTTTTGTTAAATAATCATTCATGTATTTTAATGCCTCAAAGACAGATTCATTAAAATCAGTATCTAGAATTGGATTTTTGGTTTGTTTAATATTTTCTTGAATAAGGGAATACATAAATGTTCCTCTGCTAGTATATCCATCAATTCTTCCTTTTACATAAATAATATCATCAGAATTCTTACATTTACCTAATGAATCTAAGATATTTGCAAATTCAAAAAATGCTACCGAGCACTCATTATTATAAGCACCATATATAGCAGAATAATACCTAGATTCAGTATTATCAATCGAATCATCAGCACTGTGATATGTACACTGAGTTAATAGCAATATGATATTTATAAATAATACAGTAGCTATAATAATTCTTTTTTTCATTTTGATCCCCCTAAGTCAAGTGTGGTTTCGCATTCAAAGGCCTACAGTTCCCCTTTGGTGTGTCAGGACTATTTATTTCTTTTGCCCTATTGGTATTTTTACAGTACACATTACTATATTATTAATTATTTACATTTATATACTTATAATACTTTATATAATGATTTAATAGGCTAATTAGGAAAAGTCACCTCCCTCCCTTTCTTTGTATTGTAAAATCAACTTTACATCTATTCTGTTATTAACTAAGTATCTGGACTTCTAACGATCTCTTATATAAGTTGTTGTCTTCAGTAGACAGAAATTCTTCTACAGACAATTTCTTAAAGGTTTTGTTAAATAATGAAATATATTGAGATATCATCTCTGGTTGATATTTGTTAGGTTTGCTACTGAAATAATTAAAATATAAACTATTATCTTCATAAGGATCAAGTGTATGGTCGTCATATACAAATTGGTCAGCAGTGGCGTCCACTTGTCTACCCAGTATTATTGATACAGTGTGTGCACCCTTTTTATCCATACAGCCGTCTAGAATGGTATTATCGGCATCAGGAATTAATAATTTCTCACTTGCTAAAAAATGTACGATATTGCTGAGTAAGACACATCTTTTACTAAAGATACAACTTGTATCTGGGTAGTGTTTATATTGACAGTATAATTTGCGGGCCATTTTTATCAAATAGTTCTTATCCATTTCTGTTAATTTTCGATTAGTTTTCAATATAATAGTATCTACATCAATAATATCCTCAAAAGAAATTAGGTTATGCAAATTGAAATCTATTGATGTTTCTTTAAATAAATTAAATATACTGTTAAATTTATTTTCTACTTGATTGCATTCAACCTCTTTTTTAAAACTTTCCATATCTTCTAGTCCCAACTTCTTTAACTTACTTAGTATACTGAAAACATCAACTATTTTTGATTCTGAAAAGTCGAATTCATCATTTGAAGTGTACACGATATTGGACGGACGTAAGTATTTATATCCTGCTTCTTTTGCGAGAATGGCTAAGTATCTATAGATTTGTTCTTCTATTCCACAGTTACAACAAATAGATGAAAATAAAAATTCTTCAACTTTTAAGATAGGGGGTGCGGACGTTTTCTTGGACTAAGCTACTATTCCTAGACTACGTCTATATTGAAGTGGGTCATCCCACCTAAAGATATTTTAATTCTATCTTCATTATACCAACGGAGATAGGAATCAAGTTCTTTAATAAAAGAATTTATAGATACATGTTTCCATTTTCGATTATAAAACATTTCATTTTTAAGTCGGCCGAAAAAACCTTCGCAAGCTGAATTGTCAGGGGAACACCCCTTCTTTGACATTGATCTTGTTAGTTCTGCTTTAGTCATGATTTTAATCCATTCTGGCCAGCGATAATGACAGCCACGATCAGAATGAATAACGGGCTTTTCGTCTTTCTGCAAGCAAGAAATCGCGTTGTTAAGCATTGTGTTTGTAAGCTCTGCATTGGGCGAAGTACCGATAGTCCAAGAAACAGCAAGGCCATCAAAGCAATCAATTATAGGTGATAAATACACTTTGCCTGCCGGAATATGAAACTCGGTTATATCGGTCAGCCACTTTTGGTTCGGTGCTTTAGCAGAAAAATCACGATTTATTATGTTATCAATTTCCGGACTGATTTCCCCTTTATACGAATTGTATTTGCGTTTCTTTGTGCATTTAACTAGGAGGTGTTCTTCTTTCATAATACGACGTACCACTTTTTCAGAAATAATAATACCTCTGTTTTGCAACAAACAATGAATGCGGCGATATCCGTATCTGCATTTATCAGCATCGAACAATTCCTTTATAATCCCTCGGAGTTCTTGGTACTTGTCGAAAGCGCGAATACTATTAGCCTGATAGCAGTAACTACTTTTTGAGAGTTTCAGAATCAGCAAGAGTTCGTTAAGCTTATATTTATAGCGTAGGGCATCAATCAAGAATACCTTTTCCCGATTGGTGAGTTCATCAAGATTGATGCCCTTTTCTTTTTTTTAGAATGTCACCGGCTTTTTCTAAAACGTCACGTTCTAGTTTAAGTTTATGTACATCTTGTTCTAGACGCTTTACTTTGGCTTCAAGTTCATTTTTTTCATGGATTAATTCATCTATATCTTTGTCTGTTTCAGATGTATTAGTCATGCTAAGTTCTCTCCTGTCTCCAAGCAGTTCTTTCCGCCATGTAGAAACTGCGGAGGGTGTAACATTATATATCTCAGCTATCTGAGATATTTTCAGTGTGCCTTTACACGACTCCCTAACTGCCTGTACTTTATCTTCTTGAGAACATCTTACATGAGGTTTGAATTGTTTGCAACGACGTTTCTCATCTTCTGGATACAATTCATCAACCCAACTAATAAGTAGTGGCCGACTTGGATAACCTAGATCTTTGACTGTTTTCAATGCATTCTGATTATTTTCAAAGTAATAATCTACAGCATCTCGTTTTTCATCATCTGAATATTTACTATGTTTTTTCTTTCCGGTATGGAGATCATTATATTCAGAATACTCCCTGTACCAATGGTTAAGGTTGGTTACATCAGGATAACCTAACTTACGAACGGTATATGCTGCGTTGTAACCACAATTAATATAAAACTTTACTGCACGGATGCGGTCTTCATACGAGTACATCTCATTCCTCCCTTGACTCATTCAAGTCCAGGATTTTGTCCGCCCCCCCTTTGAAATAAAGTTTAATTAAGCCACTCCTCTAAGTCATTGATTTTTCGATAATCAGTTCTTTTCATTTTGTAAAAAACTTAAATCAAAATGAAGTCAGAGAAAATATATTTATAAATACTATATGTAATAAAGTTTAATCATAATATCCTAAAGATATTTCAGCGATAATTATATTCATCAGAATATTTAATCATTTTAATCCAATACTTTGCTAATCCCAATATTAAATAAGGACTCCAATTCTAATTGAAAATTATAATCGTTAAATTCAACTGAAAGGATTTTTAATTTTTGTACCATCTTTATTGGTGCATTATTAATTAAATGCTCTGTATTACATGTACTAGAAATAAGCCTTCTAAGAACATATTTTACAGTTTCAAACATCCGAATATTTTTATTTTCAATCGTAAAATCAATAACTTCTATAAACAGTTTTGGTTGATGCTTTAATATTCTCTCTAGTTCTCGCTCATTATAAATCTCATTAAAATATTTATCTAAAATCCAATCATAGTATGATAAAATATTAAGTTCTTTAGCGAGTTTATATAGACTAAATATATTTTCAGATCTGTTGTAAAGAACCCTATGAACTTCCGCCTTTTTGGTTCTAAGTAAATATTCCTTGAAATTATTATATACTATGGATATAAAATCGAACTTTTTAGAAAATTTAAATAAGTCTAAAATAACCTCCAATTTATATTCGGAAATCTTATTTCGTTTTAACGCAGTAAACAAATTATCAGTATATTGAATAAACAGTATTTCAAGTTTATGATAATCACCCATTTCCATAGCTATTTCTAAAATCTGTATAAATATCTCTGGTCTACAAGAAATATTTACTATGAAGTAACTATCGATAATTTCTTCAAATATTCCGTTTACCATATGTAAAAATTCCAACTCTTTTGACATAAGTAAAATTTCTAAAACCATTTCTGGTGTATAATCATTTATTCTTTTCCTCGAACAATCCAGATCGTAAAGATATTCTTTAAATAGTCTATTCATGCATGTTGAAATTCCCATTTCTCTTACGGCTTTACAAAAATCTAAAAACATTTCTGGCTCTCTCTTAAATAAATACTGAAAATCTGTTTGCTTAATAATATTATCTATGTGAGACGCAACAGTATTATTAAAAGTCGTAACAAAATGACTATTTTTTGTCACCTCATATAATTCAGTTATAAGCCTAACCCTATAATGCTTATCAACATTACGAATTATTCTACTGAAAAACTCATTAAACTCTATAAAATTGCCATAGACTTTTTTAGTATACGCTAACGTATATATTATTGTAATATCAGAAGCTAACTCTGGAAAACGTTCCGAAATATCAAGCATCATTCGTGAATTCAAAAAATCATCATTAAAAATGTAGTTTTCTGGTATATTAGGTCTACACTCCAATAAAAACTTCTGTACTAAAGACAGTATTATTTTAAATTCATCCATACTCTTATAAGAATATGCTACCCTAAATGCATCAGATATTAATCTGCTTATACCCTTATTATAGATTCTAGGTGATTCTGACATTTTTTTTAAAAGTCTTTTAATTATAATTTGAATATCAATATCAATTTTTTCATAGTCATTCAGTTTGTTGATATAATTAAGTTTCGAACCCGAATCTGAGGTACTATCATATGAAAGAATTAATGCCATACATTTTGTAACGTTATCACCAAGTGCTTCAGAAACATTTAAAATTGATTCCATGTTATTACAACTTGGCGTGTCCAATAAAAGATTTTTTTGCGGAATAATTATTACTTTTGATCCGACATCTGAATAGTCTCTATTAGCAATAAATACTGTATTTAGTCCATTAAGATTTTCTGCTGAAAACCATGAACGCCAAATATGAGTCAACCTATCCCATGGCTTTGTGCCATCTTCATATGTTTCAATAATTTCCTCATTAAATATAAACTCAGATTCAGAAAATGCAGTATGCAAAATTATTAAATTTAAAGTAAACAGTGCTGTGTGTCCTAACAGTGGATAACGCCCAAAGCTAGCACCTAGATCTCCCTGAATTATTGATGGCATATTCTGTTTTGTTAAAACTCGATTTATTTGATTATGCAGAATAACATCAAATTGTTTAATAAAATTTTCATCAGAAAAATTCATACGATTTAAATAATGAATTTTCCATTCCTTAATCATTTGAATTATTACAGGTCTAGCTGAAAGATGTGCATATATTAAGCAAGCGTACCACTCTTTACTAAATGAATCTTTAGCTTCTAATTTTTTATGTAGTTCTATTTTTAATATTTCACTATTATTTAACTCATGCAACATTTGGACTTCCTTAAATGTTTTTAACACTATAAAGTATGCAGTCAAAAATTCCCCAAAAGTATTGTGAAGAAACTCAAATGCTATATTGTCATAGTTCTGATTACTTATATTATCATCTTTCTGTCTTACTTGTGACTTTTGAACAAAGAAAAAACTTCCAAGAAGCATTTCTGCTTGCGTTAAGCTTTGTCCAGCATTATCCGGAATATCCTTTTCTTGATTAAAGAAAAGAATGTCATTATTCAGTTCCTTTGAGACAATATATAACTTTCGACGATTATACATACCTATGGCAGTGGCTCCGAGTCTTTCCATATCAACATCAATTGCATTTTCTAATTCATACTCATTCAATGTACAATTTTTACTCTTCAGTTTTTCTCTTTTTATAAAACGTCTCAAAAGGCTATCATACAGTGCAGTTCTATCTAAATTAACACTATTTTTCAATTTATTACCTTCAGAATCGAATATAGCCAACATTAATAAAAGTAATGGTTGTTTTGCCAAAGCTAAAATATTATTAGCCCCAATATCTTCTTCATTAGGCAACTTAAATTGTTCAATTTTAGGAGTGCAACTTTCAAAAAAATTAGCATTTGCATCATTCCAAATACTAATCCATTTTTTTCTCTGCTCAGAGTTGAATTCAAGTAGTCTTAGAATTGTTGATCCTTTAGGTATAACAGCTTTATCAATTAGGGTAAGTCTACTTGTAACAATTACTCTAACCGGGTGTTTTAGATTATACAGGCTTCTCTGGAACTCCTTTGCATCATTCAAATACCCCGTAAAGACTTTTCCACTCGCTTGAAGTAATTCATCATATCCATCTAAAATAATCACCAAAGGACTATCCTCAAATTGGCTACTGAAACTTGACCACGAATCTATTTTTTCATAGGTTTTTTTATTTATATATTCTTCTATTTGGCTATGAATGGATGTCGAAGCATTTACTTCACGCAATGGAATTCTTATAGGCGTATATCTTTGAGAAAACAACGCAGAAGCAAGCACTTTAGTAAGCAGTGATTTTCCACTACCTGGATGCCCTAGAATTATTAATGGAGTTTCGATACTATATGGCGAGCTTAAAAAACTTGTAATAAATGCTCCAAGATCGTTTTTTGTTGAGGCATTTTTCCAAGTATTCTCATCTTCGATTTTTTTCATTTCATCTGTTTTGCAAATAACTTTATATGATTGAGGTATAAAAGCATCTTTTATTTTAGGAAATACCATATTATCATTAGATTCTTTTTCTGTATCCTTTATTACCGCCTCCTCTATATCATCGTCGTAAATAAGCTTTAGCGAATTAACAATTTCTTCTGAACGACCTGCCTTTAATTTTGCAGGAATACTCTTAATAACTTCACGTAAATCATTAAATCCAATGTCCATTTTTTTACTATCATTTTCTACTATTTCAACAAATTTCTGAACAAAACTAGAATAATTGTCTAAAAAGGTTTGCGTTTTATGATGCTCATATAAATTGGCCCAAATACAGAAGTCTTCAAATTTATATGACAGCTCACAATATTGTGAGTCAAAACATTTTAATGCTTCCTTTGGTATTGCGTCTATACACTTTATACAATTATTTTGTTCAGTATCTGTCATAACATCCCATATGTATGAACTTTCAATAAATTTAAATAGAGTTTTATTCATAGTACTATATAATTCGGTAAGCCTATTTTTTTGATCACTATAACTTTCAATAGGATGTGGGAAAGTAATACACACTGGTATATTAATCTTTGCAGATGCTTTTCCTTTAGATTCAAGTGTAGCAGCGCTATCATTCAATTTATTTTCAAGTATATATTCTTGATCTTTTTGGCTTAATTCCACAGCATTTCTCAAACTATCTGGAAGTAACCTATCTACAGCTTCAAAAAAAGAAGTATAACAAATAAGACTATATGTAATACGCATTCGTTCTTGATGACATAAAAAGTCTTCATCTTTTCTACTTTTGGTTAACTTATTGTAAATAAACTTACTAAGTTTAGTTATCTCGTTCTTTACAGAAAGTAATCCAAAGGGAAGTGCTGATTGTTGTGTAATCGCCACACCCGTTATTAACCCAATAATTGCGACCCCTGCAATATTATCTATAGCAGAAATCACCTTAGAATCTTTTGCATAACTTTTTTTTACATAATTACATACATCTTTAAAACTATAATTCATAAATACTATCTCCTTTTTAACCCTTTCTTTATTCCTACTTGATATCTCGTTCATTATTTAATGATTTCATTTACATTAATAGATACTCAGAACAGAATATCCTTAATAATATAAACACAACTGCTAAATTCAAACTAATTAGTAATTTTACACTTAGTTACTTTAATTATACATTATACTATATTTTTTTACAATTCATCAAAATATTGGCTTTGCAAACTATTTACGCCTCTTCTTTTTTTGAGTTGTTAAAAGCAGATTTATTACAAGAATATAAACCACCCTTTTGAATCTTATAAATATACTTACTATAGTAATTACTTTTATACTAATTATTATTTTACTAAATTAAGTAAATATTGTATAATGTAATTGGAGGGGTCTATATGAATTCACTTATTAAAAATGTAGAACAGGCTACCGTTTTCAATAGAGGACAGGCATCAAAAGTATTTAAAAATGTAGTAGAAACTGGCGAACCCGTTTTGGTAACACAAAACAATACCGCCTTAGTTGTCATTATATCTGCAGAAAAATATGTAGAATTAACAGGATCAGATTTAACAGTTAAAATGCCTTTTGCAAAATCAACTGTAATCACACCATATAAGGATGGTAAGTAAAAAAAATGAATTATGAAATTGAACTTTTAAATAAAATTGAAGAAGAATGTAGTATAGAGCAACTGTTAAATGCATCTAAACATATAAATAAGCAATATAGTATGTTTACACCTGATGTTCAGTTATGGAGACAGCTATTGAATATATTTGGTTCAAAATATTCAGAATTGTTTGATGAATACTCAAAATATATAATTGCAAATAAATTTATTAATACTTTATTATTAAAATATTACCCTTGCGAAAGAACTTTGAAATACTACATTTCTAGTGAACTTAGGTACCTCGAAGATACTGTTGTATTTGAAATGCAAAGTCTAAATAGTCGTGTTGATATTTGTCGTATAAATGGTTCTTCATATGCTTATGAAATAAAAACAGAATTTGACAATTTTAAAAGACTAGAAAAACAAATTAATGATTATTCCAAGATCTTTGAATATATATTTGTAGTAGCACCAGTAGGAAGTCTTAAAGACTTGTTAGACATTCTTCCAGATTTTTGTGGTATAAAAACATATTCCAACAGTCAAGAAATCAAGCTAGTTGACTCAAGAAAAGCAAGCAAAAGCCCTAATATTTCACCGCGACTTCAATTAATAAATTTGTCAACTGAAGATATAAATACAATTTTATATAAGCATAAAATCACAAAAAATATTCCACCTTCAAAAGAAGGTAGAATTGAGTTATTACTATCTAAATATACAGCCAAAACGATTAATATTGATTTTAAAAATGTTTTGAAAAATTTATACCGGGCTAATTGGAATTTTATCAAACAAAATTATAACGACATACTTCCAATTGATATTCAATCTTTTTTTAGTAGTACTATTGATCCTGCTCTAATTTATTTACATGAGTAATAACTGGCATTATTATTTCAGTAATTGGTCAACAGTATATATATAGTGGTTCATACATATTCCTTTCCAAATGGCTTGACTTTTCCCACTTTCCTCACCTTGAATAATTGATTTAATTTTACTACATCCAGGACAGTGAATATGATGATCCTCATCATATTCATTCCAGTACTCTGACCGAAAAATTTCAGGAGCAATATATGTTGGAAATTCTGACAAAGTGGGCGTTCTACCTTTATAACCAACGAAAAAGTTATTCTCTTTAGAGTAATAAATACCTGCTGGACTTATCGTACCACCTGTTGAGGGCAATGTATTTGTACTACAAGCATAATCTCCAAAACCGTCGAACTTATACTGAGCCATTGAGTACATTTCAAGTAAACTATTATCTATGTCTTCAATAGGCTCACCATCTATAATATTCTTGTTAAACATAGTGCTAGGCCTGTTTGAGTTTAAAATAACAGAGACAAAGCCGCCAGTCTTTTTATATGTATGGATATTCTTATAGACTAATTTGAAAGCAGGATTCATGTGACCTTTGTCATCTATATCTAAAATGAATATATCGTCCCGATTAAGTCTTTGCAAACAATCCTCACCAATTTTATTATAATGGGTTGGGGTCATCCGAACTGCAATTTTTGAAAAGCAATTGTGCAACTCATCCATATCCTCAAATAAAACATCTAAACTTGGGATTTCTCGGTTATTGTATGACAATACTGGTATAATTCCAGGAATGTTTATACACATCTTTATTTGATCAAAACAAAAGTTCCTTTGTCTATTGACTCTAGTCATGAATTTTTGTACTGGTTCAGCAGTTGAGCCCGTGATATTGATTTTCGGAATGTCCAATAAGAATTTATTTTTACCATTTTCAAAGATTTCTTGGATTTCTTGAATATAATCCTTATTTAAATTACTTCTAGATCTCTCTTGAATAATTTCTATCATGGGTATAGTGTTATTACTAAGACCAACATTAATAAGATCCTTAAGTACTGACATTTCAATCGTTCTATTTTTCATAACAGGTATGTACATACATTCGCTCCTTTCCATTAGCAGTCTAATGAACGCCACTCCAAATATCCAGCAATTCCATCAAGGCCAGGGTATATAGTTGATTTGTTTACACCATATAAGTTTAATATTCTTTTAAATTCCTTTTTAGCAGAAATAGAAATAATAATCTTATTTACATCGTATTTTTCTCCACGAACCTTTTTAATTTTATCATTTGGTTTCACAACTTGTTCAAGTGGTATTTCGGGTAGGTTATGTACTGTAAAAATGCCATTCTGTGCTATTATCCGTTTATTTATATGTGGTGGTATATACAAAAATATCTCATCAACCTCTAGAGGTGTTTGATAGCTTTGGTAGTCAACATCTAAAAACTGTGATTGATCTACCGCATAAACTACACAGTCTTCTTCTGTGTTACAATCCTCTATAGCAAAGTAAGCTGCTACCAATGGGTTACGTGTCCAATCAAGATATCTTGTAGGAAGTCCATGATGTTGAGCAATAGCCCACCACTCCCACCATTCAGATTCTTTCGACGGAGTATATTCTAAAAATGGAAGTGCATACTTCCTAAACTCATTTAAAATCTCTTCCTCATAATCAATTAAATCTTTATATTTCCCAGATAAATTAAAGTTTTCTGAACAATGCTTTCGACCTACTTTAGGTATCAATTCATACGATGCTTTAGACACTCCTCTATATATTATTTCATCAGTATATTTTTGAACTATTTTATGAAATTTCCCAAAAGAATCCACATTGCAAGTTTTCATTTTACCACCTCGTATGTTAATTGTGTTCTTGATTACTTATTGTCCCATTTACACAAACTTATTCCATACTCAGTATACTACATTTTTAATACACATTCACTAAATTATTACTTATTTTGATAATATATTCATTGTATTTTATCTAAATGATTAGACCTTTATTAAAAAGGCATAATACATTTTTTATTTTTATAATCTATAGTAATTCATATATTTACTCAGCTCTTTCACTGAGACTTCTATCAGTATGTTTTTTTCTTTCTAATCCTTGATTCGGCAATTTATTTATAGTTTTGTTGCACCAAGTACCACTTTCATTAACTAAACCAAGTAATATCAGACAACATACTTTTTCCCAATCCATAGCAGTATAAGCCTTTACTATAAGCATTGATAAAGATCGTTCTTCACGTTCAATTTCTATTAAGCAGTTTTCTCTACCATCCCTCAACAGTATCTTACCAATCGCATACTTACGTTTTTTATTTCCATCTTTCAACCTTGAAAATCTCTTTCCATTCGTCCCTTCAGGTAAATCATCAACTACAATTTCAATAAAAATTACATCTTGTTTTGAATCAAGTAACTTTAAAATATGTATAAATGTTTGCATAAAAAAAGTTCTTCAACGCCCAATGCCCCCAAACCCTTCATTTTCCTGCTCCCATTTTTTTAGGGGTTAAAGGATATGGGAATACGGGTTAAGGCAGGTTTTAGGAAAAAGGAATAAGGTTTTTAAGCTTTTAATTCAAATTATTTTCCCCATTTCCTTACTCCATGTTCCCTAAACCTTACTCTCTACTCCTTAAGACTTGCTCAAACACTGGGTTATCTGCTTTTCGTTTAATCTTTTATTCTATGTCTTTTTCCCTTTTCACTTCGTCGTAAATCCTATTTTCTACTCCCTTTTTCCTTCATAAATAATCCTATAAACAGCATAAATAAAGAGCAGGTTTGTCGGATTTTCACTCTAACTCTCCTGCTCCTTGAAGAACATTATTTTTCATTAAAAGGTTTATTTTTTGTTGAAAATGTTTATTTAATGGGTACAAAGGGAAATGGTTGTTGGTATCAAAATACTTAATTATGAACCTTCCCAACTCCACCTACTCCACCGTTACCGACTTCGCAAGGTTTCGTGGCTTGTCAACGTCACAGCCTCTTTCTAATGCCATGTAGTAGGCAAACAGCTGAAGTGGTGTAACTGCTGATATTGGGGCAGTCAAGGAATCCACGTCTGGAATGGATATAACCAAATCTGCGGTCTTTTTGAGTTCTTCGCAATTCTTCTCTTGGGTTATTGCGAGCACAACTGCTCCTCTTGCCTTAACCTCTCTTATATTGCTCACCATCTTTTCAAATAGCGCATCCTGAGTCATTGGACAAACTACCAATGTACCTTTTTCGATAAGAGCAATAGTACCATGCTTGAGTTCTCCACCTGCGTATGCCTCCGAGTGGATATATGAAATTTCCTTGAGCTTGAGTGAGCCTTCCATTGAAAGCGCATAGTCCAGGCCTCTACCTATAAAGAATATGCTCTTTGCATTATAGTGCATATTTGCAAACTTCTGAATATCTGCCTTGTTGTGCAATATCTTTTCTATACCACTTGGAATGTCCTTCATCTGAGCAATTATAGCTTGATATTCCTCATGTGTTACAGTTCCCTTCTTGAGTCCTAAGCCTAGAGCTACAAGGTACAATGCTGTTAGCTGAGTATTGTAAGCCTTAGTTGAAGCAACTGCTATTTCAGGTCCAGCCCATGTATACAGAACGTCATGTGATTCACGAGCGATTGAGCTGCCCACCACATTAACGATGGATAATATTCTTGAGCCCTTTTTCTTTGCCTCTCTCAATGCAAATAAAGTATCAATTGTTTCACCGGATTGGCTAATAATTATTGTCAAATTCTTTTCATTAATTAATGGATCACGGTATCTGAATTCTGAAGCAACATCCACTTCTACCGGTATTCTGCACAGCTTCTCAATAATATATTTGCCCACAACACCAGCGTGGTATGCTGTTCCACAAGCTACTATATAAATCTTTTCAATATCCTTTACGTCCTCTTCCGTCAACTTAATGCTATCTAGCACCAATTCGCCATTTTTGATTCTTGGGTTGATTGTGTCACGAATAACCTTTGGCTCCTCGTACATTTCCTTCATCATGAAATGCTCATAGCCACCCTTTTCAGCAGCTTCAACATCCCAATTAACCTTAAATACTTCTTTATTTACTGGTGCCCCAAGGCTATTAAATACCTTTACATCATCCTTTGTAATAATAGCAACCTCTTTATCCTCAAGGATATAGATATCTCTAGTGTATTCAAGTATAGCTGGGATATCTGATGCTACAAAGTTTTCATCTTGCCCCAGACCTATTATTAGTGGGCTCTCTTTTCTTGCACAAATAAACATATCCTCATTATCTTGACTAATTACACCTAAAGCATAAGATCCCTCTATTTCATCAATTACCTTCATAACAGCGTCAACTAGGCTTCCTTCATAATAGTATTCTACTAGATGAGCTATTACCTCAGTATCTGTTTCAGACCTAAAGGTATATCCCTGCCCTATTAAGAACTCTTTAATCTGCATATAGTTTTCAATTATTCCATTATGAACAACTGAAATTTTTCCTGATTGGCTGATATGGGGATGTGAGTTAACATCATTTGGTTCTCCGTGAGTTGCCCAACGTGTATGCCCAATACCCATATTTCCCTGTGGATTTTCTTCTTTTACTTTATTTTCGAGATTTACAAGCCTTCCCTTGCATTTAATTACCTTTAACTTTCCTTCTTCATTTATAGACACTCCTGCTGAGTCATAACCTCTATATTCTAACTTTGAAAGACCATTTAATAAAACTGGTACTGCTTTTCTTTTACCTATATATCCAACTATTCCGCACATATTTTTATCTCCTTATCAATACAAAATTTAATCTTATAAATACAAATGTTAATCTTTTCGATACAAAATTTTATTGTTGAAAACCAAAATGCTCATAATTACCCCTCAAAATGAGATATCCCAAAGAGCCCTGCAAGTGACAGAGCGTAGAGCATAAAACACCTATTTCCCCAAATAAAAGTAATCTGTTTTGTGCGCAGCTATATAAGATGTTTTACGCGCAGCTAAATACGCTGTTTTGCGCGCAACAAAATATTATATTTTATGCGCAACCATATAAAATAGTATGTCCAAAATACTACATTTTGACGATGCAATTGTATAATTATGAGTTTAAAATGAAATTTAAAAGATATGATACAGGATTAGTTGCTTGAGACTAATTTGTTTTACAGTTACCTGTAATTTTTGTCTAGTCTCTTTCGATTGCAACAACCGGAAGGTTTCCGCCGAATTTTTCGATAACCGACACATCATTTGCATTATGAGTGCCGCCTCCTTCTCCTCGTCAACAGATGTAACTCTGTCCTGGCGCTTGTTTTGATACTAATTAACCCTGTTTGTTTCACCTCCTATCATTTTATTAAGCCCTCTACTAAATATTTGATTAATTAATTCAAAATATTTTTAGACGTAGCTAATAATAATATATTGTAATTAACCCTAAATTGTCAACCTTTTTTGAAATATTGCAAAAAGTAACCTATCCACATAAACAGCGTTTAGGTTACTTTTCTTTTATACACCAAGGTGCATATATAGAGCTATATTATAGAGTGAACACTTAGTCCATATTTTGAGCTATATCATAGAGTGAACACTTAGTCCATATTTTGAGTTCATATTTTAGAGTGAACACTGAGTCCATATTTTGAGTTCATTTTTAGAGCGAATGCTTAGTCCATATAAAGAGTTCATTAGTAGAGTGAATACTAGTCCATATTTAGTGAGATGTTTATAAACTACAGACCCTTATTTGAATTCTTTGCAATATAAATATCCAGTGCCTTTATACCTCTTGTTGCTAGCTTAACAAACAGTACAAAAACAACTACTGCCATCGCAAATGCAGCAATAATCAGTATAGCATTAAAAAACACCACTGATAAAACCGGGAAAAAGCTAGTACTTACCTCCATTTGACCCTCCTTATTCTTAGGACAATCTACCCTCAATAACCCTTACAAGTTCTTTTGCTCTTCTAGTAATGTATTCCTTGTCCTTGCCTTCAATCATTACTCTTACAAGAGGCTCAGTTCCTGATGGTCTTATTAGTACTCGTCCCTCGCCCTGGAATTCATCCTCGAGCTCCTTACACATTTTCTTTATAATTTCATCGTCAAGGTATTTATACTTCTTTTCATTAGTAACCTTAGCATTGATAAGCACCTGTGGGAGAATTTGCATTACTGAAGCGAGCTCAGATAGCTTCATACCAGAATCCTTCATTACTTTGAGAAGCTGTATGGCTGTTAATAATCCGTCTCCCGTAGTATTATGCTCTAGGAAAATAATGTGCCCTGATTGCTCACCACCAAGCATATAACCACTGTTTAGCATTTCCTCAAGAACATATCTGTCTCCTACCTTGGTCTTTTCAATCTTGAGACCCTCGTTCTTTGCCATAATGTCCATACCCATATTACTCATAACAGTTGCTACAATAGTGTTGTAAGGCAGCGTACCCTGCTTTTTCATATGCAGGCCAATGATAGACATTATCTGATCACCGTCAACGATGTTCCCATTTTCATCAACTGCCAGCACTCTATCAGCATCGCCATCAAAAGCAAGACCAATATCAGCCTTTACTTCCTTTACGTATTCCTGTAGCTGCTTCATATGAGTTGAGCCACATCCGCTATTAATATTTATTCCGTCCGGTTCATTGTTTATAACACTAACCTCTACATCTAAATCATACAAAGCCATAGGTGCTGCTTGAAAAGCTGCTCCATTTGCGCAATCTATTGCAACCTTAAGGCCCTCAAGCTTGCCATTGATAGTACCTTTTACAAAGTTAACATAGTCCTCCAGAGCACTTTCCTGATATAGCTTATACCCCAGATTATGTCCAACAGGCTTTGGAAGAGCATCCTCATCGCCCTTAATTAATTCCTCTATTTTGTCTTCTATTTCATCGGACAGCTTATAGCCATTTGAGTTGAAGAACTTAATTCCATTGTATTCAAAAGGATTGTGGGAGGCTGATATTACAACCCCTGCATCTGCATCATAAAGTCTAGTAAGATACGCAACAGCCGGCGTAGGAATTACTCCTAAGCTGATTACCTGTGCTCCTACTGAGCAAATGCCTGATATAAGTGCAGCTTCTAGCATGTCTCCTGAAATTCTAGTATCCATTCCCACCAAAATCTTAGGGGTATGCTTGGTTTCACCAGTAAGCACGTATGCCCCTGCCTGACCCAATTTATATGCTAGTTTTGGAGTAAGCTCAAGATTTGCAACACCTCTAACTCCATCAGTTCCAAATAATCTTCCCATTATTTTAACAACTCCTCTTCCATATCGAAAATTCCCAATATTAATATATTATCATCAAATGTGTTTCTTGAGTAGTTTTAATATTGCGGCCTGTAGGTTTTTATTATCTGTTCAGCAATTCTCAAGCCATCAACACCAGCCGAGACAATTCCCCCTGCATAGCCAGCTCCCTCACCCGCGGGAAATATGCCCTCATAGCCTACACACTGCAATTGGTCATTTCTAGGTATTCTTACCGGTGAGGAGGTTCGTGTTTCAACCCCTGTAAGCAGTGCATCTGGCATTGCAAAGCCTTTTATTTTTCTATCAAACACACTCAAAGACTGCTTCATATTATCTGTTACAAACGAAGGCAAGCATTGATTGATGTCGCTGCATTCAACCCTTCCGGTGTAGCTTGGCTTAACACTGCCTATTTTGCCCTTTTTACCCGCAATGAAGTCTCCCACTGTCTGCACAGGTGCAGCACCCGAAGCGCCAGCAACCGTAAAGGCCTTTTTCTCCCAAATCCTCTGGAATTCTACGCCTGACAAAGGGTGACTATCAGGGAAATCCTCGGTGGATACCGAAACCACCAATGCACTATTTGCATTATCCCTGTCTCGAGCAAATTCACTCATACCATTTGTAACGATTGTATCAGGCTCCGATGCTGACGCAACCACTATACCACCTGGACACATGCAAAAAGAATAGGTTGTCCTATCTCCTCTTTTGTCAAAGAGCTGGTACTCCGCCGCACCAAGTCTTGGGTGCTTAGCAGCTGCTCCAAACTGTGACTCATCTATCATACCTTGAGGATGCTCAATCCTGACCCCAATTGAGAAGGGCTTCTGCACAAAGGTTATTCCCTTTTGATACAGCATGCTGAAAGTATCCCGCGCGCTATGGCCTAGTGCCAGCACCAGAACTTCGCAGTCTAGCAACTTACTTGATAAGTCCCTGTATTCAGAGGTTACTTCTATGCCAACTACTTTCCCGTCCTTGATGATAATATTATCCATCCTGGTATCAAAGAGTACCTCCCCGCCCAGCCTTTCGATTTCCTTCCTCATGTTAATAATAACATCCTTGAGTATATCGGTGCCAATATGGGGCTTTGCCTTGTACATTATCTCATCAGGTGCTCCAAACTTATGAAACTCTCGCAGAATTTTCTCACAACGCGCATCATTTATCCTGGTTGTCAGCTTTCCATCAGAAAAGGTACCGGCTCCGCCCTCTCCAAACTGAACATTGGAATTGGGATTTAGAGCACTGCCCTGCCAAAATCCATGGATAGTGGCGCTACGCTGCTCAACGCACTGCCCGCGCTCAATAAGGCGGGGCTTGTAGCCGTTTTGTGCCAACAGCAGTGCACAGAAAAGCCCCGCAGGGCCTGCGCCCACCACAACTGGACGGGTGCTGATTCTGATATCGCCAGGAACTAATACCTCTGGCTTCTCCTCCTGCAAGACACGTATATCCTTGTCTTCTCTAACCTTTTTTGCATCTATTTCAACTGAAATTGTGTACACAAAACGTATGCCAGGTTTTTTCCTGGCATCTATTGATTGCTTTACTATTTTTATATTGTTCAAACTATCTGGCTTTACATTTAGCTTTTTAGCAGCTTGTGCCTTAAACTCATCATCAGTATAGTCAAGTCCAACATTTATGTTTGAAATCAGTAATTTCATTGGTTCTCATCCTTATTAGTATTAGCTTCAGGTTTTGTTATCTTAACTTCAACCAATACCTCTTCCGCACTCAATGTAGCTGGTATTGTCATAATAAGCGGAACCTTATGCGTTCCTTCCTCCAATTTAGTTACATCAATCGATGCATTAAGAGCTTCAATAGTAATCCTATCTAGTTCCTCTTTAAGGCCTCTTAGCTTTACGGTAACTGGTTGAACTATTTCATATAATAGAGAGTTATCTTGTACCGTCCCTGTCATCGTTATATTCGCCGATGGCAATTGGAGAACTCTCTCCACAATCGGTGATATCTCTATAACGACAGTAACCTCTCTTGATGAACTTACAAGTTTTAAACCCTCCGGAACCTGCAACAGCGCCTGAGTAGTAATTGTGCTAGTAGCGTGGTCTATAGAAATAGTCTCTGTTTTTAGCTCATTTGTTTTGGCCATTAGTTGAGAATCACCTGTAATTAGTATTTTGTCTGGTTTAACAGAATATTCACCCTCAACAAAATCATTTGCAGGTTCTCCTTTTATAATAGGAACTATGCTAACTGATTTTCCAACCTCGATTTTAACTTCTGCAGTAAGCTTTTTGGCAAGATCGGGCATTTCTTCACCCTTTTTATTATAGACCTTGCATTCCTTTGTAACCTCAATAGACTTGTTCAAATTGGTAACATCAACATAAACCTTTACTGACCCAACATTACTTAATATTGATTCAACAGCGGTAATAGATACTTCTTCTGGTGTTGCTGTTTTAGAAATAATCTCATACCCAGCAGCAAGCTTACCATATGTTTCTATTTGTACCATAAATGGGTTCTCTTCTATCTTAGCCAAATCCAGCTGGACTGTGCGCGGCTTTACCTCAATGTTATTACTATTGAGTTTCTCACGTCCGAAGTATAAAGGGGGTTCAAGAGCTATAACCTTATCATCTACGCTTTTTACCTTTGATAAATCAAGAGTAACCTCAAAATCAGAATCCTTTATAGATTCTAATACACTTCCTCTTTCCTTAACAGAAACAACTACATATTTTTGAATAGACTTAGAGTTTAGTACCAAGCCATGCGTTTTAAGACTATCCTCATTGATAACTGTCAATGGGATTGTAAAATCGCTGGTTTTTACAGGATTGATAGTAAACCAGAGAAATATTGCAAACAATATTGAAAATATTTTAATTGTTATGTCCTTTTTCAGGAATTCTTTCACTTTGATTTCCCCTTCCAAAGCGATAACTTTTTGTTTACTGGCTTCTTCTTTTCAAGAAGGTTTTTATTAAGTGCCTTTCTGAGTATGTCAGGAGTGAGGTTTCTAGACAAACCTCCATTCAAGGCAAATGAGATCTTTCCTGTTTCCTCAGACACTACTACAGAAATGCAGTCAGATATTTCAGAAATTCCAATAGCCGCTCTATGTCTTGTTCCCAATTCTTTGCTCAGATTTGGGTTATCAGTAAGCGGCAGGAAGCAGGCTGCAGATTTTAGCTTATTTTCACGTAGAATAAGCGCACCATCATGAAGTGGTGTATTTGGAGTAAATATATTAATTATCAGCTCAGCGCTGACATTAGAATCCAGTTTAGTACCTGTATTAATTATCTCACCAAGCTTTGTATCTCTCTCAATTACAATAAGTGCTCCTGTACTTGTTCTGGAAAGTTCAGTGGCAGCTTTAACTATTTCTTCGATGGTAAAGGTTGTTCTAATAGCATCATCTGGGTCATCAAACGTAAAAAAGTTCTTGAAATTACTTCTGCCTAACTGCTCAAGGCCTCTTCTAAGTTCTGGTTGAAAAAGTACAATAAGAGCAAATCCGGCAAGTTCAATAGTTCTGTTTAATAGATATGCCAAAGTTCGTAGCTGTAACCATTCGCTAAGTGCCGCTATGATGAGAATAACAACAAAACCCTTTAATAACTGCCAAGCCCTTGTCTCTCTAACTAACTGAATAAGCTTATAAATAATGTATGAAACAATGCTTACGTCAATTATTGATCTGGCAATTTCAAGTGGCTCCTTTAAGGGAATATAAACTGCCAAAAAGTCATATACATTTTTAAAGTTTTGAACTATTGCATCCAGCAAACAATTTCACGCCCTTAAATAAATAAATTAATAAATTAATAAATATAAATTAATAAATTAAGTTAATTTTATAACAACTTTAGGTTGCATAAAATGGGTAATAATTACTAAAAATTGGTTCATTATTGTATTACTTTTTTGTTTACTACGGGAATATATGTCAAATGCCTGATATCAGCGAATATCCAACCAAACCTACTGAGGTCAGCAAGAATATAACTGCTATTATTAATGCAACTATTCTTACCCATGTTCTTGTTCCACCTTGAAACTTATTCATCCTAATAAATCCCCCCCAAATATAATTAACAAATTCTATTTAAATGCCTTTAACCAATCGGTTACATCAGCATCGCTAGGCATTCTCCAATCTCCTCTTGGAGACAAGCTTATGGAACCTACTTTAGGCCCGTCAGGCAGGCAACTTCTCTTAAACTGTTGACTAAAAAACCTCTTGTAGAAAGTCTTAAGCCACTTTTCAATAACTTCTTCTGAATATTTACCTTCAAAAGCTTTTTTTGCAAGAAATAGTATCTTTTCTGGCTTTGAACCAAAACGAACTGTATGATATAGATAGAAATCATGAAGCTCGTATGGGCCAACTATATCTTCAGTTTTCTGCTTTATAGCACCTGATTCATCCGGCGGCAGAAGCTCAGGACTGATAGGTGTATCCAGTACAGCCTCAAGAACCTTTCTAGTAGCATCATCAAAAACATTATCGGCTGCCCATTTGACAAGATATTTCACCAAAGTCTTTGGAACCCCGGTGTTTACAGCATACATAGACATATGATCCCCATTGTATGTGCACCAGCCCAAGGCCAATTCCGACAAATCACCTGTACCAATAACAAGGCCACCAATCTTATTTGCGATATCCATCAATATTTGTGTTCTTTCCCTAGCCTGTACATTTTCATAGGTTACATCATGCACCTTGGCATCATGTCCAATATCAGCAAAATGCTTAAGACATACTTCCTTGATGTCTATCGTATAGGTTGTAACCCCCATAAGCCGCATTAACTCAAGAGAGTTATTAAGTGTATTTGAAGTGGTCCCAAATCCAGGCATTGTGATTGCATGGATGTTCTTTCGATCAATGCCAAGTCTATCATATGCCTTTGCAATTACCAAGAGTGCAAGGGTTGAATCCAATCCCCCCGATATTCCTATTACACTCTTTTCAAGCCCAGTATGCTTTAATCTTTTAAAAATACCAGAGGTTTGTATATTGAATATTTCTTCACATCTTCTATCCCTTGCTTCTATGTCTGAAGGTACAAAAGGAGTAGGGTCAATATGTCTAGAGAAGTTTTCCAGTTTTTTCTCAGTCAGCTTAAAAGCAACTTTTCTATATTCAATTACTTCTCCCTCTGTGAATCCTGAGTTCTTTAGTCTCTCGCTTAGCAATCTCTCTACGTCTATTTCACAAGCAATAAGCTGCTCCTCAAAAGAAAACCTTTGAGACTTAATAATATTAGTACCATACTCACTTATAATTGCATGCCCACCAAATACCAAATCGGTAGTGGACTCATTTGGCCCGCAGGATGAATAAATATAAGCTGAGGCGCACTTTGCAGACTGCATGCTAATAAGGCTCTCTCGGTATTCGTGCTTTCCAACAATATCGTTGCTTGCTGAAAGATTGACCAAAACTGTTGCACCAGCAAGTGCTTGGTAGCTGCTAGGAGGAATGGGCACCCATAAATCCTCACAAATCTCTATTCCAAAGCAAAAGGCGTCCATATTCTCTGCTTCAAAAAGCAAATCAGTTCCAAAAGGAACGACTTGTCCTAAAAGCTTTATTTCCCTCTCTATCTCATCTTTTCCGGAGCTAAACCATCTTGCCTCATAGAACTCACTATAATTTGGTATGTAGCTTTTAGGAACTACACCCAAAATGTTTCCACTTTTAATTGCTGCGGCACAATTATATAGCCTATTCCCGACAATGATAGGAAGCCCTATAATTATAACACAATCGAGCGCTTTGGTTTCACTTAATAATATTTCCAGTCCCTTTAATGCCTGTGACTGCAAGCTTTTCTGCATAAAAAGATCTGCACAGGTATAGGATGTAATGGACAGCTCGGGGAATACCACCAACTGAGCATTATTGTCGTTAGCCTGTTTTGCGAGATTGATTATCTGTGCAGTATTATATTCACAATTTGCCACCTTCAACTTAGGAACTGCAGCAGCAACTCTTATATATCCAAAATTCATTATCTTCATTCCTTTCAGCAAAGCGAAATCAGTACCAATATTAATATAGATGCGTAACCTACTATGCAAAAAAGCAAGTGCTTTACGAACAATAGCAAGTGCTATTTCACAAAATAGTTTATCACAATAACGTTTTTTTTACACCAAATATATACAAAAAAAGACCATGAATATTGAAATTCACAGTCCCTAATCTATGTATATCATATTTTTCTGTTTAGCTCCTTTAGCTCGTCCAAGTTATTCTGTATTTTATTTGCATTTGTACGTATGGCACTGTATACATCTTCTAAAAGTGTCTCACTATTCGGAATAGTTTCATTTCGCTCATTAGCAGCAGCTATTTTCTGATATAAACTATACAAAAATGACGCATTCTCCATAAAAAATCACCTCCATACTAATTAATAAAAATCTATATAAAGCAAAAGGAACCCTAAATAAGAGCCCCTTTGCTACTTTTACATTTAAAATTTTAACATATAGATTATAGATTTTCTATTAACTATTTGTATAATTTTGTAATTAATTTTATTTTAAAACTGTTGAATTGTACCAATAATTATACACCATAAAATCATTTAACTTACATATCAGCTGCTTTATCAAGGTACTTATACAGTACCTACTATCTATTCTTGAGCCCTTCAAGTCGTTCAAGAACTTTTTGGTACATATCCTTATACTTCTGCTGCTTTGCCTTTTCTTCCTCTATGACTTTAGCTGGTGCCTTTGCAACAAAGCCTTCATTGCTAAGCTTACCTTCTACTCTCTTAAGCTCACCTTCAAGATTAGCCTTTTCTTTTTCAAGTCTCTCAATTTCCTTTTCCATATCAATAAGTTCATCGAGAGGCATAAATATTTCTGCTCCAGCGATTACCATACCTACAGCATCAGCCGGTACACCTTCTTTGTCAAATTGAACGCATACCTCCTTTGTACCCGCCAATCTTTCAAAGAACAAGGAAGCTTCCTTTATAGTATCTGCCTCTGTTTGTCCAGCAACAACAAATATTGCCTTTGCACGTCTTGAAGGCGGAACATTCATCTCGGCACGAGTATTTCTGATACTTCTAACAGCGTCCATTATCAGCCTCATCTTAGCTTCATCCTGTGGATAGTCTAACTCTTTTGAGAACTTAGGCCACTGTGAAATCATGATACTCTCATCGTCATTTACAAGATGAGTATAAATCTCTTCTGTAATAAACGGCATGTATGGGTGGAGCAGCTTCATTGCTGTACCTAAAACATGATTAAGCACATATTGAGCCTCCAGCCTGCCTTCGCTTTCTCTGTCAAACAGTCTTGGCTTAACCATTTCAATATACCAATCACAGAATTCTTCCCATATGAAATCATAAACCTTCTGCAGACCAATACCCAATTCAAACTTGTCAATATTTTCAGTAACCTCTTTTGTTACTGTATTTACTCTGCTTAAAATCCATTTATCAGCAACAGTGAACTTATTTTTATCAACCTTGCTGAAATCAAGCTCTTCATCAAAGTTCATCAGAACAAATCTAGAAGCATTCCATACCTTGTTTGCAAAGTTTCTAGCTGATTCAACCTTCTCGTCAGTATATCTCAAGTCATTTCCTGGAGAATTACCTATAGTCAGTGCAAATCTTAAGGCATCAGTACCATACTTTGAAATAACCTCCAAAGGATCGATACCGTTTCCAAGTGACTTACTCATTTTTCTACCCTGTGAGTCCCTCACAATACCGTGTATGAATACATGCTTGAAAGGCTCCTGCCCCATATGCTCCATACCCGAGAAAATCATTCTTGCAACCCAGAAGAAAATAATATCGTAGCCTGTCACAAGTACATTTGTAGGATAGAAGTATTCTAAATCCTTCGTATTATCAGGCCAGCCAAGTGTTGAAAATGGCCATAATGCTGAGCTAAACCATGTATCCAAGGTATCATTGTCCTGCTCAATGCCGGTATATCCGCACTGAGTACACTTATCAGGTGCTTCCGCCTGAACCATTACCTTTCCGCACGCCTTACAGTAATATGCAGGGATTCTATGACCCCACCACAGCTGTCTTGAAATACACCAATCCTGTATGTTTTCCATCCAGTTAAAGTATATCTTTGAGAATCTTTCAGGCACGAACTTGATAGTACCATTTTTAACAACCTCTATAGCAGGCTCAGCCAATGGCTTCATACGAACATACCACTGCTTGGATATAAAAGGCTCTATAACAGTCTTACATCTCTGACATGTTCCAACATTGTGATTATGGCCTTCTATCTTCACCATCAGTCCAAGACTTTCAAGGTCAGCCACCATTTTCTTTCTCGCCTCGTATCTATCAAGTCCTTTATACTGTCCTGCGTTGTCGTTCATAATAGCATTGTCGTCCATTATTCTTACCTGAGGCAAGTCATGACGAAGACCTACTTCAAAGTCATTCGGATCGTGGGCTGGTGTTATCTTAACACAACCTGTTCCAAAGTCCTTATCAACATAGGAGTCAGCTATTACAGGGATTTCCTTGTTTATCAATGGTAAGATTAATGTCTTTCCTACCAGATGAGTATATCTTTCATCTTCTGGGTTAACTGCTACCGCAGTATCTCCTAGTAAAGTTTCAGGACGGGTAGTAGCAATTACAACAAACTCATCACTGTCCTTAACCGGGTATTTTATATGCCAGAAGTGTCCTGCCTGTTCCTCATATTCAACCTCAATATCTGATATTGAAGTGTTACACTTAGGGCACCAGTTTGTTATTCTTTCGCCCTTGTAAATGAGTCCCTTGTCATATAGTCTCAGGAATACTTCCTGTACTGCCTTTGATAGCCCTTCATCCATTGTGAAACGTTCGCGTTCCCAGTCACATGAGCTTCCAAGCTTTTTAAGCTGCTCAACAATCCTTCCGCCGTATACACGTCTCCAATCCCAAGCCCTCTCCAAAAACTTCTCGCGTCCAATATCGTCTTTGGAAATGCCCTCTTTTGCCATAGCGTCAACTATTTTGGCTTCAGTTGCAATACTTGCATGGTCAGTTCCTGGTAACCACAGTGCAGCGTAGCCCTGCATTCTCTTTGTTCTAATGAGAATATCCTGCATAGTATTGTCTAGAGCATGCCCCATGTGCAGTTGACCTGTAATATTTGGGGGTGGAATCACTATCGTATAAGGCTCCTTCTCAGGGTCTGCCTCTGCATGAAAATAGCCCTTATCCATCCAGTTCTTGTACAGTCTATCCTCAACCTGACTAGGGTCATAGGTTTTTGAAATATTCTTAGTATCCTCCATAACTACCTCCTAAGCTTTTTTATAGCATTTAATTTAACATATATTTTTGCAATTATAGCCTTAAAATAAATATTACTTATAGCTCAAAATAAACATTATTAAGCCGGGAATTGTAATGACCAACCCAATCATTTTGACACTAACGACGGCTCTTGAAAGTTTATAGCTTTCAACTTCTTCCTCAGTCATTTGATCGGCATACTGGCATTTTTGCTTTTGAGCCAACCCAAGTTTCTTAGCTATTGGCTTAGCTGCAAATACCACTACAAATCCAATTAATAACACTACTAAAGCTACATAATCTAAAGGTTTCATGCTGTTACTCCTCTCTATCATTTAAATAAGAAATTGCCTTTTGAAAGACACTATAAAAAACTAATAAGTTGCTGAACAATAAAAAAACTCCGTCCAAGTATTTGGACGAAGAATGTTCGCGGTACCACCAAATTTTCAGATGCTATGCAACAATAATATCTTCAAAGCAATACTTCAAAGCAAGATATAATGTCATTGCATAAAACTATCTGAATCTCAGAACATATAACGGCGTTACCCGCTGCAGCCTATCAATAACGTAATAATCCATAAAATTACAAGATCAATAATGTAAAACCCATTAATGCTGTAAAAATTTTATATTAATAACGAAATCCCTTCAGTGCAGTACTCCCAAGCTACCTTCAGTTGACTTTCCTGAAGCCTTGCAGCTACCGGCTTCTCTCTGTGAAGTCTGTACAACCTACTCCTCTTGTTCATAGCATTTTCATATTTAAATTTAATGATATATAATACTTCTAGAACTGTCAAGAGTAATAAAAATATTAACAGCCCCTTTTAATTCTTAAGAAATCCCGTAATATTTCTTTTACACAATCAAGCACTATTTTTAGTTATAGTTTTCCACACTCTGTGTATTATTAATCAACAAAACAGGTGTTTTGTGTATATATGAATGTGGATAATGTGAACAAGTCTGTTAACAACAAAGTATTTTTGCATTTCAGGGTGTGGATATTAATTGTTTTGTAATATTTAAACCCCAAAAGCTTTAATCCCCGAAGCTAAGAAAAAAATTAAAAGCTAGCCCAATGAAAGGCCAGCTTTTTGATAATATAATACGTTTTATTTTGCTTTCTTTTTTGTGTTTTGCACTTAGTGATGTCTATTTTATGTACTTATATATGTAATGCTTTTACTTCTTTTCTGCGAAACACTTGCTACAGAAAACTGGCTTGTCCAAGTGTGGTTTGAAGGGTACTCTTGTAGGTTCTCCACATTCAGCACATACAGCTTCATATAATTCCTTTTTGCCTGCACTATCTCTTCTGCCACTTCTGCAACCTTTACATCTGCTTGGTTCATTTTGAAAACCTTTTTCAGCATAAAATTCCTGCTCTCCTGCAGTAAAAACGAAGTCTGTTCCGCATTCCTTACAAACTAGGGTCTTGTCACTATACATTTTAATCAACCATTCCTTTCGCTGTGCCAAAAAGCCTAATACTTTTACAGCAATGCAATGTTTTATATTATTTTACATTATATTACATGCCTATGCATTTTACAATACTAAATTGTCTATTCTGTCTTAATTGCTTCTAATGCACTTAACTTCATTGCCCTTCTTGCTGGATAGAAACCTGAAACTATACCTATAAACATGGAGAACAATATTGCAGCCGCTGCCAGCCAAGGGGGGATGACCGATACCGGTCCTGCATCTGGATTCCCTGGGCTCAAAATACTTGTTCCTACAGAATTTAATATAAATGAGGCTATATAGCTGAGCAGTATTCCAATAACTCCTCCAATAAGTCCAATAACTGCAGCTTCAAACAAAAATAACTGTCTTATATTATTCATCCTGCACCCAAGAACCTTCATTACACCAATTTCTCTAGTTCTCTCATATATGGACATAACCATGGTATTTGTTATCCCGAGTGCAGCAATTAGCAGGGATATTGCACCTATTCCTCCCAGTACCATCTGAATAGTATTTGACTGTTTTTTCATTGACTCTCTGATATCAGCCAAGCTATATGTGCCATAGCCCATATCCTTTATCTGATGCTGAATATCGTCAACATCATTAATATTTTTTACCTTAACCATAATACGCGAATAGCTATCGCCTGATGTTGAGCCACCATAGGTATTAATCTTGCTACTATTCTCTCTAATAAGTTTTTTCAGATAATTTATATCCATGTAGACATAATAATCCTTTTCATCATTTGATTGCTTTAGCACTCCTACAGCTTTAGTCTTGTAAACTTTAGAGGGTTTATTTGAAAACTGACCTCCTCCCCCATCTTGCTTTTCTCCATAATTCATATCAAAGGTAAATGACAGCTTATCCTTCATAACATCTACTGGACTAGTACTTGAGTAAAAGTTTCTGGATTTAGGGTTATAGAAATTCGAGGTGGCATAAAAACCAAACAACAGTTGTTCCTTATCTCCTGCTTGAAGCAGCCTTCCCTTTTCCACAATATATCCAAAGCTCTGAAGTATATCTGCATCAGCGCCCATTACCTGGGCATATGCTACATACTTTCCTGATATAAGCTTAATAGAGGTTTCAATAATTGGATGAACTGCCTCTACACCCTTCATTTTCTGGAACTGTGCTACAGCTTTGTCGTTTAGTGCTACAGTCTTGGATTTATCAACAGGACCACCATCATTTTGATATTGGGTTACGGTAATCATGTTTAGGCTGCCCATTCTCTTTAACTCATTTTCAAAGCTTTCGTCCATTCCAATACCTAGAGACACCATAACAACAATTGCAGCAGTGCCTATTACAACACCTAATACCGTTAGCATTGTCCTGGTTTTTCTTCTAAAAAGGTTTTTAAAGCCCATAATAAACAGATCAATGCTATTCATCAAAGATTAATTCCTTCCTCTTTTTTATTCTTCTCCTTATAATGATAAACACTATAGTTGCAACTACCACAACTCCTGCAGCTATAGCCACCCAAATCCAAATACTGATTTTTGATTGATCTTGGGGCAGTTGTTCGTCCGGTGGCGGCATGCCTTCGTCCATAATCGGAGGATCCATAACGTTTATGGCTATCTCTTTTTCCATTTCAGTCTTTTTACCATTTTCATCCTCAAAGCTGAATATGAGTTTTCCGCTAATCTCCCCTGCTGCTTCAGGTATAATTGTCCCATCAAAATTATCACTCTTTCCCGACTCAAAATTTCCTACAAAATAACTTCCATTTTCACTTCTGAAGCTACCTTCAAGCTTAACCATAAGATTGTATAGTGTTGTCTTCCCCATATTAAAAAACTCAATACCAACTGGAACAGGATTTCCAACATATATCTCGGTAGGAAAAGCTAACTCGCCTAGAACTAATCTCTGAAGCTGATTTAACGGTACACCTATTGTATCTTTGGAATTAAATGCTGTACCCTTATCGTCCTCATACTCATAATTAATACTAAGCATATATTGCTTTGGCGCAGCATCTGCCTTTGAAATAAAGGACAGCGATTTTTCATATTTACTGCCAGAGGAAAGAGAATTAATATAAAACGAATTACTGGAGTTAACAGGTGTAAAGGTACCATCATCGGAAGAAACGGTCACCTTAACATTTTTTATATCGGACGTTGCACTAGTATTCAGCAAAGACAGTGTTAACGCAAACTCTTCTCCTGCCTTCACCATATCGGCTGAGAAATTATATTTATCAATAATAATTCTAGGTACTGATTTACCATTTTCACCTTCAACATAAACACCCACATATTGAACTGCTGTCTGCTTAGAATCTGCTGTACCCAAATCATATTCTATATTTATCGCAACAGGATAATTGCGACTCACTGCATCATCAGAAATACCTAAGCTGAATTCGACTGGTACAAGGCCGCCCTTATCAATAGAATGTATAACCAGCGTATTGAGCGATTTAGGTATAATCTCTTTATCCGCAACAATGCTTACTTTTACATTACTTATCTTTGAAAGCCCGGTGTTGTTAAGGTTCATAGAAATAACAAAGTCTTTACCTGGAGCCATAGCAGAATCAGGTGAGACAACATCTTTTATCACAAGGTTACCCTTATTTGAAACATCAGCTACTAATACATAGAACTCTATGTCATCAGAGTATGTGTTATTCTTTGTATCTCTGTACTCGACTTTCACTCTAAGGCTTGTTGCACCAGCTTCTATCTTTTGTGAAGCAATTAAGTCATATGTAAACGTATGCTGTTTTGATGACGGAATAATATCCTTACTTAGTTTGCTTGCTGTCCCATTAAGAGTTATACCATCAATTTTTAAGCCATTTAGTGTAATATTGACGTCCCTTGCAGAATAGCTCCCATTATTATCAAACACCAGATTTAGCTTAAAGCTATCCCCTGGTGCTATCTGCACAGGATCCGTCGAGGTGGACTTTAGTGATAGCTTTGGAATACTATTATCCTCTGTTATTTTAATCATTCCGTTAACAGTGGAGGTAAAGCTGTCCAATGAAAAATTGTAGTACTGTAGATTGAACTTTATGGAATACACCTTTTGTTGTATTGAAGGTGCAATATTAAATGTAAATTCTAGTTCCTTAGTTTCGTTTGGTTGTAATGTTTCAATACTCAATGAGGAATTCATTGAGCTGGGAACAATAGGCCCCCCATCTTCAAAAACAGGTGACACAACTATATTCCTAGCCGCGTAGAGTCCAGTATTTTTTACAGGAAGCTTATATGTAATGGTTGTTCCTGCATTACCTTCCGGTATTTGTGCATTTGAGGTAATTTCTATCTTGGGTGCATACTTTGTTGTATCCACTGGTGGAGTCACAGTGGTATCCTTTGGCACAGCCTGTGTTACATTTATATAGTCAGATTGCTGATAATCGCTCCCACCCCTTGAATATTTTATTGTTACACTTAATCTGGCTGAACCTCCGTCATAGGTAAAAGCCTTTGTTCCAGTAGTTGATCTGCTATTTGGGGCTATATCTCCAACATCAAGAATGGCTCCAGTACCTTTTGGTGAAAATGAACCATCGTCTATTACAACAAAGACATTTTCCAGGGGATTTGTCGTTACATTCTCAACAGATAAAGATAAATCAAAATCCTGTCCAGCGCTAATACTGCTTTTGCTCACTGTATATCCTGAAATCCGCACTTCAGGGACAACAGCTTGCGCTGAACTTGTAAGTGGTCCCCCTAATATTTGAACTACCATTAAAAAAACTAATACCGCTGCAATATACCGGCTTTTCATATGTACTCTAATTCTCCTTATAAAAATTGTATTTAGCCTAAAAACTATTTCAAGAACTGCTATTTGAGTGTGCTGATATTTTCTAAATTTTCTTGGCACTCTGACCTTTCATTCAACTCAATCTTCTCTATGTTCCCATCAAAAATGTGGACTATTTTATCAGCGTATTTAGCTATATTGGTATCATGGGTAACGATAATCAGTGTATGCTTGCTTTCCCTGGCCATTGATACCATAAGCCGCATCACCTCCCGAGTAGTTCTTGAATCAAGATTTCCGGTAGGTTCATCCGCAAAAACTATCTCAGGGTTGTCTATAAATGCCCTTGCTATACCAACCCTTTGTTGCTGTCCACCGCTCATCTGGTTGGGCTTTCTTTTGTAGTAGCCCTTCAGTCCAACATTATCAAGCATCTTCTTTGCCCGTATGTCTCTTTGTTTCCTATGAACTCCTTTAAAGTTAAGCGGAAGAGCTACATTCTCTAAAGCTGTCAAGCTGGTAAGCAGGTTGTATGATTGAAATACAAAACCAATATACTTTTGCCTGAAAACAATAAGCTGCTTTTCGTCCAACTTCTCTACATGGATATTCTTTATCAGAATTTCTCCCTTGGTTGGTTTCTCCAGTCCAGCAAGTAAGTTTAAAAGCGTTGATTTTCCTGACCCTGAAGTTCCAAGCAAGCAACATATCTCACCCACGTTTATATCCAATGATATATTATCTAACGCCACTATTTTTTCGGTGCCTACTCGGTACACCTTTCTGACACCATTTAGCTGTATTATCTTCTCAATAATGCATCCCCTCCAGATTATTTAATTACAAATATTTAAATAAATAGTAATATATCTTAACTGTCAACGAGTAACAAAAATGTTACATTTTAATTAGACTACAACTATTGGAAAAAGTTGCAGTAAAACAGTATAAATTGCAGAAAAATATAGAAATGGCTCGCAAAAGGGTGGCACGAAAAAAACGGCACTAAAAGCGGCACGTAAATGCGGCACGTAAATGCGGCACGTAAATGCGGCGCAATGGTGGCACGAAAAAAAGGCGGAGGAATCAGGGTCCGTCTAAAAACCCTGATTCCTCCGCCGCTTGACATACAAATTTGTGCTATTATTTAAAATCATCCCACAGTCTGTTTGGGTACTTTCCACTTTCAACAAGAGCGTTAATTGATTGTTTTACTACTGGTTTATCTTCCTGATAAGTAACTCCATACCACTTATCAGTGGAGGAAAGTACCTTTACATCAGCCTTTCCACTCTTTATAAGATTATCCACTACTGTAGGCAGGAAGTACTCTGCCTTCAGTATATTGTCTTTTGACGCTTCTAAAAATTTGGGGAAATTATTCTCTAACTCAGTAAAAATACTTTGGTTAAAACCCCAGGTATTCATTGAAACTATACTTCCTGCTTCAATAGGAGTCCAAACAACATCGTCTTCGGTGTATTTTGCTCCTTCCTCACACTTGACAATTTTTGTTCTCTCCTGAATGTCAATGAGATAACCATTGTTATCAACGCTGCATACACCTCTTGCAACATGACCATTCTCTGTGAGTGTATTCTCAAGGATGAAACCAACCATACAGTATTTATACTTTAGCTCAGTATCATTGTTGGAGGTAAGATAATCACTCAACAGCCTATATGCATGCGCACCGTAAAAATCATCTGCATTTATTACCGCAAAAGAAGTATTTACCGCGTCCTTAGCACTTAGTACCGCATGTCCTGTTCCCCATGGCTTGTTTCTCCCCTCGGGAACTGAAAAACCTTTTGGCAAATTATTAATATCCTGATAAACGTATTCAACATCAATAATACCTTCTATTTTCTTGCCTATTACCTCCCTAAAGGTTTCCTCAATCTCTCTTTTGATCACAAATACAACCTTCCCAAACCCTGCTCTTATAGCGTCATATATGGAATATTCCATAATTATTTCTCCATTTGGCCCTACAGGGTCAATCTGCTTTAACCCCCCATAACGGCTACCCATGCCTGCCGCCATTATAACAAGTGTTGGTTTTGCGTTCATAGTATTACCTCCGAATTCATTTGTAAATTTACTTAGTATGTTTCTAACTCAACTTCTGCACTAACTTAATAAGGTACTAACGGATATATTATACAACATATCCTTCTGGGTTCATTGACTGCCATCTCCAAGAGTCACGGCACATTTCGTCCAAGCCTTTAGCTGCTGTAAATCCAAGCTCTATTTTTGCTCGGTCGCAGTTTGCAAAACATGCTGCTATGTCCCCCGGCCTTCTTTGCACAATTTTATATGAAATGGGTTTCCCACAGGCCTTTTCAAATGCCTGAATCATTTGAAGAACAGAGAAGCCATTTCCGGTGCCCAAGTTGTACTCCCTAACACCTACATGCTCTGCTTCAAGCTTTTGGAGAGCCTTAAGATGACCGTTAGCCAAGTCTATCACATGGATATAATCCCTTACACCCGTTCCATCAATAGTATTGTAATCATTTCCATAAACATTGAGCAGCTTTAGCTTTCCAACAGCCACTTGAGTAATATATGGTACAAGATTATTAGGAATTCCATTAGGGTCCTCTCCAATAAGTCCGCTTTCGTGCGCCCCTATAGGATTAAAGTACCTTAATATTGCAATATTCCATTTGTTATTGGAAATATATAAATCCCTGAGTATATCTTCTATCATAAGCTTTGTTCTTCCATACGGATTGGTAGCACTGAGAGAAAAATCCTCTGATATAGGTACACTTACTGGGTCACCATATACCGTAGCCGAAGAGGAAAAAACAAGGTTATAAACTCCATATTTCTCCATAAGCTCACATAAAATCAGAGTTCCTGAAATATTGTTATGGTAGTACTTAAGGGGTATTGACACCGATTCTCCCACCGCCTTAAGTCCTGCAAAATGTATTACTGCATCAATATTATTATGGAGAAAAACTTCCTCTAGCTCTTCTCTATGTAGAATATCCACCTTGTGAAATGTTATCTCTTTACCGGTAATTTGCCTTACTCTATTAAGTGATGTTTCCTTGCTGTTGGATAGGTTATCAACTACTATTACCTCATGCCCAGCTTCTAATAGCTGTACACATGTATGGCTACCTATATAACCAGCACCTCCTGTAACCAAAACCTTCATACTCATTGTCCCCCCAATATGATAATATTTTCATGCAACTAAGTATAGTAAATTTACTTTAATTTTAGTATTATTATTCTAGTTTTATATTAACCTTTTACTTTAAACATTTTATCTTAATGTTATATTATATTAACCAAGTGCTGTAAACATTTTATCTAAAATTGCTATTTATTACAATCAATAATTCTTTAAGCCATTGTTAAAAATTAGCTTATTACAATCAAGATAACTTTACATATCCTGTTAATTATACTAATATATCATGGCTTTATCTGCCCTTTGAAATGGTTTTGAGTATTTCATCTAAGGGCTCATTTTTACACAAGAACATGTCTGAGAACATATCTCCTTTTGAGTGCAGTCTTTTTACTGCATTTTTTATAGTAAAATCAGAAGGCCTTACCCTTTCTAGTTCGTCCCAAGCCAGTGGCATAGATACGTTTGCTGTTTCTACCGCTCTCGTTGAATATGGGGCTATCAGGCTTTTTCCCTGCCACATTTGTAAATAGTCAAAATATATTTTTCCTCCTCTTTTTGCTTTGAACCTTTCAATGGTAAGAAGCCTAGGCATTTTTTCAACAAAATACTCTGCAAAAAACAAGTTCAGACTCCTTGCGTTGTCATAATCATATCTCGCATTAGTGGGAATAAAGATTTGCAGCCCCGTTGCTCCAGACGTTTTTATAAAGCTCTCTAATGCAAGTGACTCCATGGTTTCTCTGATGCTCAAGGCAACCTCTTTTACACTCTCAAAATTATTCTCTTCAGAGGGGTCAAGGTCAAATACCAGATAACTAGGATAATCAGGTTTATCACAGGTATTAAATGCAACATGAAATTCTAGACAGGCCATACTGCAAAGCCATACCAACGAAGCAGCATTTTTCATAACAATGTACTCCTTATCATGAAAAATACTACTACCAATATAGTCGGGAGCATTCTTGGGAACACTTTTCTGATAAAAAGATTTCCCTGAAATACCATGGGGGTATCTAATAGTAGACAACAGTCTATTCCCCCCATATTTAAGCATATACGGGGCCAGCTGTACCATTTCCTTTATAAATTGCAGCTTTGTTACACCTGCCTCGGGCCAAAGCAGTTTATCTACATTATTTACATGTATAAGCTTATTTTCTATCTCAATATTTGCACTCTTTTCTAATACTGCAGGCATTGTTTTGTACCTCTTATACTAATATTTGAGTTCTTTTCTATTACTGCAGGCATTATCTTGTACCTCTTAAACTAATGTTTGCATAACTAATATTTGAAGCTGCAACAGCATGAGTTTTAGTTTCTCAGTTCATGTAAGCATTTCACCGTTGGCCTCAGTGTGCAGCATAGGAGTGAACCCTAAAATCTTGGGATGCCTTAGCTGCCCTGAATCTGTTAGCTCCAAAAAGCTAATCCAACAGGTTAGTAGGGGCATAGTCCACGTTATCGCTGTTCCATTTAACTTAAGTTCACCCATGCTGTCCTTTTCAAAAGGACAATTCTCTTGTGATATCTCACTAGCATAGTTTTTTAACAGATGTAAGTCGGACTGTTTTAGCCCAAGAGAAGCCTTGCACATAAAACTTAATCCATTCTCTCCATTTATTCCTAGCAACAGAGAATTTGGCCTGCCTCCGTCCCATTGTATTCCCCCAACTACACAAAGCATTCTCTTTATGAATTTCGTTTTATACCAATATCCATGTTTTTTTCCACCGATATATGGGCTGGTAATAAGCTTTGACACTATGCCTTCCATATTTCTCTCTTTCATGCTTTCAAATAACTTTTTACCCTCCTCAAATGGCTTTGAAAAATGTAAAAAATCGTTCTCATATGGTGCTATAAGCTCTTTGAGTAGCTGCTTTCTATAGTGTAGGGGCTTTTGTGTTATATCCTCATTGTAGTAAAGTATATCAAATACCATATACTTAACAGGATACTTATTTTTATATCGTTCTAGAGAGCGCATGTTTCTAATGCGCTCTCTAGCTAACACATCATAAAAAGAAGGCTTGAGATTTTCATCAGCTACAATTATTTCTCCATCAAGCACTATTTTCTTTGAACCCAGACACTCTTTTAAGTATACAAACTCCGGGTAGAAGTTTGTTCTTTCATTCCCCTTTTTAGTAAATATTCTTAAGGACTGTTCTTGTTCAAAATTTACATAGGTAATACCTCTTATACCGTCCCATTTAACTTCATGGATATAGTCCTCTGATACAATTACATCATCTCTTTTAGCAGCATCCATCGGCATGTAGAGCTCCATTTATACTGGCTCCTTTGTTCTTGTTTTAGTGGCCGTTTTCTTGGTTGTTTTGGTCCTTTTTTTAGGTTTTTGCTCTTCCTCCTGGGTATTTTTTTTGTTTTGTTGTGACATCTTAATGCTTTGCTGCAACGCGTCCATCAGGCTTATTACATTGTGCTTTTCTACATCCTTCCTGATAACTATCTCTTTTCCTTCAACCTTTGAGTTTATAAGCTCAACAAGTGTTTCTCTATAGGTATCTTTATACTTAGAGGGGTCAAACTTTGTTGTCAGATTGTCAATAAGTGCTATTGCCATATTCAGTTCGGCTTCTGTTGTATTGGTATGTTCTGGAACACCAGGTACTTGCTTAAAATCCCTAACTTCATCGGGATAAAAAATAGTCTCTAGAACTAGAACACCTTTATACACCCTGATAACGCATAAAGCTTCTCTGTCACGAATAGTAATCTTTGCAACTGCAATTCTCCCTGTTTTATTGAATGCATCTCGTAGTAGGGTATATGCCTTACTCCCTGTATCCTGAGGTCCTAAATAATAGGTTTTGTCAAAATATATAGGATCTATTTCTTGCAGCTTAACAAAATCAAGAATTTCAACACTTCTCTCCCCCGATGCCTTAATTCCTGCAAAGTCCTCGTTCGTCATTATTACATATTTGCCCGGCTCATACTCGTAACCTTTTACTATATCTTCGGGTGCAACCTCTTTGTTACAGGAAGGACACATTTTTTTGTATTTTACAGGCGTATGACATTCCTTGTGAATGTACTTGAACCGTATATCCTTATCTTCTGTAGCAGCAAACATTTTCACAGGAATATTTACAAGTCCAAAGCTTATTGAGCCCTTCCAGACTGTATGCATAAAGTTCCTCCCCGATTTTTTTATTTGTGTTAAATTTTATTTGTGTTTATTTTTATCAGTTTACTAGTACCTTATATGTTATATCTTTTGAAATAATTGAATGATAATTCAAGAAATTTTCTCCAAGTCCATGATTTCTTTTTGGATACATTATTACAAGTGTTTTGAGTTGTAAGTAGTGGTGCTATAATACTATTAGCACCATTAAAATCGTTTTGAATTGTAAGTAGTGGTGTTATAATACTATTAGCATTATTTCAAAAAATATTATGAGTTTATTAAGAAAACTCTATACTAATATAAATATAAGGAGGCTAAAAATGCCATTTTATGATTTGAAATGTTCTAAGTGTGGACATGAATTTAATGTTATGGCCAAAATGAGTGAACGCGAAGGTAATCTTATCAAGTGTCCTCAATGCCAAGATAACCAACTTGAGGCGGTTTTTAAGTCGGTTAATATAGTATCCTCAAGGTCGTCAGAAAAGGATTGCCCAAATAGGCATGTTTGCGGTGGTTGCTGCAACCACTAAGTGGTATGGCAATATTGTATTTTAAAGTCATGGGTACTATATAAAAATTATTATCGAAGAAAGAAATTATTATCTAAAATAGAAATTGATACAATAACTAGAGATTGCTACAATAACTAGAAATTGCTATCAAAACTAGAAATTATTTATTGAAGGGATAAAATCATTTTTATGAGATATATTGATTTGAGAAGTGATACTGTTACTGTCCCAACCACAAAAATGCGAGAAGCTATGGTCACTGCTGAGGTTGGCGACGATGTGTACCAGGATGATTATACCACTATTGAGCTTGAAAACTATGCTGCAAAATTGACCGGCAAGCAAGCAGCACTATTTGTACCAAGCGGTACCTTTGGTAACCAGCTGGCGCTTTTTACCCATTGCAAGCGAGGGGACGAGGTTATTCTAGGGGAAAATTCTCATATTGTTGCACATGAAGCTGGTGCCTCAGCTGTTATTGCAGGTGTACAGCTCAGAACAATAAGCAATGATTTCTCAGGTCTCAGTGCAGATGACGTAGCACCAAGAATTCGTATTGGCAATGATATTCACTGTCCTGAAACCAGTCTTATATGCTTGGAAAACGCATTAGCCAATGGAAGAGTTGTTTCGCTTGAGCAAATGAAAGAAGTGTACTTATTGGCTAAACAACACAATATTCCTGTTCACCTTGATGGCGCAAGAATATTTAATGCTGCCACTTACTTAAATGTCTCCGCATCTGATATCGCGCAATACTGTGACAGCCTCATGTTCTGTCTTTCAAAGGGCTTGTGCGCTCCTTTTGGCTCCATTCTCGCAGGCAGTAAAGATTTTATTGATAATGCTCGTAAAAAAAGAAAGCTAATGGGTGGTGGCATGCGACAGACGGGAATACTTGCTGCAGCCGGTATAATTGCTCTTGAAGATATGCCTCAGCAACTAATAGAAGACCACAAAAACGCTATTGCATTAGGTCATAAGCTCAGTACCATTAATGGGATTGATATTAATTTAGATGATATACACATAAATATGGTATTTTTTAGTATTGAAGACAGTGTGCTTAATGGTAGGGATATTGCTGCAGAATTGCTCAAATTTGGTATAAAAGTAAATGGCCCTGAAAATGGGCAAATGCGACTTGTAACGAATCATTGGATTACTAGAGAAGACATACTTTACGTAGCAGACTGCATAAGGTCTATTTTGCAATAAAAATAAAAGAAAGGGTATCCTTTAAAGAAGCTGTCTAGCCAAAGTTGAAAAACTTTTCTTTAAAAAGATACCCTTGTTTATATATTATAGCACAACCATTTTGCTTAATCCATATTTTTAAATAATTTACATTTTATTCTAATAGTTCAAGGTTGGTTTCAACATTTGAATTGGTCTTGCTTTCTGGCTTTTCTGTATCCTTTGTATCTGTGTTTACCTTATCTGTATTGGACTTATCAGTTGACTTATCAATTGCTTTATCTGTTGTTTTACCTGTTGCCTTGTCTGTTGACTTATCATTAGATTTGTCTATAGTTGTCTTCTCATTTTTTTGTTCTTTAGAGTCAGTCTTCTCCTTTGTATCCTTTTCAGCGCTTTGATTATCTGCAGGCAAAGCTCCAATTAGGTACTCTGATCTTGGATAAGGAATATTGATTACATAGTTTCCTTTAAACTCCTTCTGAACCTTACCATTTATCTTAAATTCCACACTCTTTACATCCTTAAGCTCAGTTAAGGTATTAACTACTGAATACAGTGTAAGCTGCTCCTGCTTCTTTCCTCCGGGGTGCTTATCAATAAATTCTTTTGAAAAGTCTACTGTTGCTATTCCATCCTTGCTGATCTTTACATTTGATGCTAACTTTGTACCAGTAGGAATTGAAGACTTTAAAGCACTACCCGAAACGGGACCTTTGATTAATTCATTAATTATGGCAGTAGCCATAACATCAGAGCCCTTTTGTGTGTCAGCAATATTTATATATCTAGTTTCAGGCATCAATTTTGTACCATCTGCATTAATAAAATATAGCTGTACTGGTGATTTATCCTTTAAGTTACTTGCTTGACTTTCATCCATAGTAACGCTGCTTACGGGATTAAGCTCATCACTGCTGCTAGTCTCTTTGCTTAAAATGCCGCATCCACCTAGCAAACAGATTATCATAACGCATACCAATAATAAACCGACTGTTTTTCGCATTTCTTATGCCACCTCACATTTTTAAAGTTAAGTTTATCTAAATTCTTATATCCTATGTTTATGCCCAAGCCTTGACAAGTATTCTAGCAATTCAAAAAAAACAAGAGTACAAAAAAAGAACTGAGTTAGCCTATTTTAAACTATACTCAGTTCAAATGAACATTTATTCATACAATCCACTAATTTAAATAGAGTAGTAAAGGATTAAGAATACAGAACTATATTTTAGATTTATTTATAGAAATATATTTTAATTGTACTTTAGATATCTACAAAAATTCTTCTGGTAACATTTAATACTTCAGACATGGGAAACAACATTTGAACCACTGAACCAACACTCTCTTTGCTCTTGATAATAAGCTCCCCGCTATGTGCCTTCATTACCCTAAAGCAATAGCTTAGCCCAAGTCCTAAATTGCTTGCGTCCTTTTTGGTTGTAAAGAACGGAGTAATTACATGCATTAAATCCTGACTATTAATACCACACCCATTGTCCGAAATAGAAATTAGTAACGATTCCCCTCTAATTTCCGTTTCTATAATGATTTCACCGCTATGGTCTATAGCCTCAATTGCATTAATTAGAATATTTTTGAGCATTTCAGTCATATGATTAACGTCTAATGTCAGTGTTGCATCAATAATGCTCCTATTCGTAATCTTTATATTCTTATCCTTTATATGTGGCTCAACAATATCAATGCTGTTTTGAATTAGCATACTCAGAACATAAGGCTCTTGCTTTATCTCTATTTTATCTAACTTGTATCCAATTTTTGATGTGATACTTATAAGGTTATCCGCAGATTGCCTAATAATCTTTAGTTTTTGCTCTGTACTTATTGATAAATCATCTTCTAGTTCATCAAGCTGCTTAATTATTTCGGAAGTCTCACGTTTCACAGCATTTGATATATAGCTGGTGCCATCAATAAAAATATCCATTGAACTTTCATAGCTGATTTTTTCTATCCTTACCTTTATGCCAAGAATGCCATATCTAATACCAAGATATAAGAAAATTATGAATTGAAAGGCTATTATCCAGAAATTAAAATACCATGCATTTTCAATATTCACAGCAACAGATAGATAACTGGTCCACATCAAAACAATTGAGGATGGTATTGTAAACACAATTGTAATAAGAGTATTTTTCTTTTTAACAGAATCTTCTAGCTTGTAAAACGATAATACCAGGATAACTGCAGCCGCTATTGTATAAATAACCACCCATATGGATAGAACTTTGTAATTAGGATCAAATGCTGGGGTTATAGGATATAAGAAACACATCATCAAACTTGGGAAGAATAAAAGAACCTTTATGTATAGCTTAAGCCTTTTACTGATGTTGGTATTTAAAAAGTCCGTAAAAGTGAGCACAAATATGATTAAGGTATATGTAGCAAAATAGTGCTGTAGTACATTTGCAAGTCCCTTAGCTGCTAAGCAGAAAAATAGCAAGTTGGGTTCGTCCAGTGTTTCAACGTAAGGTAAAATATTATCAGTAAAAATAACCGTAATACCCCCAAAACCATTCAAAAACAAGGTAGCAGACGCCCACCAAGACCATTCTTTTCTACCATTATTAACGATAAGTATAAGTGCGATAACCCAAAGTAAAATAAATATTAAAAACATCCGTACCTCACAGCCCTTTAATTTAGACATATTTTATCATTTTTTGTCAATTATTTCAATCAATATTTAATTTTAAGTTATTCACTATTTAACAAATGCTAGTACTTTTTTAACATAGTAAAAAGCGGGTCCTATATTTACATGTATATTGACTGCTTACCCATCCAGATTTTTACATACATTATATCATATATTTAAAGTTATAATTTTTTTTATTTTTTGTAACAACATCGTACTCACATTCATAATATGCAGTATCTTAAATCTTTTTTTGGAGGTATAGTCATGGGATGTTTTGGTAATGGTAAAGGTACTGGTTGTTGTTTTGACGGCGGATGGTGGTGGATCATAATTTTAGCAGTATTGTTCTTTGTATTCTGCAATGATGACTGTGGTTGCTTCTCAAACATATTTGAGGACTGCGACTGGTTGGTCTGGCTTGCAATACTGTTATTAATTATATTCATTAGTGGTGACCACAGAGAATGCTGCGACTAATTTGCAGCTGCCATCTAGGCACTTTGAATAGAAGCTTGGGTATTTTATCCAAGCTTCTATTTCAAATTTGGCCTTATGCAATTACATCGATTTTGCGTAACATATTATATTAATAAAGCTGCATAGACTATAATATTAAGTATTTAAATTGAAAGGAATGGGGCTTATGGGTGACTGGAGCAAAAAAATTCAGGAGCTTATGCAGGACAAATTAGTACAGTCCAAAGTAAATCAAGCCATTGATATGTTGAAGAATTCCGACTCAGAAGATCTAAAGAAAAAGTTATCCAAGATTGACAAAGAAGAGTTATTTAGTAAAGTAAATGAATTTGACGAAGAAAAAATAAAGAATATGAAGATCGATAAGGAAGAAATTAAAAAGAAAATTACAAAGCAAGACATGGATAAGCTAGAAAAAGTCTTAGGAAAAGAAAATGAAGCTATAATCAAAAAATTCAAGGAATATATGAAGGATTAGTGAAAGAGCTTAGCTCTTTCACTATCATCTATGCAGGAATAACATTCTACAGTATTAATGTTTCTAACAAAGAAGGGGGGGATTAAGGATGAGTGACGACATTGATAAAAAGTTTAAACAAATAGCCGATATGATGGGTCAGAAGGATTCCGGGGGGATGCCTGATAATGTAAAAAGCATTCTTAATATGTTCATGTCTTCTGCAAGTCAAAAAAATGATGAAACTGCTGAACCTTCAGAAGGCCAAGAAAAAAACTCCCACAGTTCCTCTGAAGATAGGAAGCCGGCTGGTGATGATGATACACAGGAGCTTGCCAGGAAGATGAAAAAAGCTGTTGATATGCTCGGAGCAACAACAAATGATCCTAGAGCCAACTTATTAAATGCCCTTCATCCTTATTTGAATCATGAAAGGCAAAAAAAGTTACAAAAGTGTATGAAACTTATTAAGCTTGGTTCTCTTACTAAGCTGATGGATGAGTCTTGAGCTAGCATGGTTAAAGGAGATAAGAAGCTATGGCATACAGGAAACATTCCTCTACTTCTAGACGATATAAAAGGCATGAAAATCATGCAAGGAATTCACATAATGAAGGAGAAAACAATAACTTTCACGCTCAACCCGCTTTGCCGGCACCTGTATTAGCTCTACCTGAAAGAACAGTGCACCACCACGAAGAGCCAAAACAAAAAAAGCCTTTGGGATTTTTAAGCTCATTCCTAAATCCAAAAGGCTCTGGCAAAGCGTTATTTACATTTGGTGACTACGAAATTCATTTTGATGACTTACTACTTGTCGGATTAATTATACTTTTAATGACGGACGGAATGCAAGATGAAGTGCTTATATTTATACTTCTTTATCTATTATTAGATATATTTTAAGGAAGCTTTATATTATTTTTGTTTTTATCATTGCATTCTTTAAAGGAAGCAAAGATAAAGCACAGCATCAATGCAAAAAATAGTGTTTTAAATACAATGTTAACAATTAGAAGTAGCGTGTTTGCAGCTCCACCCACTACTTGCTTATTGGCAAGTGAGAAATTGGCAGCTATATAAACAAATTCAAAAATTAAAAAGGTTACATCAAACGCCAAAAACCTTGACAAAAGCGACCAAAAGTTAATGTCTGACAGTCTTTTGGCTTTTTTGAAATGGTTTTTTTCGTATGTAACTGCAGAAGGGTACCAAAAGGAAATATACTGTCTAAAGAATGCAAAGCTAAAGAACAGTACAACAGCAGTTACTAACATAAGCAAAATACCTGCAATCAGGTTTATATTACCATTTAATGAATTATCCATTACTATAGCTGAAGGAATGGCCGCTATAAACAAATAAATTATCAATAAAATTGAACAACAAATTGTCCATAGGTTTACACCAATCAATCTTAGAAAATACTTCTTTACTCCGTCAATAAAATCTTTAAAAGTACTTCTATTCTTTCCTTCTGAAGCATTGCGAAGAACGTTAAAGAAACCAGAGAATAGTAGCGCAAGCAATAGCGTAAAAGCAAAAACTAATAGGGCAAGTGCAATAATAACTTTTACAGCGGTAGTGGGAACAACTACAGCACCTACTATAAACTGTATTACATTTATAAAATCATCAAAAATACTGCCTCCAGATTTAAACATGCTAAACCCATATATTATTGTTATAAACAAATACTCGAACAGGCATACTATGCCTCCAAGTAAAAAGGTAAGTATAAAAATGGAGGGCTTCTTTTTCAAAAGTTCAACTGCATTTCCTAGTGCTCTCATTATTAATCCTTCTTTCGATCAATGGTTTATTAATAGCTTTTGGATATAATAATAATCATTGTACTATTAACTAAATTATATACAATACATAATATCATATTTTGCAATTAATAAATTATTTATATAGATAGATAATATCATATTCTACAATTAATAAATTATTTATATAGATAATACCATATTTATTTCTTAATTCAAATCCTTCATACTAAGAGATATCCTTTTTCTGGCTGCATCTACTTCAATTATTTTTACTTTAACAATATCTCCAACCGAAACAACCTCCATTGGATTCTTAACAAATCTATCCCTAAGCTGAGAAATATGCACGAGCCCATCCTGATGTACTCCAATATCGACAAAAGCCCCAAAGTCGGCAACATTTCGAACTGTTCCGGTAAGCACCATCCCTGCACGGAGGTCCTCTATATTCAATATATCTGTGTGAAGAATTGGCTGCGGCAACTCATCTCTAGGGTCACGACCCGGTTTTTGCAACTCATTGAGAATATCCTTTAAGGTTGGTACCCCGATAGATAATTTTTCTGCAACCGTACTTAACCCTTCTTGCTCAACCTTAGCCTTAAGCATTGTCAGCTTTCTGTTTTCAATATCGCTAACTGAATATCCCATCAGCTTTAGAAGCTGCTCTGTTGCCTTATAGGATTCAGGATGCACTGATGTATTATCTAATATATTTTTACCCTCGGGGATTCTCATGAAGCCAGCACACTGCTCGAATGTCTTATTGCCAAGCTTGGACACCTTAATCAGTTCTGAGCGGCTTTTAAATCTTCCATTCTGCTCCCTATAATCTACGATATTCTTAGCTATTGTAGCTGACACTCCCGAAATATAAGAAAGTAAAGAGGCTGAGGCTGTATTTAAGTCCACGCCAACGCTATTTACACAATCTTCAACTACTCCGGCTAATGATTCACCCAGTCTCTTTTGATTCATATCATGCTGGTACTGTCCAACACCAATTGCCTTTGGGTCTATCTTAACCAATTCTGCTAATGGGTCCTGTAGTCGCCTAGCTATTGAAACCGCACTCCTCAGCGCTACGTCAAAATCAGGAAACTCTTCGGCTCCAAGCTTTGACGCAGAATATACTGATGCCCCAGCCTCACTTACTACCATATAATACACCTTACGGTCAACTTCTTTTAACAACTCTGCAACAAAAATCTCAGATTCTTTGGATGCCGTACCATTTCCAATAGAAATGATATCCACCTTGTACTTCGATATTAGCTGCTTGATCTTTGCCTTTGCTTCTTCTACCTTGTTTTGAGGTGGGGTTGGGTATATTACGGTTGTTTCTAATACCTTTCCAGTATCATCAACAACTGCAATTTTACATCCTGTTCTGTAAGCAGGGTCAAGTCCTAACACTACTCTATCCTTAACTGGAGGCTGCATGAGTAAATTTCTTAGGTTCTCAGAGAAAACCTTTATTGCCTGCTCCTCTGCCCCTTCGGTGAGGAAATTCCTAATATCTCTCTCAAGTGAAGGAAATATAAGCCTATCATATGAGTCCTCTATTGCCTTTTCAACATAATTTGTAGCATCCGAACCAGTATTTTTTAAAATTTTCCCCTTTAGATAATTTAAGCAAATATTAGTATCAACGTCTATCTTGACCTGCAGGTACTCTTCCTTTTCGCCTCTATTCAGTGCCAGCACTCTATGCTTTGCTACTTTTGAAACAGCTTCCTTAAACTCATAGTACATCCTATAAACTGAGTCCTCTTCCTTTTTTGCAGAAGAAATAATAATACCATTCCTATAGATAATATCTCTCAGGGCCTTTCTATACTCAGCATTGTCGGAGATTTCCTCAGCAATAATATCCATTGCGCCGGAAATAGCCTCTTCAATTGTATTTACACCTTTTTCCGAATCAATATATTTTAAAGCAGTTTCTGTGACAGGAGTCTTTGAAGGAAGCTGAGCCATTATAATAGCAGCTAAAGGCTCTAACCCCTTCTCCTTGGCAAGAGTAGCTCTTGTTTTCCTCTTGACCTTATAGGGTCTGTATAAATCCTCAATCTCTTGCAATGATACGGCTTTATCCAGGCTTTTAATAAGCTCCTCGGTCAGTTTATCCTGCCCATCAATAAGCCTCTTTACATCGTCTCTTCTTTGCTCTAAATTCCTCAGATATGTCAGCCTATCAAACAATTCTCTTAGTACCTGATCATTCAGCTCCCCCGTTACTTCCTTACGATACCTTGCTATAAATGGTATAGTATTACCATCATCTATTAATTTTACAGTGTTTTCAACTTGAAAAGGTTTAAGATTAAACTCTAAAACTAGTTGCCTAATAATATCCATGTTTCTTCCTCTTTTCGTAAGTAATCTTAATTTATATTAATGAACATCTCTCCTGTTGAATAACTACTCTTTTACGGTTACCTAATCCAATTGAACAAGCTCGATACTATTATATAGTTCGCCTACCCTCTTAATATCAACATGTCCAATCTGGCTAAATTCCGCGTTTGAAGCACCGCACGCACATCCTAGCTTAAGACATTCCTCCAAGCTATTTTTGTGCATTAGGCTATAGCAAATCCCTGCCACCATTGAATCGCCCGAACCAATAGTATTAACAGCAGTAATATCCACGGTCTTTGCCTTATAAGCCACCTCATCAGTTACAAGCATTGCTCCATTACGTCCTAATGAAACACAGACAACACCAACGCCCCTTTTAATAATATCTTTTGAAGCTTTGTATATATCATAATCTGATTTAATATCTTTACCAATATAATTTGAAAGTTCCCTAATATTAGGTTTAATAATATATGGCCTTTCTTCTATTCCAGCAGATAATACCTCCCCGCTACTATCTAGAATAGTTATTACTCCATTTTGTTTTGCTATTTTTATCAACTGTGCATAGGTTGAATGGTCTAGTCCTTTGGGTAAACCACCTGAGCATACCAAATACTTCTCATGCTTTATTTTCTCACTGAATAGCTCTAAGAATGCCTTCCAGTCATGGGTATGGATAACAGGACCCGCTTCTAATATCTCGGTTTCTGTTTTTTTGACAAGGTCAATAATGTTGTTATTTATCCGAGACTCCCCATCAACGGTAATAAATGCAGTACTGCAGCCTAGCTGAGCCACATTTGAATGCAACCATTCTCCATTACTTCCAGCTTTAAATCCCATTACATTAGCACTTACTCCCAACATGCTAAGCACCCTGGCAACATTTATACCCTTACCACCTGCTGAAATTTGGTATTCCCCAACCCTGTACAGGTTTCCTGCAGAAAATTCGTTAATAAAATATATCTTATCAATAGCGGGGCTAAGAGATAATACTGTTATCATATGTAACCTCATATGTGTTATATTTTAGCTGGCATAAGCAATAAAGCTATTATAGCATAGAAATGTACTATTACTGAATATAAACTGTAAATTATACTTTCAACCCCCGAATATAAAAAACTGGTCAGAATTGGAGCATATTTTTATGCTACAACTACCAACCAGCTTTTTTAGTCTCGGCAATAAGTCAACAGAAGTTTATTTCTTTAGCTCCTTTATGTCCAACTTATTCTTTTCCTGTTTACCAAGCTTACCATTATTTTCACCAAGTTGATCATTAGCTACAGAAAGCTTGCTGTTATCATTTACCATTTTACCCTTGCCCATAATAAAGCCATCCTTTCAATTTTATATTAAAATTATAGACTATGTTTTTATTACTTAGTCTTTCATAACAAAGTATAATCTTTTGTTCATAGATTAAATGTTCCGTTATTTATTCTTTTGAAGCCTTTCTTACTGAGCTCATTTGATAACTCTATAAGTGCATTATCCTTCATCTTTGCTTCTAGCATAACATCAATATCCATTTTTTGCTGCCTTGCTACCTCAATAAACGCAACAAAGTCCTCTACATTGATATAGTCAGCATGGCTTCTGAAATCTTTCTCACTTTTTGGACTGGAAAAATGGATTTTGGGAGGGTATTTCTCGTCCTTCCAGGTATCATATATACGAGATAAAAGGTCTTCAAGTTTTTCACCGTTATTTATGCAGTTATGATGATGGACATCAAGTACCATAGGTATTTTAAGCTCTTCACAAATCTCTAGAACGTCCATTGCACTATATGATTTATCATCATTCTCCAGCATTATTCTACTTTTAATTCGATCCGGAAGTTTGGTGAAGTTATCCTTAAATCTTTCTATGGATTTTGCCTTGTTGGCGTATACCCCACCAACGTGTATTACCAGCTTATATTTAGAATCATACAAGCCCATTGCCTCAAAAAGTTTAATATGATAATCTAAGTCCTTGATCGAATCTTCGAGTACCCTTTCATCTTTTGGATTTAACAGTGTAAAGTGATCGGGATGAGCACTTACGCGGAAATCACATTTCTTGATAAACTCCCCAATTTCCAAAAATTGCTCTCTAAAATCTTGCTGGTAATCCCAATTAGATAGCTCTTCATGGGTAGCTAGAGGGATAAGCTTTGAGGTTAATCTATATACATCAATATTTAAGGCTTTATTGTACTTAAGAATCCTAAAAGTATTGTTGAGATTAGATTTTGCTACCCTTGTCAGGCGCATCTTTTTAGCCTCTTCTGACTCTAGTTTTTTATATAAGGTATATGTCACAGTACCCGATGGAGTACAATCCTCTAAATTAAGAGTCATTGCAACGTATCCAAGTCTTAATATCATGTTTGAGCGTCCTTTACATTTTCTGAGTTTTGAGAAATAAAATCGTTAATGAATATTTTACCACCTATTTTTTTTATTATGTGGTAAAATATAAAACATCAAAGGAGAGCCTATCTGTGAAGAAAATTATTGTTAAGTACAAAGATTTTTTTATTCAACTATTTAAATATGGAATTGTCGGTGTTATAAATACTATAATTACCGGTATCGTTATATTCATGCTTATGAATATCCTAGGTGCCCCATATACTATTTCCAATATTGCAGGGTATATTGCGGGGGTAATCAATGGATTCATCCTCAATTTTAAATGGACCTTCAAAACCAGCACCCTACCTGCTTATAAGCAATTCATACGATTTATTTCGGTTTTTTTAATATGTTTTTTGATACAATTTATACTAGTTATCATAATGGTTGAATATCTTAGTATTAATGAGAATTTAGCGCAGCTCATAGGTATGGTTATATATTCAGTAATTGGTTTTTTACTCAATAAGTACTTTACTTTCAAAGTACATTAATAAAAATCCAGCTTAAGCTTAACTATTTGAATATTATTAAAATCCCTAAATATGCAAATAATAAAGTTAACATATTTAGGAGGCTTTATTATGCAGGAAAAAATAGTTGCGCTTTTTACAAATTTACCAGATGCCAAAGCGGCCCGTGAGAAACTAAGTGATAAAGGGTTTACACTCATAAATATTAATGCTACTGAATTTGGTCTATCAAGAGTATATCAAAATAATTACAGATACAAGATTTTCCCAGGAGCTATTCTCTCTACAGTTGTCAAGATTGAAGGTTCAATTGAAGTATGTGATAGGCCAAAAGCAGAAGAAATCATAGAAAAAAGCTTTGGTGTAATAGATTATCTTTTTATGCAGGATTATACAAATTTATATTGAATTATATTATACATCATGTTCTTGTATTGCAAAATAATTACCATTTACGGGGTGATTGAATGAAAGCAATAATTATGGCTGGTGGTGAAGGATCAAGACTACGCCCTTTAACTTGTGATTTACCAAAGCCAATGGTTCCTATAGTGAATAAGCCTGTCATAGAACATACAATAGACTTGCTAAAATCTTATGGAATTACCGAAATAGGGATAACTCTCATGTTTCATCCACAGATTATTAAGGACTATCTGGGCAACGGCAAAAGCTTTGGGGTTAATATTACTTATTTTGTTGAGGAGTCCCCTCTCGGCACTGCGGGAGGACTCAGAGCTGCAAAGGACTTTATAGATGAGACCTTTATCGTAATCAGCGGAGATTCATTAACCAACCTAAACATAAAAAAAGCACTTGACTTCCATTTTAAGAAGCAATCGTTAGCAACAATTGTATTAACAAAGGTATCAATGCCACTTGAATACGGTGTTGTTTTGCAAGGTCCAAATGGAAATATTACCGGTTTTCTTGAAAAGCCCAGTTGGGGTGAAGTTTTTAGTGATACTATCAATACAGGTACATATATCTTCGAACCCACAATTATTAATTATATACCTTCTGGAAGAAGTAGTGATTTCAGTATGGACATATTCCCCTCTCTTTTGAAAGATAATATGCCTTTATATGGATACATAATGAACGATTACTGGTGCGACATTGGTGACGTTCGTACTTATATTAAGTCACAAAATGACGTGTTAGATGGCTTTGTTGGCATTTCTATTGAGGGTGAAAAGGTCAATGATAATACTTGGGTAGGACCAGGTTGCATTATTGATCCAACGGCTCAGATTAAAGGTCCTTGCGTCTTAGGTGCTAACTGTAAAATCGGTAAGGGTACCGTTATAGATAAGTATTCCATTATTGGTGATAATGTCACCATTGAGAATGATGTATCAGTAGTCCGCAGTGTTATTTGGAATAATAGCTATATAGAATATGGAAGTGAGTTAAGAGGAGCAATTTTGTGCAACAGGGTTAATCTAAAGCGCTATGTATCAGTATTTGAAAATGCTGTTGTGGGCGAAGGTTGTAAAATTAGCGAGCGCTGTATAATCAAGCCCAATGTCAAGATATGGCCAGAAAAGATCATAGAACCTTTGGCTATAATAGACAGAAGTATGATATGGGGAACCCGGCATACCAACAAAATATTTGGAGAAAATGGTATATCGGGTATCATAAATGTTGATATATCTCCTGAGTTTGCAACAAGATTAGGTGCGGCATATGGTACTCAGTTTAAATTAGGCAGCAGAGTAGTTGTCAGCTCCACTAACTCAAACAGTGCAAGAATGTTTAAGCATGCTTTTATATCAGGTATCCTCTCTGTTGGTGTAGAGGTTTATAACATGAGTAGCTTGCTTACACCTATCGCTAGGAATGCTATCAATTTTCTTACTGTAGAGGGCGGTATACATATCAAAAATGATATTGACAATCCAAACATTTTACGCGTAAACTTTATGAATAAGCATGGTTGTGCAATCAGCCGTCTCGAAGAAAGAAAAATTGAAAACTCCTTTTTTAAAGAGGATTTCAAAAGGTGCTCTTCGCAACAGATTAGCAGGCTAAACAATATAACAGACTTTAGTAATTATTATATGCGCTCAGTCACAAATTCAGTAGATATATCGAGCATAAGGAATAGACGTCCAAGAATTTGTGTGTTCTCACCATCAGAATTTGTTATTTCCATTATTGAACCCATGCTACATGATGTTGGCTGTGATGTTATGTATTATAGTTCAGTCTCCTGCATAGAACGAGCATACATAATGGAGCAAATGAAAAATCATGATGCAGATTTTGGTGCTATTATCGACAAAAATGCTGAGAGCTTAGTATTGGTCAATACTGATGGAACAGAAATTAGGGATGATTTATTTCAAGCCTTTATTTCACTTGTAGTATTCAAAAGCTTTAATAATTCCGTTTTTTATGTTCCACTCACTGGTTCAGAGGTAATTGAAAAGCTAGCAATAAAATACAATTGTCGTATTAAACGTACCAAAAATAGTCCAAATGCAGTGATACAAGAAATTCTATTAAATACCTTGTTCAGTACAAAGGAAAGCCAGCTACTTATTAGCCTGGGTTTTGATGCGTTGGCAGGACTGATCAAGATTGTTGAGTTTATATGTTGTAATAATACATCTGTCACTGAATTGCTAAGCGAAATTCCTGATTTTTATATGAGCAAAAAATGTATTTTTTGTCCTTGGGAATTAAAAGGTATGGTTATGAGAACAATTATTAGCGAACATAATGAGAAAAAGATGGAGTTGCTAGATGGAATTAAGCTATATTCAGAAACTGGATGGGTGCTTATCTTACCAGATGCTGATATACCTGCATTCAGAATTATAGCTGAGAGTGCATCAGCTGAAGAGGCAGAAGCTATTGCTAGCAAGTATTACTCCTTGGTAGAATCAATTATTCTAACAAGCTGATGTGATACACTCAAAGCAATACTGCTTATATTACGCTAGCCCAATAAATTTTTGAAAGGAAAACATTTCCTAAACATATGAGAAACGTAACCGCACAAAGCAGACACAATGGTAAAAGAATAGACAGAGTAATCAGAGATTTCTTTCCTAATGTCAGTTCTGGTATGCTATATAAAGCCTTGAGAAAGAAAGATATAAAGGTCAATGGTATTAGAATTAAGGAAGATCACATAGTAAATACTGGGGATTCAATAGATATTTATATTATAGATGAGCTTTTGCTAGGTAGAGAAGAAGAAGGTTTTTCAATAATATATGATGATGAGAACGTAATTATTGCCAATAAATCGGCGGGCCTGCCTGTTCATCCTGATAGAACCCAGAAGGAGGGCACACTTATAGATAAGCTCCAGACTAAGCTTGGACCTGAAGTTGCATTGTGCCATAGATTAGATAGAAATACCAGTGGTCTAATTATAGCTGCAAAAAATCAACACTCATTGGATATACTTCTTCAAAAGATTAAAGATAAGGAAATTGAAAAATACTATCAGTGTATTGTTTTCGGCCAGATGCAGAAAAATGGGGACGAGTTAATTGCATACCTAGATAAAAACGAGCAGATTAGCAGAGTATTTATTTCGGATGATAAAATCACAGGTTCCCAAAAAATCATAACTCGATATAAAGTATTAGATACATTTGAAGATTGCAGCCTTTTGGAGGTAGAACTTATTACTGGTAGAACTCATCAGATTAGAGCTCATTTAGCTCACACAGGCCACCCTATAATAGGAGATGGAAAATACGGTACTAACGCAATAAACAAACAATATACAGCAAAATGTCAACTGCTGTGCGCATATAAGCTGGTATTCAATTTCTCAACCACTGCACACCACTTAAATTATCTTAATAATAAAAGCTTTGAAATAAAGCCACCTTTTGATATAAGGTCAATAAAAAAAGGCTGAATAAATCAGCCTTTTTTTATAAACATAACTACGAAAATCTTGCCATAGGTGGAGCTATCTACAATACCTATTCCTGTATGAGTAAACTTTCCATTAAAGAGATTATTGCTGCTTTCATCCATCCATGCTTTTAACGCACCGCTTAATTCAGTGTTTCCCGCTATATTCTCCCCCGCCATAGTAAATTTCACGCCTTCTTTTTTCATCATATCAAATGGAGTACCGTAATAAGGCGAATCATGCTTGAAGTAGTTATTTCTGTCCATGTCAATGGCCTTAAGCCTTGCTACATTGACTAAGTCAGCATCAAACTTGAGAGCTGCAAGGCCTTTTTTGGTTCTTTCGCTATTTATCATATCTAGAAGACTTTGCTCATCTGGCAGAATACCTTCTACAGGTTTTTCTATCTCTTGTTTAGTACTTGCCTGAGAATTTATAGCGATATTGTTTTTTGCACTCTCGTTGCTTGTCTTATTTGTACCAGAGCTATTTTGCGTATTTTTCGAATCGGATTTAGTATTTTTTTGAGTAGCAGGTTTGGTACTTACATTTTGCACTTCGTTTTGGGCTGCCTTAACGTATTCCTTATTTACGGCGCCTACTCTTCCATTTTTACCGTAATAAACAGCATACCAGTCCCCTAGCTTTCCCATTACGGTAACACGTTCACCCTTTTGAAGCTTACAAATAATATCAAAGGTCGTTGCAGGGCCAGTTCTAAAGTTTACATTACTTGCACTAATTACCGCCTGATTAAAATTAACTGCCTGATATGCCAAAGAGCCTTCTACAGATGATGATTGCGGTACTAGTACCAAGCATAGACTCAATATAATTGTTACTACTAATGTTTTAGTTATATTACTTTTCATGTAACCCCTCCTATTTATATTGATATTATTTCCATTTTTGGCATAAATATAACTAGTTTTAGTTTGAATATTATCGTTTAGTGTGCCTTGCATAAAAACCTAGGAGTGTTATATAATGAATCAATGTTAACACTGATGAAAAATAGTGTTTAACATAATATATAAAACATATAAAATTAATAAATCAAAAAGGATCTTAAATATGAAGGTTGGAATAGGCCAAGATAGCCATAGATTTGAAGAACCAAGTACCAATAAAAAGTTTGTTTTAGGCGGGGTAATATTCGAAGGAGTTAAACCGCTTGAAGGTAACAGCGATGCTGATGTAGTGCTGCACGCACTTGCAAATGCAATCTCAGGAGTTTCCTGTGTAAATATTTTGGGTAAAATAAGTGATGATATGTGCCTTAAAGATGGCATCAAAGACAGTGCAATATATGTTAAGGAAGCACTTAAATACTTAACGGCTCATAAAATAGTTCACGTATCAGTATCAATAGAATGTAGCTACCCCAAGATTACTCCAAAAATACCAGAGATGAGGAAAGCAATTGCGAACCTTTTGGATATACCCGATAATTGTGTAGGTATAACTGCCACCACCGGAGAAGGTTTGACAGCTTTTGGACAAGGACTTGGAATACAGGCCTTTTGTTGTGTAACAGCAGTCTAAAAAATATTACTACTGAGAATTAGCCAAATTATTTAGAATAGCCTCCCCAAACACAAGGTCTTCAGGGGTGGTTATTTTTATGTTGTTATAGCTTCCTTCTACAATTTTGGGTTTAGTTCCCATTCTTTCAACAAGCATCAGATCATCTGTACCAATAAAGCCTTCATCTGCTGCTGTTTGGTGTGCATACATTATGGCAGGATAAAAAAAAGCTTGCGGAGTTTGAATGCTCCATAGCCTGCTCCTGTCCGGAGTTTGACAAACAAAATTGTTTTCGTCTGAAACTTTCAAGGTATCCTTAACTCTGACACCAATTCCGCATGCTCCACTTTCATATACCGCATCAATACAGGCTTCTATATGACACTTCTGTATAAATGGCCTTGCACCATCATGAATAAGCACAATATCGCATTCGTCCGATTGAATGCTCTTTAGTCCATTAAATACTGAAATTTGTCGTTCTGCTCCACCTGCTACTATTTTTTTGACTTTATTCAAATTATATTTATCTATAATGTTTTTCTTGCAATAAATAATATCCTTTTCATTGATAACAATAATAATTCCCTGTATGTTATCACAGTTTTGAAATGCCATTATTGTTCTTGCCAAAACAGGAATTCCTGACAATTCAATATACTGCTTATTGATATCTGACTTCATTCGAGAGCCTGAGCCGGCAGCTGTTACTATTGCATATATACGCGAATCTGACTTTGTTTTGGAAAAAATATCAACCAGTCCCTTCTACTTATTCAGTTTGGCAAAAACAAGTCTGCCTGATGAAGTCTGCAAAACACTAGTCACTTGTACAGGAATCTGTTCTCCAACATACTTTCTGCCACTTTCAACAACTACCATTGTTCCATCATCTAAAAACGCAACGCCTTGGCCATTTTCCTTGCCCTCTTTAACAATAAGAACGTCCATTTCCTCACCGGGCAATGCTATTGGCTTAACTGAATTTGCCAAATCGTTAATATTTAGTACCTTTATACCCTTTAGTTTTGCAACCTTACTCAAATTATAATCTGTTGTTATAAGATTTCCCTTCAGCTTTTGGGCAGTACGCAAAAGCTTCTCATCAACCTCAATGTTGTCGGGTAAATCATACTCTTCTATGCGGACATTGACTTTGCCCTCTTTTTGCAAAAGATTTAATATATCTAATCCTCTTCTTCCTCTGGCCCGTCTAAGAGCGTCCTGGGAATCAGAAATATGTCTTAATTCCTCTAATATAAAAGATGGAATAATAAACTCCCCATCAATAAATCCCGTATTACTTACATCGAGAATTCTTCCATCGATAATGGTACTAGTATCAAGTATTTTATAGTTTGTTGTCTGACTATTTCTGGAATGCCCTGATTTTGAATCCTTAAACATATCAAATATATTTTCATTCCTTTTGCGAAGAGCAAGTACAACTCCTAGCATGCCAAATAGAAGGTTCAACATTACCGAGATTGGTAGACCAATAACTTCAATCTTGAGTATTGGAATGCTGACAAGGTTTGCAACAATAAGCCCAATAATTAGTCCTAAGGCACACATAAACAGCTCTGCTAATGTAATAGAAGCTAGCCTATTTTCAACATCATCAATAAATGAGCCAACATATTCAATAATCTTACTGGCAATAAAATAGAATAAGGCACAAAAAGCTAAGGAGCACAATATATAAAGCGCATTCCTCGCGTTAGTATTAAGAACAATATTATTTTCAATAAATATAGTACGTAAAATTGTAAAGCCTGTAATGGCTCCAAGAAATGAAAAAGAAACAGTTATTATTCTATTTAGCACTCTTAAATCTCCTTCAAAAGGTAATAAGCAACTCAGCCATTAAGATTTTCAACAATTTTTGTTTCTACCTCGTGCTGATTTAATCCTTTTGCAAGAACTAACTCACTAATTAATATTTGCTTTGCACTAGCAAGCATTTTTCTTTCCCCCGTCGATAGTCCTCTATCACGGTCACGTTGCATAAGTGAGCGTACTACCTCGGCAACCTCAAAAATGTTTCCACTTTTGATTTTTATCATGTTTTCCCTATATCGTTTATTCCAGTTTGCTGAGCATTCACTGCAGTCACAACTCAATATAGTAAACACCTTGTCTGCATCAGAAATACTAATAACATCCCTAACACCGATTTCGTCGACATTGTCTGTAGGAATCATTACTTTTAAATCACCGATCGGGATTTTCATGACATAATAGCTGCATCGCCTGCCAAGTATTTCCCTCTCTTCAATGGATTCTATCACACCTGCACCATGCATGGGATATACAATCTTGTCCCCAACGTTATACATAAGCAACCCCCACAAAAAATAACGCGAATGTCTTAATCTTTTGTATATCCAAAAAGCAGTAAAACGCACTTAAGAAGAGTGCGTTCAATGTGATTTTCGGTATTATCTCTAAAATTTAGTATACTACAAAGGACTTGCCTTGTCAAAAGAAGATGGCAATTATAGTAATTTTTTTTAGTATATTAAAAAATATTTGTTTTTGTTTGACAGCATATAACAGTACACGTATAATAATAATAGCATGAAATATAGCATTTAAGCTTATCCTTGAGTGAAAGGACAATAGATATGAAGGACATTCTTATTGATGATTTTCAATACACTGCTCAGGAGTTGTTGGTTAGGAATAGAAGCATACTGGATTTAGTTACCAAATATCAAGACTCAAACTCACGGGTTAACAGAGCAATTATTAAGTCAGTCACCCAGTGCGGTTGTCTTAAAATTACTGCTAAAAAGCAGAATATACCTGATGATGCCAGTTTTGACCAGGTACAGGATGTTATTCAGAACCATATTGAAGGTTCGTTATGTGACAACTGTCGTGACGCCATAGAAAGAGATATGGGACGTAACATGTTCTATCTTGCATCTTTGTGCAATGCTCTTGACCTAAACCTATATGATATCATTTTAAAGGAAAATGACAGGATTCAAATGCTTGGAAAGTATAACCTTAGATAAATAATCTCCTATAGAAAAAACAGCCGCTATGCTAGCGGCTTATTTTATATTCATTTTATTATTAAATCAAATTAGAAAAAGCCCCTCTTGTCCATGAGAGTTTGTTCCCTAATCCTTCTAAGCCCATCATTAATTGATTTTGCTCGGATTTCTCCTATACCCTCCACATTATCAAGTTCTTCTATGCTTGCATGACATATATTTTGAAGCGTGGAGAACTGTGCCACAATGTTTCTCATTACACTAATTGGAAGCCTGGGGAGTCTGGACATTATTCTGTAGCCCCTTGGGAAAACGTCAATATCAAGTGCCCCTGTACCTGATGCATACCCTAATATCTTCATAATATTGTTAAGATCCATTAATTCCTCATTGGAAAGACTTCTGACACTCTTAATAAGGTCGGTAACTGCAACTCCATCTTTTTTAACAACATAATCTTCAATTACTAGCTTTGCATTGTCCTCTACATTAAGTAGCAGCTCTTCCAATTGCATACTTATGAGTCTTCCTTCATTACCCAGCTCGCAGATATATCTATCAATCTCATCAACAATTCGCATAACCATTTCTGTTCTTTGAATTACAAAGCATACATCACTTGTAGTGACCATATCTTCAAATTCTAAAACATTTAGCTTATTTATTGAATTGTCTAAAACCTTTTTGTATTTTTCAAGAGTCTGCAGTGCCTGATTAGCCCTGGTTAAAATATTTGAGGTATCCTTTAGTATGTATTTCCTGTTTTCCTTATAAAGAGTAATAACATTTCTTCTTTGAGAAATGCAGAGCACTATCTCACCTGTCTGCTTGGCAAATCTTTCTGCGGTCTTATGTCTGGTACCTGTCTCACAGGTTTCTATTGTTGAATCGGGGATTAAAAGCGCATTGGCATAGAGTATGGATTTTAAATCCTTGCTTATAATGATTGCACCGTCCATTTTTGCCAATTCATATAGATGTGAGGGGGTATATGGCTTATTAATATTAAAGCCACCGTCCACTATTTTTATAACTTCAGGTGAATCACCAATAACGATTAATGCACCAGTCCTAGCCTTAAGAATATTCTCTAAGCCTTCCCTTAAGCTTGTACCTGGCGCCATTAATCTAAGGACATCCAGGAAGTAACCATCCTTCTGCCTTTCTAATCTCATCTCCTACTATTACCTCCAAATATACCCATTATTTACACAAAATCATTTTACAACAAAAATTGTATTATTAACATACTTAATATGTTATTTTTTAAATACATCATTTATTACTTGCTGCAGCAATTTGAATTGGCATATTGTTAACCCATTTATATCAGTACCTTTCGGTAGAGCATTCTGTGCAATATAAACCTTATCAAAGCCTCTTCTTTCAAGCTCTCTGAGTCTTTGCTCCAGAGCTGGAACTTTTTTTAGCTCCCCCGTTAGACCTACATCTGCAATAAATGCTATATTTCCCGCAATACTAAAATTATATACTGATGATACAATGCACATAATTACAGCTAAGTTTACAGCAGGCTCTTTGAACTTAAGTCCACCTGAGGTCTTGAGTACTACATCCTTATCGTAAAGAGATATTTTACCTCTTTGCTCCAATATTGAAATCAGTGTATTGAGCTGCTCGCGCCTAAGGCACTCACCAATCCTTGATGGAAAGGGTGTAAATGTCTTTGATACCAAGCTCTCCACCTCGACAATGATTGGGCGCGAGCCATCCTTAACCACAGTTAACGCACAACCTGAAACCGACTCATTTTGGTTTCGTATTGTCATAAAAAACTCTGAGGGGTTATCAATTGATACCAGCCCACGCTCTGTCATCTCAAAATACCCTCGTTCCCATGTACTGCCAAATCTATTCTTTGATACTGATAGTCCCCTTAGTTGCTCCTCATTTTCACCATCCAGTATGAGTACTGCGTCCACCAAGTGCTCTAATGACCTTAATCCCGCAATTTCTTCACTCTTATTCATTTGTCCAACAATAAAAACGGCCCTCGGTCTTTGTGGATTTTTTGCCACCTTAAGCAACTCACTTGCGCATTCCATTGTCTGCGTAGGAGAGCCGGCTCTTGACGTAGCGAAGTTCTCCAGCATAAAGGTCTGAATACTGTCTACTATTACTAATTCCGGGTCAATTTCTTCCACTGCTGAAAGTACATTGTCCAGACTATTGTCCGAAAATACCCACACATTGGGACTTATGGACTCGAACAATCTATCCGCTCTATTTTTAATCTGGGTTTCGCTTTCTTCACCTGAGGCATACAATACCTTCATACCACTTTGTGCAATGTCCTGTGCAACCTGTAGTAGAAGTGTTGATTTACCTGCGCCCGGCTTTGCAGTAATTATTGTTATAGAGTCACGAACAATCCCGCCACCCATTACTCTATTAAACTCATTTATTCCTGTAACTATCCTGTCACTATTTCCAGCCTTAATCTCTTTTAACCTTGATATGGGCTTAGCAGGTCTCTTTACAGCTGTCTTTGCTTTTTTTGTCTCAACAACCACTTCAGAAAAGGTATTCCAGCTATCACACTCGGTACATTTTCCGTTCCATTTTGAGGTTTCATACCCACAATTGCTGCATTTATAGATTATCTTGGTCTTGATATGCCTCACCCCTTTTAAAAATAAATTTTTTAACAATTCCTTCTAAAAATAAATCTCTAACAACACATTTTAATGATAAAATTACTAACAATTGTTACAAGACCTCTTTATGTTAAATAATACCGGCCTTCACCAGCTCAGAGTATACGTGTACATACATTGCATGTGACCATGTCAAAGGTATTATCCAGTCAGGCTTACCGGTGTATTTATTAATCTGCTCAGGTAGCATCCCCATTTCCGTCTTACCTGCAGCTGACCAATTAATGTATTTTTTAGCCTTATCATAATCTCTGTTTTTTACATGATAAAGAGCTAGCCATAGAGTAGTTAAAATCCATGGATTCCCCCCCATGTAGTCATCATTTTCGTACCGCTTTATGCCTCCCACATCGTTGCAGGTTAACACTTTTTCGATAAGCTCCACAGTACTCCTAATTTTGGGGTCCTCTGAAGAATATACATCAAAAGGTACTGAAATCCCCACTAGACTTACATCTACCTTCCAATCCTCTTTTGTAACGTCCTTTGTATATCCCTTATTATTCACGGTAATTATCTCGGTATCGTTGGAGCTCTCTGGACCAAAACCGTTGAGCTTTACCTTAATGCTTCTTATAAACCGCTTATAATCTTCTTTCCAGAATCTATCCTCTATAGCTTCCTTTAGCTTGTCTGCTGCAATATTCCATTTCTTACTTATTTCAGTTGGCTTATTGAGAATGTGTGCTATCTTGGCTCCCGATACTATTCCTGCATGTACTGCGGCACTGGAATATGCATGTTCTCCTAGCCTTTCTTCCCACAAATCAAAACTTGGTTTTGGCAGACCAGTATCAGAGTCAATAAAGTCTAGTAAAAAGTTTATTGCCGCTTCAACGTTATCCCAAACATACTCCAAAAATTCTCGGCTTCCGGTTATATAATAGTGAGAAAGCATTCCCCAAATAATGCTTGCTGTTTCATCAATCTGAAGTCCCCAGCATGGAGCAAGATTGCCGTCCATATGATAGCGTTGTTGCCAGCTTCCGTCCTCGTCCTGAGTATTTACAGCCCATTTATAAAAATTGTCTACACAATGAGACATTCCGCATATATCCAAGGCAGTTGTGATAAAAGCAGCGTCCCTACCCCAACAATACGCATACCTTCCTGACTTTCTAAAATATTCATCTACTTCAGGAGCCGCCATCAATCCACCGGTCCTTTTGTTGTACATAAGCTTAAATACTAAAATAGACCTTTTATATAAGCTAAATAGCTCAGCATTATTACTTTTTATTGGTGCAGCCTCAGCTATACAGGTTCTCCAGTATTCTTCTGTTTCTGAATAAATAATTTTTGAACCTTGTGACCTTATTTTTTTAATTAAATTCTTACAATTTCTTAGACTTTCTCCAAAAGAAACATATATATTAAAATGCTTAGTTTCGTTAGGTGAGAACACTCCCAAATCCCATGAAACTGCAGCATCTTTAGACATAGAAATCTCTTCGGCACCATTGAGATAAGTGTTTATTGCAGCATCATATGAGCAATTACCGAGCTGATACTGCATCGCCGGATAATCTGAGAAAATGCTTACATAGTTATCATTACAATACTGAATTAGTGCCTCGTTTTTGAAATCAAACAAAGAACAAGTCATTTCAGGATGAGTACTGCTTGCAGCTGAAAATGAAACAAATCCAAGTTCTTTGCTTTGTTGGGAAATATTCTTAATTTGAAAGTGCCTTAGCAGTACATCCATATTTGGATGTACGAGGTCATATACATCTACAATAAACCCATGTTGCCAGCTTTTAATTGTAGTATTTATAATGTTGGTATCCTCAATATACCTTTGGTAGAATTCAAAACTTGCATCATTAAGCCATACAGTGCTGTTTGAAACGTATTTCGTAAATATTCCGCATAAAAACTTATCACACTGCTGTCTTTTATCAATATCCGGCCAATACAATCTAAGCAATTCAGCTTTATCGCTAAAACATGCTAAAACAGAAGAATTACCGGTAATTGCATTGTTAAAATACGATTTTTGCATAGTTTTCCTCCACTTAACCTATATTGATTGTACCAGATAAACATTTTACCATACCTGTAGTAAAAAAATATCGTTGCAATGTAATTTATTTTAGCATATAAACATAACTGGATTAAGTGGCAGCAATTACAATTTTGTAATAAATATTAATCAATTTGTTGTTATTTATAACAAGGGTCAGCAGGAGGCTGAGATATCACTCATTAGACAGTTCAATAATAAACTTTACCTACGAATAGAAAATATCAGCCCTGCCGACCTTTTACTATAATGCATATAAAAATGAAGTTTTACAGCAGATTATTGTTTTTTACTACAATCTTATCTTCCTCTAGATCTACAACTATGCTATCACCAGCCTTAACCTTGCCTTCGAGCATCTCCTCAGCAAGCCTGTCCTCAATCATGCTTTGGATTGCACGTCTTAATGGCCTTGCACCAAACAAAGGATCAAAGCCCTTCTTAGCAAGATGTTCAGTTGCCGCCTCACTTACTTCTAATTTAATGTTGTTTGCTTCAAGTCGTTTTACCAGCACGCGTAGCATAAGCTTGACAATTTCTTTAATATCAGCTTCACTTAATGGATGGAATACTATAATATCGTCAATTCTATTGAGAAACTCTGGTCTGAATGACTTTTTGAGTTCTCCCATTACATTGCTCTTCATATCTTCATAGTTCTTTGCTGTCTCGTCCTTAGCAGCAGAGAAACCTAATCTTTTTGGTTCTGTAATAGTTCTCGCACCAACATTTGAGGTCATAATAATCACAGTATTTCTGAAGTCTACCACCCTGCCTTGAGAGTCTGTAAGCCTACCATCTTCAAGTATCTGAAGAAGTATATTAAATATATCAGGATGTGCCTTTTCTATTTCATCAAATAGAAGCACCGAATATGGCTTTCTTCTTACTCTTTCAGTGAGTTGGCCGCCTTCATCATACCCTACATAACCCGGAGGGGAGCCTACTAACTTAGATACACTATGTTTTTCCATAAACTCGGACATATCTACTCTAATAAGTGACTTTTCATCTCCAAAAATAGCTTCTGCCAATGCCTTGCTAAGTTCTGTTTTACCCACACCTGTAGGACCAAGGAAAATAAATGAACCCACTGGTCGTTTTGGATCTTTTAGTCCCACACGGCCTCTTCTAATTGCCTTTGAGATAGCCTTAACAGCCTCTTCTTGTCCAATTACACGCTGATGCAGCAAATCCTCCATCTTCAAGAGACGTTCAGACTCCTCTTCCGCCAACCTCTTAACGGGTATACCTGTCCAAGTCGATACTATTTCTGCAATCTCTTCTGAGGATACAACATGTGTCTGGGTCTGATTTTTTTGTTTCCATTCGTCCTTAATTTTTTCCAACTCTGCCTTCATTTTTTGCTCTTCATCACGAATTTTTGCAGCCTTTTCATACTCTTGACAACGAATAGCATCTTCTTTTTCCTTGCTAAGCTTTAGAACCTTTTCCTCCATATCCTTAATATCAGGAGGAGCAGTAAAGGTCTTTAGTCTTACCCTTGATGCTGCCTCATCTACTAAGTCAATAGCTTTATCAGGTAAAAACCTATCGGTTATATATCTGTCAGAAAATTTAACTGCTGCTTCTAGTGCATCATCTGTTATTTTTACACGGTGATGAGCCTCGTACTTATCCCGTACTCCCTTTAGTATCTCAAGTGCTTCATCTGAGGAAGGTTCACCAACTGTTATTGGTTGGAATCTTCTTTCTAGTGCAGCATCCTTTTCAATATGTTTCCTATATTCATTTAGAGTAGTTGCGCCAATAACCTGTATCTCTCCGCGAGATAATGATGGCTTAAGTATATTTGATGCATCAATAGCACCTTCTGCCGCACCAGCACCAACCATAGTATGCATTTCATCAATAAATAAAATGACATTTCCGGCTTTTCTTATTTCCTCCATTGCCTTTTTGAGTCTATCCTCAAATTCACCTCTGTACTTTGCGCCCGCAACCATTGAGGATAAGTCAAGGGTTACAACCCTCTTGTCTCGCAGAATCTCAGGGATATTTCCTTCCACAATCCTTTGGGCAAGCCCCTCTGCTATGGCTGTTTTACCTACTCCGGGTTCACCTATAAGGCACGGATTGTTCTTTGTTCTTCTGCTGAGTATCTGTATAACCCTCTCAATCTCACTATCTCTACCAATGACAGGATCAAACTTGCCCTCTCTTGCCATATCAGTTAAATCTCTGCCAAATTGGTTTAGGGTTGGGGTATTGTTGCTGGTGCTATGCGTCTTTGGAGTACCTGTTGCGCCAGGTGCTTCTTCACTAAGCATCTTTGTAAGCTCATTGAGCAACTTTTGCGGGTCAACACCCAGATCAATCATTATTCTTACGGCAACACTTTCTCCTTCTTTAACAATTCCAAGCAGCAGATGTTCAGTACCAATAAAATTTTGTCCCATTCGGCGAGCCTCTCTAAACGCCAGCTCTAAAACATTCTTAGTCCTAGGGGTAAAGCCCTGTGGCTGTTGTCCAACTGTATCCCCTCTGCCAATTAACTCATCTATCTGTTTATTTATTTTATCTTCAGTAACGCCTTGAGCCGCCAAAACACGTGCAGCAACCCCAGTGCCCTCCTTTACCAAACCATATAATATATGCTCTGTACCAACATAGTTGTGTCCAAGTTCCATTGCGCTCTGCTGAGAAAAGGTTATAGCTTTCTCCGCTTTTTCTGTAAATCGTCCATACATAAACAAATCATTCCTTTCTCTCTACTTCAACATTTTTTGTCTGATCAACTCAGCCCTCTTTATATCTCTCTCATCTTTTGACAGCTGTTTACCCATTATTTTCTGAAGCGTTGCCGGTTGGCTAAACACCATTATGTCATTTATATCCACTATATCTACACCATTAATTATTCCCATGCTCACGCCCAATCTAACATCTGAAATAAGTTTGAAGCATTCCTCTGAGTTGATTATTCTTGCATTTTTCAGAATACCATAAGACCTGAAAATCCTATCTTCAAATCTATACACATCCTGCTTGTATAATTGATGCCTCAAGGCTTTTTCCCTATCAATAATCTGTTTGCTAATATTATCAATACTAGAAATAATCTCTTCTTCTTTTCTACCTAGGGTTATCTGATTTGAGACCTGAAACATATCTCCTAGTGCATCACTGTTTTCACCGTACAGACCTCTGACTGCAACACCAATCTTACTGCAGTTTTCCAATACTGATTTAATATATCCCGTCATAACTAATGCTGGCAGGTGTAGCATTACAGATGCCCTAATACCTGTCCCAAGATTTGTGGGGCAACTGGTCAAATAGCCATATCTTATGTCAAATGCGTAATCCGCTTCCTTCTCAATTATTCCATCTATAGCGTCACACTCTTCATAAGCCCTCTCGAGTTGAATACCATTATATAATGTTTGAATTCTAATGTGATCCTCTTCATTAATCATTATTGAGATATTCTGATTTTCATTTATAAACGCTCCACTATTGTTCCTCGTTTCTGCCAAATCGGGACTAATCAGATGTCTTTCTACTAGAGAATACTTTTCTATTTCATGTAATGATGGCATATTGAGATATGCTAATTTTTGTTTAGGAACGTTACTAAATATGTGCTGCATTCTCTCAATCAGTTTATTTTGTTGATCCTGGTTCATCTTTATAGGGAAAGGGATATCATTAAAATTTCTCGCAAGCCTTACCCTGCTGGATACTGCAATATCAAATTCAGGACCTTTTTGGTTGTAGCTGCTCATAATTCAATACCCTCCAATCCCCTAATCCTGTCTCGTAGCTTAGCTGCATTTTCATACTCTTCTTTTTCAACAGCTTCTGCAAGCTGCTTTTTGAGTTTTTCAACTTCTTTTGAGACATCAATATTACTGCTTACTCTTGCAGGTACCTTTCCATGGTGCTCAACATTTCCATGCAATCTGCTGATGACCGGATCAAGCTTCATCTTGAAGGTCTCATAGCAATGAGAGCAGCCCAGCCTTGATATTTTCAAAAAATCGTTGTAATCCATTCCGCATTTAGAACACTTGAGAACAGGTGATGTCTCCTGTTTTTTTAACTGAGTGCCAAACAGACCGTTAATTAAATCATTAAAGCCAAATGGCGTTATAAACTCTGTATTACTCATTTCTTTTGCGCATTTTTCGCAAAGGTAGATATCCATCTTTATATTGTTTTTTATCTGAGTTAAATGAACATTTGCAGTATTCTGTTGACAATTTTGGCAAAGCATATGGCTCACACTCCCAATTCATTATATTAGTCCAAAAGGCTAATTATCATATTTTTTAGTAGAACTGCCCTAAGTATATCTCTATCCGGCATTTGTAAACCACCAAGAACCTTATCACTAACAGCAGCCTTCATGACGAAGCCTTCTCTTTCTGAAATCACATCATAGTCTACAAAATTATTAATAAATACCTCTGCACTTTGCTGTGATATGCTATTCCCCATGGAAGATATTATGTGCATTAAATAGTTTCCCGGTCTATTTATGTTTATTCTTCTTATTTTAACGTGTCCCCCGCCACCTCTGCGGCTTTCAACGTAGTAGCCTCTATCAACGGTAAATCTAGTGTCTATTACATAATTTATCTGAGATGGCACACAGTTAAATTGGTTTGCCAGTTCATTTCTCTGTATCTCTATGGTTCCGTCAGTATCAGCTATCATTTGTTTTATAAATGCTTCAATAATATCGCTAAGTCTAGCCATGTCATCACCTCGTATATTGATTTTGACTTTCTTTGACCTTATCTTTATTATAAAACCCACGTTTCAAAAAATCAATAGTATGTTGCTTTATATTACAACAAACCTATTTTACCAAACCTACTGAAAAATTATACTGATAATAATGCTCAAAAAATTACCGAAACAGGTTCAAAAAATATACCTAAAACATCCCAAAAAATTACCGAAAACATACTCAAAAATTACCGAGAACATACTCAAAAGTACAAAAAAACAGCAACCAAAAAGTTGCTGTCTTTTAATATCTTTTGATTTAATTTAATTATTCTTCGACTTCTTCCACCATCTGTTTCTTTGCTTCTTCTATTATCTTATTTGCTACCATTGCAGGTGCCTCATCATAACGTTCAAAGGTCTGCTTGAAATATCCTCTACCCTGTGTCATGGATCTCAAATCGGTAGCATACTTGAACATCTCAGCTTCTGGAACTTCAGCTTCAACCTGCTGGAGTCCATTTTCTTGAGGGTTCATGCCTAAAATACGTCCACGCCTCTTGTTCAAGTCTCCAATAATATCTCCCATATAGCTGTCAGGAACATATACTTCAACCTTTGAAATAGGTTCTAGCAATACAGGTGTAGCCATAGGAAGTCCTTTTTTGTAGGCTAACCTGGCAGCAATCTTAAATGCCATTTCTGATGAATCAACATCATGGTAAGAGCCGTCAACCAGTGTAGCCTTCAAATTAACAACAGGATATCCTGCCAAAACGCCACGTACAATGGCATCCTTTAACCCTTTTTCAACAGCAGGGTGATAAGATTTTGGTACTGATCCACCGAAAATCTTTTCTTCGAATGTAAGGTCTTCAGTGTCTCCGTGCTCAAACTCTATCCAAACGTGACCATACTGTCCATGTCCGCCTGATTGCTTTTTGTGTTTACCTTCAACTTTAATCTTCTTCTTGATAGTTTCTCTGTATGGAATCTTAGGATCAACCAGATTAACTGATACACCAAATTTAGCTTTGAGCTTGCTTACAATTACATCAAGGTGCTGCTCTCCTACTCCTGAAATAAGTGTTTGTTTAGTTTCAGCATTGGTTGTAAGCTTAAATGTAGGATCTTCATCCTGAAGCTTGTGTAACCCGGAGCTGATCTTTTCTTCGTCCCCCTTAGCCTTTGGTTCAACAGCCATAGATATCGCAGGCTCTGGGAAAATAATCTTATCGAGAACAACTGCATTTGCTTGGTCACATAAAGTATCGTTTGTATTTGTGTTTGAAAGCTTTGCTACGCCACCTATATCACCTGCAATAAGCTTATCTGTGGGTATCTGCTTCTTTCCTCTCATAACAAATATCTGGCCAATTTTCTCATTCTTTTCAGTTGTTGAGTTGAAGACAGAGCTATCAGATTTCAATGTACCGGAATAAACCCTAAACAATGATATCTTACCTACAAATGGGTCGGCTATTGTTTTGAAAACTAAAGCAGACATTGGCTTTGTAGCATCCGCTGTAATTTCAACAACTTCCTCACTACCAAGCTTGCGAGCCTTGATCTTTGATGCATCAGGTGATGGGAAAAGTTGTACTACCGCGGTCATTAACTCCTGTACTCCAAGATTTTGCATTGCTGAGCCACAGAATACAGGTGCAATTGAGCACTCAGCGATACCCTTCTTTATGCCTGTAAGCAATTCATCTAGAGTAAACTCTTCTCCACTGAAGAATTTCTCCATCAGGGCTTCATCTGTCTCTGCAATTAGTTCATTTAATGAATTTCTAATTTCTGAAACTTTATCATTTAAACCAGAAGGAATTGGGCAATCAACAGCCTTATCCTTTTGGAATTTTTTCGCAGTCATATTGATTATGTCTACATAACCAACAAACTTTTCAGATTCATATATAGGTATCTGAAATGGAATTACACTTGAACCAAAAGTAGTTACTAATTTATCAAGTGCATTATTGAAATTAGCATTTTCTTCGTCCATCTTATTTATGAAGAATGCTCTAGCTATTTTTTGCTCTTTTGCATAAGACCAGGATTTTTCTGTACCAACAGAAACACCGCTTTTTGCAGAAACAAGTATAATAGCTCCCTCTGAGACTCGAATACCCTGCATTACTTCTCCTACAAAGTCAAAATATCCAGGAGTATCAATGATATTGATCTTGTGTTCCATCCATTCACATGGAGCCATAGCTGTACTAATAGAAATCTTTCGTTTAATTTCTTCAGGATCATAATCGGTAGTAGTAGTTCCATCAACAACCTTGCCAAACCTATCCAATACCCCTGTATTGAACATCATAGCTTCCGCTAATGTAGTTTTACCTCCGCCACCGTGAGCCAAGAGGCAAATATTCCGCAACTTCTGTACGGCATAATCCTTCATAATCATTCCCCCTTATTATTTTGGTATAGTAATGCTATATGATAATTCCCAGAATGGTTCTGGAAAATTAACACCTAAATAAAGGAATTATTATTGAAAATAAATAAAAATGGATTAAAAAATATAATGTATTTTGGCTAAATTACACTAAAAACTATTATTCTATACTGCCCCCCAAATAACCTTCTTTTTATTAAAATTTTTTTATATACTATATGTTATTTATAAATTCCCAATATTGCATTATAATATACTTTAATTACAATATTTTGGTGAATATAATACTGTTCCGTGGTCTTGTGCCACACCCCTTATCAAAATATTTAGTAATACGGTAGAACGGAGTAGTAAATAATTAAAGTAAAATGGCAGAAAGGAAATGATTGATGATGATTATTGTAATGAATGCTGGATCAACACAGCAACAACTCGAACAGGTTACAGGAATTTTGAAGAACGCAGGCCTTGGAGTTCATATCTCACAAGGTGCAGAAAGAACTATTATAGGGATTATTGGGGACAAGAGTGTCCTTAGGGATATTCCATTAGAGCTAATGCCGGGTGTTGAGAAGCTGGTGCCTATTGTAGAGTCGTTTAAGCTGGCTGGAAAGACCTTCAAACCTGAGCCAAGTATTGTTGACGTCAATGGAGTAAAATTTGGAGGTAAAGAGCTTGTACTCATTGCAGGACCATGTGCAATTGAAAGCAGAGAGCAGATACTTGAAGCAGCTTTAGCTGTTAAAAAGTCGGGCGCTAAGGTTTTAAGAGGTGGGGCGTTTAAGCCAAGAACCTCACCGTACGCCTTCCAAGGGTTAGAAGAAGAAGGACTCAAATATTTGCAGGAAGCAAAGCAGTTAACGGGCCTTCAGACCATAACTGAGGTTACTAGCGAAAAAGCGGTAGAAATAGCGCTTCCATATGTTGATATGTTTCAAATTGGGGCAAGAAATGTTCAGAATTTCCAGCTTCTCAGAGAGGTCGGAAAGTCAATGAAACCAGTTTTGCTCAAAAGAGGATCTGCCACAACCATAGATGAATGGTTAAATGCAGCTGAATATATTATGAGCGAAGGTAACTACAATGTAGTCTTGTGTGAAAGAGGCATCAGAACCTTTGAAACTGCTACTAGAAATACTCTAGACTTAAGTGCCGTACCTGTAGTAAAGAATCAGAGTCACCTCCCTGTAATAGTGGATCCAAGCCATGCAGCAGGAAAATCAAAGTTTGTGCTTCCGTTATCAAGAGCTGCAATTGCAGCAGGTGCTGATGGACTTATCGTAGAAGTGCATCCAAACCCAATGTGTGCTTTATCCGATGCTGCTCAGCAGCTTAGCCCAGAGATATTTGACAGACTTTGTCAAGATATAAGTAAACTAGCTCCAATTCTTGAAAGGGAGTTTGAGTATGGAGTTTAAAACAATATCCTTTATTGGCCTTGGCCTAATTGGTAGCTCTATTGCACGTGCACTTAAGAAGAACTTTCCTGACTTGACCATATATGCGGTTGATCAAAATTTTAGTTCCATTGAGCAAGCTACAGGTGATGGGGTTATTAATAAAGGAGCTTCGGAGCCCTTTAGTGAGTTTTGGGATTGTGATCTACTCTTTTTGTGTATACCTGTTAAGGCTGCTAAGCATTACATTGATATTGCTGCTAATTCTATGAATAAGAATGCCATAGTAACTGATGTCCTTAGCACAAAAAATGAGATTTGCACATATATTCAAGAGCTACCTCACTTTCCTCAATTTGTAGGGGGCCATCCAATGGCGGGAACCGAAAAATCAGGTTACACCAACGGTTTTGCACATATGTTTGAAAATGCATACTATGCTTTGACACCCATTGCCTCAACATCAAAGGAAACCATTGATAAAGTAGGGGCTCTAGTTAAGCAAATAGGTGCAATCCCTTTGATTATGGAACCTGAGCAACACGATTTGGTTACCGGCTGTATCAGCCATCTACCTCACGTTATTGCTTCAGGACTTGTGAATCTTACCAACAAGAAAGAAACAAGTGACGGTCTTATGCAGCTAATGGCTGCAGGAGGATTTAAAGATATAACAAGAATTGCCTCCTCCAATCCTTCTATGTGGGAAAACATAGTTGTATCAAACAGAGGCATGCTTATGGACTTACTTGATAGCTTCTCCAACATTCTATCAGATTTCAGAAGCAGATTAGATGAGAGCAATAGTGAATATATAAGGGACTATTTTACTAGTGCAAAGGTGTTCCGTGATGGTTTGTCACAGGCACCTAAGAGCCTTTTACCAAAGACCTTTGAGCTAGTGGTAGATGTAAGCGATGAGCCTGGGATAATTGGTAAGATTGCAACTTTACTAGGTGATAATGGTATCAATATAAAGAATATAAATGTCTCAAACAGCCGAGAATTTGAGCTTGGCTGTTTGAAACTCACACTTCCGGACGAGTATAATACTCAGCTGGCCTTTAAAGTACTTAACCATTCAAGCTATAAGGTATATAAAACCGAGTGACATAACTAACGGCTGCAAACTATAAGTTTGCAGCCGTTTTCATTAACTATCTTTCAAATCTTTCATTAAGCTTATATCCCAGTACCATTAGGCTATCACTGAGATGAACATTTTCAATTATCACGTCATACGGTAATTTTAGATCCATAGGCGAGAAATTCCATAGACCCTTAACCCCTAAACGAGCAACTCTATCAGCAATTTCCGGAGTTTCACTATATGGTACACACAGCATAGCTATATCAACCTTATTTTCAGTTAGAAAAGCTTCAAGGCTATCAAGACTAAGAACTTCGATGTCTTTAATTTTTTTACCGACAATCTGAGGATTAACATCAAAAATTCCTATCAATTCAAAGCCTCTTTTAGAGAAGTTACCGTAATTTGAAAGAGCCTGCCCCATGTTACCTGCACCAATAATAATTGCTTTAAAAGCCTTATTAATGCCCATTATATTGCCTATTTCATTGTAAAGGGACTCTACATTGTAGCCATAACCTTGCTGTCCAAAACCTCCAAAACAGTTTAAATCCTGTCTAATTTGGGAAGCTGTTATCCCCATTCTATTGCTAAGCTCTTTTGAAGATACCCTAGTTATTCCTAATGACAATAGGTCATCAAGATACCTATAATATCGAGGCAGACGCTTTATTACTGCCATAGAGATTTTTTTTGAAGACATTCTTTTCACCTCAGAATTTAATAAAAAGTGGTAAAGTAATTATACATCTTTGTTATTTTATTGTCAATATTTAAGGTGTTTTTGCAAGCTTCACTGGTCTATCTTTTAGAATCTCATGTGATGAGGTTATAATTCCATGAAATATTATACAAAATTCTCTTATATAGCTATTTGCTCTGATCTTAATACCTGCTATCCACACTGCCCCTTGTCCCTGCCGCGATAGCGGCAAAGGCAAGGGGCAGTGTGATATGAACGCGAGAATTTTTTCATTTACTGTAAATAATCGTCCGAAGTATAGGTTACCCCATTAATCGTTACTTGGCTGCCAATGGTAATATTGTATGGCTTGGTTACACTAGTATAATGGCCGCCTAAAGATACACAGGATTGATAATTTTGTATGTCTGTGCGAGTAATGGTCACAATCGATAGCTCACAGTTATTTATCATCACGCCCTCACTCGCACCACCAGCAATTCCGCCAGCCGCTTCTCTACTCTGATTGTCTTTGAGCGTCATATTGGTCACCTTGCATTGTGTAATGGTACCCTTATCCATGCTTCCGACGATCCCACCAACATAGCTGCCGATCACCGAGCCGGACGCTGTAATATTTTTTATCGTTCCTCCAGTCTGATTGCCTACTACGCCACCGATATAAATGCTGGTATCCAGCATTTTCAGTTCAACTTTTACCAGCATATTGGAGCTATTCCCGCCATCTATGGTACCGGAGCTGATGCCTGCGATGCCACCCACATTATTGTAATTTGAGTTTATTAGCACATTGAGGGTTGCACTACCCGTATAGGTTATTTCGCCTTCATTTTTGCCTACGATACCACCTATTGAGCCAATAGTATAGCCGGTGTATGTAGTTCCGTTTGTTAGTTTGAACCAACCATTATTGGCGTTGTCAACCGTGCAATCGATGATCTTGCCGTTCACACTGTTGACCGCAGCAATACCACCAATGTTAAATTTTATGTTATCGCAGTGAATACCATTGTTGATAGTGCCACTGCTAGTTACAGTACAGTTTTGAATGATGTTGTTGTTCAGCAAAGCAATTGCAGCAATATCACTGTTAGTACTATACAGATCACCCACGTATACCCTGAGGTTTTTCACGGTTCCGTTGTTGGTACCAAATAGTGCCTGCCTCGTTCTTACACTTGTTGAAGTCTCATGTATAATGGAATAGTTTTCCTTGTCTCCATCAAATACACCCTTGAACGGATGCTCCTCTGTCCCGATGGCGGCCCATTCCGCTGCAAACAACGTAATGTCTGCACCCAGTTTGAAATATTGAGACTCGTAATCCCAAAAACCGCTGTTCACATTGTCGCGGAACTCCTTCAGACCTTCAAGATTGCTGATGATATAGGGGTCCGCCTCCGAGGTTGTCTGCGTCATAGCATAGAGTACATAGTCTGCCGTGCTATTTTCCGGAATCTTAGTAATTTTGGAAGTCTCTGGGTCATTGCTATCGGTATACCAATATAGGAATATGGAGCCGTCTTTAAGCTTGACCTTCGGTAGGATCAGCTCAATACCGGGCGTGTATGCCGAGGGTAATGCAGAGGATTCGTCAAAGAGCTCAGGTTTTTCATAATTGATAGTCTTAGTGTTCTGCACCCACTTGGCGTACAGGTGTATTTCCCCAGTGCTGCCCTTTGTGATACCGGTCACTGCATCGCCAGTGTACTGGTCATTGCTGTACCAGCCCTCGAAGGTATAGCCGACTCGTTCAGGTCTTGCTAAGGTGATCTCATCCTCAATGGTATAGGTTGCCGGGTTGCCTGTGTTTGTGGCATCTTCAGTACCCAAATCATAGTTTATAGCGTACTCAATCGCCGTCCAGTTTGCGTTATAGGTGCGATTGTCCGTGCTTCCCGTTACTATTGTGACGGTCACTGTTTTGCTAGTTAGTCCCGTTCCGGTCCAGCCGTCAAAGTTGTAGCCAGCCTTCGTAGGATTGATCAGCGTGATAGCCACACTGTTGACGGTGTAGGAAGTAGGATTGGTCCCGTCCACTGTCCCGCCTGTAAGGGCATAGCTGATTGTGTAGGTCAGCTCCTCCCACTTGGCATAGAAAGTCTTTGCGCCAGTGCTGCCCTTCGCAATGCCGGTCACGGAATCACCACTGAAGTCCGCCTCAGCGTACCAGCCCTTGAAGGTGTAGCCTATGCGGGTTGGATTTGATAATGTGACGGTGCTTTCCACAGTATAGGTACTAGGATTGTTCGCGTGGTTGATTCCGCTGTTCAGCACATAGGAGATGGTGTAGCTGTTAGCTGACCAAACAGCATAAAGTGTAACCGTTCCGTCCTTCGTGCTGCTGAGGTTTTGAACCAATTCCTGGTCTTGGTACTTCCTTGTACCATTTAAAGTCTCGGCCCATCCAAGGAAGCTATAACCTTCGCGAGTGTATACGTTCCTCGACAGAGCTTTATTTGCTTCGTCATAGGTGAAGCTCTGATTACTCATACTACCTGAACCGCCATTGGAGTTGAAGCTCACGGTATAGTTGTTTGCTGTCCAATTGGCAGTGTAACTAACATGCTGGGCAGGCATTTTCGCAGCAGGCGTCACATCCCATGTGTAGGTCCAGCCAGTTTTAGTCAATTGCGGTGAAGTGATTACAGCGTCGTAGTATATCTCGCCACCCTGGGTGTAGGTATTGTCGGCTGTGCCGCCTGCCAAATTCCAGTCCAGAGTGTATTTGCTGCGCTCGTAATACAGCTTCACAATCATGTTCTTTGCGATAGTAGCAGTCTCAACGACAGGCCCGCTGCCCACTTTTGCCTCTTTGTAGGCAATTCCGTCTGGAACCTCATAGTCTCTGTTCTTCAAGGTACTCAGTGTGACGGTATCATTTACCACACCGCTGTTAGAAGCACTGTAATTTGCGTTAGTCGGATAGTTACCATTGGTGTCCATAATATAGTGCTCCACAGTGTAGTTAACAGCACCCGCAGTCCAGTGGGCGGTCAGGCTCATCGCCTCTATGACTGTGGTGGACTCAAACTTGGTTGCACCATTGTACCAGCCGGCAAAGGCGTAGTCATCGCGGGTGGGTTCGGTGACCGCAAATATCTGTCCGTAGCGGAAGGTCTTGCTTGCACCGTCGCTGCCCAGAGTACCGCCCTCGCCAACGCTGAAGGTAACGGTAATCTGGTCACGGTCATAATACCGTTTGAGTACTAGAGAGCCGTCTGCTGCAATGTTGCCGGAGATAAGACGATTCTCATGAGAGGTGTTCTCGGTGAAGTTGATGTATTGCTTTTCTGGCGCTGAGACAGAGTCGTTTGTCCTGCCGGAAAGCTCCACCGTCTCATCCAGCGTGTATTCATTGTTATCAGCGTTTTGCAAATAATACTCCACCTTGTAGTCAATGCCGTCGCTCTCCGTCCAGTTTGCGGTATAAGTAACGTCCTGGGCAGGCATGGTGGTAGGCACTTCATTCCAAGTGTACTGGTAGCCCTGTTTTGTCAGCGTTGGGACGATGATGTCAGCGCCATAGTAAACGCTTCCCTCTACAGTGTATCCACCGCTTGGAGTACCTTCATTAAAGTTCCATCTGAGGGTATGCTGCTTCCTTTCATAATAGAGGTTAATGACCACATCGCCGCTAGCGGGAATCTGATAAGAGGTAACGGCACTGCCGCTTCCTACCTTGCCCTCCACGTAGACAATACCGTTCGGAGCCAGCAGATTATCTTTAACCAGATTTGCCAGTGTCAGCGTAGCATCGGTTTGAGTTGGTTGGTTAGCATCGGTGGTAGTGGGTGAGCTAGGATACTGACCATCAGTACCCATCACAAAGTGGTTTACAGTATAACTCCTCGCCTTAGCCTCCATATTGGCATAAAGCGTTAGATTTGCTGCCGGCATGGTTGGGCTGTTTTCAAAGGAAAATTCATTTCCCGGGGTGCAGGCTGCGTCGGTATACCAGCCAGTGAACTGATAGCCTTCCTTCTCCGGCATATCGGGTGCCTGCAGTACCACACCAAAGCGGAGGCTCTGTGGAGTACCAATAGTCTCAGTCCCGTTCTTGTATGTCAATGTGTAAGAATTTCGGTCGTAGTACAGCTTCACTACTGTTTTTCCGTCGGCGGAAATTTTGGGTTCCGTAGTCTGCTCACCGTTCACCTTGGCATAGAGGTAGTTAAGACCAGAATCCGTCAGCTTAATAGCACTGAAATCAATGATTTCGCCCGTTGTTCCTGTCGCACTCTGGATGGCATTATGACCCGGCAGAACATAGCCATCGCCACTGGTGCGCTGAATGTAGTGCTCTACCCGGTAGGGGGTGTTAGGATCTGGCGTCCAAATAGCCCCATAGGTCACATTCTCTGTCAGTGTTATGCTTTCTCCAACGTCCCTAAATCCATCGAAGAAGTAGCCGCCAAGAGCCAGAGTTGGCGCGTAGATGGTGGAGCCGAATTTCTTTTTGTAGGTTATGGGAGCATTATAGTCCTCCGTTGCGGGGTCACTTCCAGTGTGCTCACCATAGGTGAAGGATACAGTGTAAAAGTTACGGTCATAATAGACCTTTACCACGGTGGACCCATCGGGCAGAACCTTCTGCTGCTCTACGGACTTTGGCGTATAGCCCTCATAACTCTTTGCGATGACAGCAGTTTGGGCGTCCGTGGTGCCGTCGTTCTTCTCATCGGTTTCCATAAGAGTATAGTTGTTATCGCCAAGGTTCTGCAGATAGTGCTCTACTTTGTATTTTATATCGTTGCGGGGATTCCACTTAGCGACAATGCTGGTATTGCTCTCCGGCATTACAGCCTCGAAGGAATAGGCTGTGGTGTAGGAGCTATCGGTATACCATCCTCCGAAGTCATACCCCTGCTTAACGGGATCTGCAGGCCTTGGAATGCTGCCGCCTGCGGCCTTATAGATCATCTTGACCATGCTGCCGCCATCGGAGTTAAACTCAATGTAGTAGCCTCCGGTGGGGCTGGACCAGCTGACGGGAATGACTCGGCTAATAGGTTTGGATGTGAATGTCAGTGGTGCTCCGTTCCATATAAGTGTCATCTCACCAAACTCCTCCATACTGCCATCAAAGGGCGAGACAGTAAGGGTATTGGTGCTCTTGTTATAAGAAAACGCCGGGTTTGAGAAGCTGATTGTGAAATCGTCGTCAGCATAAGCCTTCTCAACCGTTTTTCCAGAGGTCAGATCTATATAGGTCATTTTAAACAGGTCATCCGGTAAAACGAGGTTTTTGACAGATAACCACTCCACTTCGGGAGCATCTTTTTGCTCATAAGCAAAGTCTAACACATTCTCTTTTTTTCCAGCCCCCCACAGAGGCCAAGTCTTTTCGTAGATGGTGGGGTTAGAGGCGAAGGTCCCACCAAAAGCCGAGGCCAGGAATTTGATATCTAGATAAATGCCTATCTCTACCAGCATGGCGCCGGAGTAAGAACTTTCCTTCATATTTGTGGCGGCGTCCCAATGCAGACTGTAGTAGAAATAGCCCCATAGTTGAACGTAAGCCCCCGCCTCGGCTGTAATGCCGATACAGGCGAAGTCCTTGTCAAACAGGCCTACGTACACTGTAAGTCGAATACCTGCCCGCACACCCAGTGTTCCCATGACATAGAAGTCGAACTGATAGTGCTCGGGCTCCAGATCAATGGTGTCGCTTGTGCTCTGCTTATGGAACAGAAGCAGGGAGAAGTTATAACGCTTGGCGTTGGCATACTCAAAGGACATTCCAACGGTGATATTCATGTTTGCGGAGACTACAAAGTCCACGCTCACACCGAACACCAGCACACCTAACAAGAGTCGACTCTCCTGCTTAAAGAGGTTGACGTTGAATAATTCCACCCAGTCGGACTCGTTTTCCAGCATTCTGGCATATTTCGCCGCCAGACCACCGCCCACGGTGTCCACTTCCTCTCCCAGGAACTTTTCCTTCTCCTCCATCAGTTCCTTAATCTGTTGGCCAATATTATCAAAATCGTCGGACTCGTCCCATTCCCACTCGTCACCGGCGGATTTAGAAAGGGCAGTGGCGGTGATGCCTACACCAGTATAGGTTCCCACATCAATGTTGGCGTTGAGGCGGTAATCATAGATATATGGGAATATCCATGCCCATTTCCATATAGCCTCACCGCTTACATTCAGATCCAATAGCACTTCCTGCTCGAAGATGGCCTGCACGGTAATCTCAATTTGTTTGTCACTTTCTGGATTAACTATAACCTTAAAAGACAGGTTCAGCGCCGCACGCAGGCCGGTGGAATCCTCGAAATGCGATAGATTTCTGCTAATATTTGCGTTGACTTTCAAATCCTCAATGGATACCTTGTTGGCGTCTCTTAGTGCCACGTTACTCCTGATTAATGCAGCACCGTCCTCCATAGTAAAGGAGTAGCTTTGCAAATTCATATCGTCACGCAGGGTACGGAACCCGTCGGTCTCTAAAGCCAGTGACGCCAGATACACGGAGGCCTCTTGGGCAAAGCCGCTTTCTTTAGCCTCTTTTTCAATTTCATTTTCAATGCGTTTTTTATCTGAGTCAGTGAGCTCGATTTCTTGATTTCTGGAGCCATAGGCGTCCATGGCAGCCAGAATGGTGGATTGATCCACTGGTACATAGTCAATGGTGCAGGTGGACTTATCACTGCTCCAGATCACGTCGATGATTTTGGCGTAGCTAGTCACTGATTTACTTGCATTGCTTTCGTCTCCGTAAGTGCCGGTGTAGAAACCGATAAAATCACCTTCGTCCACGGTGGTCTGGGAGTCCAGGCCAAGACCAACATACTGGTCGTCAGTGAAATCCAGTGCCTCGGCGTCCACCGTTAGCTTATTACCATCATTGGCAATCTTGTCTGCAGTAGTGCTCACTGGCAACACATCGGGGGTGAACAACACATCGTCCGCCTCGGCAACCTTGAAGTCGTACTTAGTGCCCTCAACCTTAGTGATGGTAACATAGGACACATCACCGCTGTCAGCAGCGGCTGTGGTCAGGGTGTTAGGTGCTGTATCACCCGAGTAGATGGCTACAGTGTCACCCTCGAGGAGATCGGCCTCTGTGTATGTAAAGCTACCCGTATCTGTGTTTTCGGTGAGCGAACTACGTCCGTTCTGCACTGAGCCAGAATACAGACCCGAGGAGGTATTTGTTAACATCTGAACATTTTTCGCTGATATGTATGTAAGACCCTTATTCAGCTTCAAATTCAGCACCGGGTCCTTGGCGGTTGTGAAGTTATAGTAGCGGATAGCAGAGTTCTGTAGCGCACCATTGAAGTAAAGGCTGACGCCGCTGTCCAGAACCTCTAGCTGATAGGTCTGGCCGGCCTTCCAAGCACCGCTGACCACGCCGTTTGAGATGGTCACGGTTGAAGTCACGTCCTCATTGCCGTTGGAGATGTTTATAACCTTAATATCTTCTATGTCTGCATTTGTAGTCAACTGAATGGCAAAGCCTTTACTCACATCAATATCAGTCGAACTGACATAGTCCGGGGCTCCTCCCTCAGAGAGCATAGTGGTGCTGTCCGCCATTCTAGCATAAAGGGTCATGTTGCTGGTCACGGTGTCGTCGCTCTCCACACCTTGCGTCATGGCATTGTCATAATACCAGCCCAGGAAGACAGTGTTCTGCTTGAAGGGCGTGGGCAGGGTGGTGATGGCGGTACCGCTGGCATAGGTTTTGGTCTCCGGCAGGGTGACTTCAGGGTCGCTCCCGTCCCCCAGCTTAAATTCCACCTTGTAATAAGTGGTAGTGGAACCGCCAGGGGTTGTGGAATCACCGGGAGTGGTTGAACCACCGGGAGTCGTTGAATCACCAGGGATTGTAGAACCACCAGGAGTCGTTGAACCACCAGGAGTCGTTGAACCACCGGGAGTCGTTGAATCACCAGGAGTCGTTGAACCACCCGAAGGGGGATCGGGTTGCTCAATAGGCTTTTCTGAAGTACCAGGGTCCACGCTTACGCGCCCGCTTGCTACTCCAGGCTCCTTGTACCAAGTTTTAACCGAATTATCAGTTCTCATACACAGCATCGCGGCCTCCGCACGGGTGGCGTTGCCCAGAGGATTAAAATTCACGCCGTCACCGGCTAGCAGGCCAACCTTCCACAGCTTCAAAACGGCCTCCCTGGCAAAATCGGCAACGTTATCGATATCTGCAGGAGTCGTGGTTACTTTAACCCCTGTGTCGTAGTTCACAGCGAAGGTCTCAAAATAGCGTGCAAAGAATACTGCCATCTGTTGGCGATTAATCCGTTCATTAGGTGCAAATTTTCCTTTACCAACCCCTGATGTGATACCGTGTTTTGCCGCCCAAGCGACAAAAGGGGTATAGTAGGCATCTGTCGGAACGTCAGAAAAGGCAGACTTACCCTTGTAGCTTGCGGTGTCCACCCCTGCCATACGACCCAAAACGGTTACAAACATACCGCGGGTCATAGTTCCGTTTGGTTCAAATGTTGTTGCAGACGTACCCGAGAAAATCCCATTCCCATAAGCATACTGAACCGCGTCATAGAACCAGTCCGTCTTCTTTACGTCCGTAAAGGGGGTTGTATTTGATGATGCTACCGCATCTTTGTTATCACCCAATGCTGCAAAGCCCGTGACGGGCATCATGGTTATTATCATGCACAGCGCAAGAAAGATACTCAGCAGCTTTTTAATCATGTTAATATTCCTCCAAAGTAATTTATTTGTTTTTGCTTTTTACCTGGTTTTCACTATCTTTTTTATATATTTAACGACAGGATAACATAAAATTTGCTAAAAAATCTGTTTATGGACTGAACAGTAGTGAATTTGACACGAATGGTAACTGGAATGATTAAAGAATATTCCAAGTTATATCAACATGGTTTTACGAAGGAACGTAAATCTATCAGAAAGATTACATGAAAATTGAATGAGGAGGATAAGATTATTAATAATACATTTCTACTATACTAAAACATCTAATCCATGATAAAATATTTTTGTATGTTACAAAAGAAGCGATATTGCTGAAAGGAATGGTTTCTGATAATGAAAGCTTTACACATAATCGGCGGAGGAGATGTAGGCGGGGCAAAGGTACACGTATTATCACTTGTCAAAGAACTGTCCGCTTTTATGGAAGTAAAAATAGTTAGTCTAAGGCCAGGTGCTTTTGCTGAGGATGCAGCTGAGCTAGGAATCGATGTTGAAGTAATAAAGACAGGCAATTTCTTTTCAGATATTAAAAAAATACTAAAATTAATTAGAGAAGAAAATTTTGAACTTATCCATTCTCATGGTGCTAAGGCCAATTTATACGCCCTTGCAACAAAAAAATGTTGCAGCATTCCCATTGTTACTACTGTGCATAGTGACTACAAGCTTGACTATATGCATAGTGTTACTAGACGTTTAACAATAGGACTTGCAAATAGTATTGCGCTTAGGTCTTTTGACTATTATGTTGCCGTCTCCTCTACTTTTAAAAAGATGCTTATAAAGAGGGGCTTCAATCCAAGTAAAATATTTATTATATATAACGGAATAGATTTTAACACACCCATTGATCAAACAACACGACAGGCTTTTTCAAAAAAATACAATTGTAAGCTTGAACAAGATGATATCCTCGTGGGAATAGCTGCAAGACTAAATCCTGTTAAGGGTATCGACACCTTGATAGACGCCGCAAGTAAAGTGGTAAAGAAGAACAATAAAGTAAAGTTCCTTATTGGTGGTGACGGTGAAGATAGTAAGGCCTTGATAAACCAGGCAAAGAATCTTGGTATAACTGATAATGTTATATTTCTTGGATGGCTCAAATCACCATATGAACTTATGAGTATTGTGGATATAAGCGTACTCACTTCCATAAGCGAGAGCTTTCCTTACTCAATACTTGAAGGAGCTCGTTGTGAAAAGGCCACCATTAGCAGTAGAGTTGGCGGAATACCTGATCTTATTGAATCTGGTAATAACGGCTTTCTATTTGAGCCTCGTGACTCTGACACATTAGCTGAACAGCTTCTAGAACTATCAGTAAATCACCAAAAGCGCCATTTATTTGGTAAGAGAATATATGAAAAAACTAAAAATAAGTTTTCGCTAGAAGTAATGCGCAATAGACAACTTGAGATATATCAAACCATTCTATCTCAAAAGAAAAAGGAAAAGCATTATGATGCTATTATTTCAGGTTATTATGGTTTTGGCAATATAGGGGACGATGCAATGTTACGCTCCATAATTGACAACCTGAAGAAGCAAAAGAATGATATTTCTATTGCTGTTCTTTCTAAGTGCCCTGAAGAAACTGCTATAAACTATGGCGTATATGCTGTAAATAGACTTAATATGTTTTCTGTTATTTCTATGATGCGCAGAGCTAAGCTATTTATATATGGAGGGGGCAATATAATCCAGGACAGTACCAGTTCAAGGTCATTAATGTTCTATTTAGGAACTGCCTGGTTAGCGAGTAAATTGAAGCTTAAGGTAATGTTTTATGCAAACGGCATTGGACCCATAAATAAAAAACTTAACTTCAACTTTTCTAGGCGTATATTAAGAAATGCTGACGTTATCACTGTGAGAGAACATATTTCTTATAATGAACTATTGAAAATGGGTATAGACAAATCAAAAATTGTGCTTACCGCGGATGCTGCGTTGTCGGTTCAAATAGATAAAGAAGTAATTGCAAGCGAAATTTGTGCAGCTGAGCAAATACCTTTTAATGAGAAGTATGCAGGCTTTTCAGTTAGAAGGTGCCCAGGTACCTCACATGAGGAACAGGACCATTTTGAAAAAGTAATGGCACATTGTGCTGATTATGTTTATGAAAAATATAACCTAGTACCACTTTTTATACCCATGGAGTATCCTGTAGACCTTAATTCAATATATAGCATAATGGATAAAATGAAGTATAAATCTTACGTGCTAAAGGAAAAGCATAGCGTATCAGAGGTATTTGCAATTATCAAGGAATTAAAGTTAATGGTTTCGGTCAGATTACACGCACTAATATTTGCTGCCTATATGAATGTCCCAATTATCGGAATAAGCTATCAACCCAAGGTAGACGGTTTTTTAGAATATATTAACCAACCAGCGGTAGGTAACATAAAAAATCTTGATATACAAAAAATTACGAATAACATTGATAATATTATCCGTAATTATGAGGCCATTCAAGCTGATTTGGAAAAGTCTATGGAGCAACTTATTTCAAAAGCTCACGATAATTCTAAGATTGCAATGGGCCTTATCACTCAAGCTGACCACTAATATCGGCCCATTTTTCAAACAGGTCTTCCAGTTGCGATTGGAGGCCTGTTTGTTCATCCAGCAACTCAGCAAGTTTAGTATGATCAGTTGCAAATTCAGCCATTTCAAGCTCAATCTGCGACAATCTACTTTCTGCTGCTTCTATGCTCTTTTCGGTATCAGAAAGCTGTTTTTCCAACCTCCTGATACGACTTCTTTCCTCTTTTGACGCAAGTCTTGTTTGTTTTGCCTCAGAAGGCACTTCCTGCTGCTCAGCCATCTTTTCCTGTGATTTATTGTGAGCAACATAATACGTATAATTACCTCTGTAGTCGCCAACAGGCGATGTACCAATATCAATAATTCTAGTAGCAAGCTTATCTATAAAGTATCTGTCATGTGATACTATCAATAGTGTCCCCTCGTATTGTGCAAGTGCCTCTTCTAATATCTCTCTCGAGTTAATATCCAAATGATTTGTAGGCTCATCCAGAATAATAAAGTTGGATTGGGAAAGTATTAGCTTGAGCATGGCAACCCTGCTTTTTTCTCCACCGCTTAGTACCCTTATTTCTTTAAAAACATCCTCGCCAACAAAAAGAAAGGCTGCCAGTGCAGAACGTATTTCAGTCTGTGTAAGCTTCTGGTTTACACTCCACACCTCATCAATTATTGTACTTTCTAAATCTAAATCCGCCATTTCCTGATCATAGTATCCTAGTAAAACCTTTGCTCCGAATTCCACATCCCCTGAGGTAGCAGCCAGTTTGTCTGCTATAATCTTTAGCATTGTTGATTTTCCGCATCCATTAGGACCTAATATAAAGGCTCTTTCATTTTTTCGAATTTTGAAGCTTACGTCCTCAAAGAGTTTCTTGCCTGGATACTCCTTTGTAAGTCCCCTAACGCCCAGCACTTCATTTCCACTCTCAATAGCTTGATCAAACCTAATCCTAATCTTTTTAGGGTCCTCCATTGGCTTGTCTAGCTTCACCATTCTATCAAGGGCTTTTTGCCTGCTCTCAGCCGCAACAATGTTTCTCTCCCTGTTCCATCTTCTTTGCTGTTCAATATAAGCTTCCTGTCTGGCAATTTCTTTTTGCTGCAGCATGTAGTGCTTCTCTTCAATTTCTCTGTTGACTTGTTTCTGCTTTACATAATTTGAGTAGTTTACATTGTAAACAGTACACTTGCAGTGCTCCAGCTCAAGCGTTTTATTGGTTACGCAGTCCAAAAAATATCTATCGTGTGATATTATCAAAAGGCACTTTTTATAATCCTTTAAATAGCCTTCCAACCATTCTACAGCTGCGATATCAAGATGATTTGTAGGCTCGTCCAATAGCAGAACATCGGGCTCCTCCAATAGTATTTTAGCTAGGGCAAGCCTTGTTTTCTGCCCACCACTTAGAATATTCACCTTGCAGGAAAACTCCTCATCACTAAAGCCAAGACCTCTCAATACCCCTCTAACCCTGCTGTTGTACTCGTAACCCCCAAAATAAGAATAGCGCTCTGTTGTTCTGGCATATTCCTTCATAAGGCTTTCGAGCTTATCAGAATTTGTGGTTTTACTTATTTCAGACTCAAGTGCCTTAATACTTTTCTCCATCTCTATGAGGTGGGAGAAAACTGTAACCATTTCATCCCATAGGGTATTTTCAGTATCCAACGCAGAATTCTGTTTTAGATACCCCAACTTCTTCTCTTTAGAAATGTATATCTCGCCGCTTTCTTTCTGCAATTCACCAACAATAAGCTTGAAAAGAGTAGATTTCCCCGCACCATTAACGCCTACTAAGGCAGCTTTATCGTTATCTTGAAGGCTAAAAGAAACATCTTCAAGTATTTTTTCCGTTCCGTATAGAAAATTAACATTATTACAATTTAAAATTATCACTTACGTCTTCCCCATTTTTAGCATTTTTGAGCGTTTGTTTTATTCAAACAATTGAATTTACAAACATAAACAAGTTTCATTATATCAGAAGGGTTATTCAAATCCAATATTAAAAGCACCTTGCAGGCATATTTATTATGTGCGCAAGGTGCTTATTGAAAACTCCGGGGAGAATCCCCAGTGTGAACATTTTTATGTAGAAAGGTTACTGTTGTGGTATGTCTATAGCCTTATTTGACTGTGAAAAGTAACCGTCAATGCCTAATTTTATTGCATCAGCTAGCTTACTCTGATAATCTTTTTGACATAGTAGCTTTTCTTCATCTGCATTTGATAAGAACCCACATTCAACAATAACTGTAGGGGTCTTTAAATTCTTTAGGATTATTATCTGGTCTTTTTTCACTAGCGCAACCCGTTGGTTAGCATTATCAACATTAAGCCTTATGGTATTCTGTATATCGTTGGCAAGCTTTTGACTTTCAGGTGAGTTTGGGGGAAAGAATGTTTGTGCACCATGATATTGGGTCTGAGGGAATTTGTTGAGATGAATACTCACTACAATATCAGCACCACCCTCATCCATTAATTGCTTTCTTCTTAACAAATCTTGCTTTCTTTTTTGTATAATATTGCTGGTTCCTTCGCTATATACCAACTTGTCAGAATCTCTAGTCAGAATAACCTTGTAGTTGCTTTTTTCAAGCAACTCCTTAACCATTAAAGCTATATCCAGATTAACGTCCTTTTCTTTCAATCCTGAATAATCGCTGACAGCACCGGGATCTTCACCTCCATGCCCAGCATCAATTATAACTGTTTTTGTAAGAGACTCTCCCGATACTGGTGTTGCATAGTCAACTGCGAATCCAAAGCCAAATACCGTAATGGACAGCAAGAGTAAGAGTGCTACAAATAAAAAATTTCTTCTGCGGATTAAGACTATCATATTAGTTTATCATTCCTTTCGCTGCTAAAGGTGGAATTATGTTTGTCACTAATATGAATATTCAGAACCTGTACTAATATGCATATAAATTACTAAAAAATAAACAAGCCCGAAAAAAGGACTTGTCTACTTAAATATATTGGCCTATATATAATTGTGGTTATCTATTTATCAACTTTTATATTTTATAATAAGTCGTCTATATCTCCACCTAGTTTCTTTATAACCGCCAAAAAGTTATTTAAAATCTGCTTACTAAGCTGTTCTCTATTTCTCTGTACATATCCTCTAAGCATTGGTATGGCTCTACTATCACCATAGTCACCCAACACCTCAAGCTCTACTTGTATATTACCAGATTGCCTGAACGCCTCTTTAAGGAAGTAAAAAGCCTTATCTGATTTTTGTTCCCTTGTAGCTTCAACAACGCAGGTTAAGAGATATTGCTTTACTTCGTTATTTGTGCTATTGCAATATGCCTCAATAATGTCATCAAGGGCATCAGCACCATACTCTGAGATAGCAGCACAAACTGATTCAGAAAGCATTTCATTATCGTAGGTCTTATTTAGCAACTGTGGCAAAAGCTTACTGTATTCTGGCGTTCCTAAGCTTCCTATTGCATATACTGCCTGGGAAGCTGCAATGTTGTTTTCAGGTTTTTGTTGGTCAAATAAATTTAATACAAATGAAAATAGCTTATCCGATGCTTCTTTAGGATACTTTTTCAGTTTGTCCAAAACTATATCAGGTACCCCGACATCTGATAATTCTGCAAACTCAATAAAAAAATCTATAACGTCCTCAAAGCCATCTATAGATTCAATATATTGTCTTGCTGTAGTACCCATACCTTCTATTGTTTTATCCAACCATTTACCTTCTATTTCATTAATGAGCTTTCCTTCATCTATCCTTAAATCACATTTTTCAGAAGTTGCATTTTTCTCAAGGTAAGCATTAAAACCATCTTCAATTGCTTTATTGTAACTAGCACAAATTGTGCGACTCAATTTCATCTTCTAATACCTTTCTTTGGTTGTGGTTTCTTTGGTGCTAAGCCAACTAGCTTTCTTAAATGCATTGAGAGGTCAAAGCCTTTATATCCAGCAAAATACCCTAAAAATGAAAATACTATTAAAGATGCCCAACCTACCATATAGGCCCAGATGGTGTTTCCCAAACCCTTAATTATAAAAAGCATAGGAGCCATAAAACCTTTGATCATTGTCATCTTAAAAACATCAAATTTAATCCATGTAAAATCAAAGTTAAGGAAATAGATTATTATCTGTATTAAAGCGAATGGAACTATTGCTATAAGTCCATAGATTGCACCATCAAACAATGTGTTTTTGCCAAATTTTCTCTTATCCTTACCGACATAATGAGCCATCTCATTATAAATAAGAAGTACCATTATTATATAGATTGCAATAGAAAAAAGTGTTGATTTACCATAAAAGCCGATGTAGAAAATATAGAAAAAAAGCATTCCAAACAAATAATTTTTTATTACATTCCAACTGCCCTGTAAATATTTTTTCATAAGTCTCTCCAAGAAATTATTATATATATTAGTATGTTCTTCTATCCCTTACATAAATACTGCCCTGAAATGACTTAGCACATTTCTTTAGCTCAGCAGCAATCTCTGCTATCTCAATATGAGAACTAATGTACCTGTGTAGGTTTGAAACTACACCTAAAGAGATAGTCATCAAGGGATATATTGTTATTTCTCCCTGCCTGTTCTTGGTGGTTATAAAACCTTTATTTCTATCCCTTTCAGAATACAATGTAGCAATCTTTTTGTCAAACTCAGATATTACTGCTTCACATATACTGTCTGAAACTTCATTTGTAGTAATAAATACATAATCATCTCCGCCAATATGACCAATAAAGTCGTTATGGTTGCCATAGGCCTTTACACAGTCGGTAATAATATCAGCAGTCATCTTTATGGCCAAATCACCGTTTGCAAAGCCATAAACATCATTAAAAGCTTTGAAGTTATCTAAGTCTGCATACACTACATTAAATTGACTTCTGCTCTCAATGCGAGCTGTTAATTCCGCCATTATTTCAAGGTTACCAGGTAATCCAGTGAGAGGATTTGCCCTTCTGTTTCTATCTATCCTTCGAAGAGTATTCCTAACTCTGCTTAATAACTCCCTAGGATTAAAAGGCTTAATGATATAATCATCAGCACCCAACTCCAGCCCTGCCACCTTATCATCTTCTTGTTCTTGGGATGTAAGCATAATGATAGGCATTAGATTATTTCCATCGTCTGCCCTTAATGTCCTACATACTTCAAACCCATCCATCTCTGGCATAATTACGTCCAAAAGAACCAAATCTGGCTTTTCGGCACGAACCTTTTTTAACCCTTCAACTCCATTTGACGCCGTAATAATATCATAATCTGCTGCAATTAATATGTCGGATATAAGTTTCTGCATTAGCTCGGTATCATCAACAATAAGAATTTTCTTTTTGAACATTTTAATGATCCCCTTTGCTTAGACCATTAGTATTAATGGCCCTCTTTCTATATGTGACTCTCTTCGATAATATTATATCATATGTAACAAAATAACAATATAAAGATAAAAAAAAGGCTTAGTCACATGGAGTCACATTGAAATATTTACACATACCAAAATTTGATTGGGGTGTGAGTACTGAATTTCCTTCCTTTTGAAAACATATTTCAATTTCTCGTCTATTATTCGTCTCATAAAAAATATGCCCTCCTTTTAGTAACAGTTTTAACTGTATACCATAAGGGAGCATATCAAAAATCTAAAGTTCTTAATAACAATAACCCAGTAAAGAATAGGTATAAACTTTATTGCAGCCTTTAGCAAATGAAGGTTAATTACATATCCATCATCATATGTAAGTCGGGACTTAGCATTCCAAATATCATCGCTATGTGCGCCACTACAAGAAATACACCAATAAATATTGCGTGTAATTTTAGTTTGCCTATTTCATCTCTATTTCTCCCAATAGCACCAATCTCAAGGAGCGCTATCCCAAGAAAGGGAATGATGCCCGAAAGGTAGAAACCAACAGCTATAACGTCAACAGGCCCTCTCCATCCTCCATTGATAGTAAGCGGAATAACAGTGCTGATAAATAGGTAAATAAAAACACCCAAGAAATATAAACCTGCAAAAGTACCAGTTACTTTACTGACTGCTTTTGCTTTACCGGTCAAATTTCTGGTGAAAAGGATAATCAACTCTGAAATTGCAAGAGTTTCTGCGCAGATAACCGGAACTGCCATAAATATCAGAAGGTTCCATGGCTGATTTGTTGCCAGTAATTCCATATAATGTGTCATTACATCGCTCATATGACTAACCCCTTTACAAAAAATTTTGTCTGTATGACATGGATGATTTTACAAAACTTATGTGAAGAAATTATGAAGAATATTATTTAAATAGGAATTCTGGCATTTAAACCTCTTATTTGGGTAAGACTACAATAAATTCTGTTCCCTGTTCTGGCTCACTTCTTACAGTGAGATTGCCCTTATGCGCATCCACAATGGCTTTGGCAATGGTTAGTCCAATCCCTGCCCCTCCAGTTAGTCTGTTTCGAGACTTATCAACACGATAAAAACGTTCAAATATATAAGGTAAATCTTCTTGACCTATCCCAATACCATTGTCTTTCACGCTTATCTCTAGTGCTTTATCGTGCCTTCGTGCTGATATCTTGACCGTACCACCTTCAGGGGTATATTTTAAAGCGTTGGATAAAAGGTTTACCAATACCTGACTGATTTTGTCCTTGTCTGCATATAGCATTTCGTCATGTATTTCAATGATAACTTCAATCCTCTTGTTCTTGAAATCTGCTTCAAAGTTATGGCTAAGTCTTTCAATCAGTTCTGCAATATTAAATTCAGATTTATCAAGCATCAAATTATCGTTTTCATATTTTGCCAGCTTTTCAAGATCACCAACCATACGATTAATCCGCAATATTTCCTCATGACAGCTTTTGAGCCTCTCAGAATCCGGATGCCAAATACCGTCAATCAGAGCTTCCATGTGACTTTGCAAAGTAGTTAGAGGCGTTCTTAACTCATGAGCCACATCAGCAGCCATCCGTTTTCTAAGCATTTCTTGTTTTTCCAAAGTCTCTGCAAGGTTGTTAATGGTCCCCGTTAGCTTCAAAATCTCCTTTGTGCTAGACTTTTCTAGTATTCTATCACCATAGTACCCCTTTGAAATTTGCTCAGCAGTATCAATTACCCTTGAAATTGGCCTACTTAGGCGTCTAGCCATAAAGGTTCCTAATACCAGAGAGAAAAACAATGAGAAAATACCCACTGCAATTAGAGCTCTATTCAGTGTATTGATAAACCTCAAATCATTATCTGTTAAATAGAAGGGCCCGTAATACCCTACTTCAACCTTTCCGACCTGAATAGAGTCTTTGACCACGGGATATTGGGTTTCTACATACCCACCCTTGAAGTTACGATAGCGACTATTCATGTTCTGTGCCATATGTGAAATCATCTGCATACAAAGCCCATTGTTATGCTGCGTTGCGTCCCAGATAACCTTGTCAGATTTATCACTAACCCTAATAATCAGCCCCTGTTCTAGAGCGTTCAGGCCAATGTTCTGGATAACCTCCCTACCCCAGCTGTTGTCATCGTTATACTGTTGTGTAATCATTGTAACAAGCTCTTTATTCTTCTGCTCCTGCTGCTGTATAATGTAGTCTCTAAACTGATTTTCCAGAAGGAAGTTTGTAAAAAAGCTAACCACGGAAACTACCAGGATTATTACCAGTACATAGGACAAGGACAGCTTTGTAGTCAAACTTGACTTCATTTTACTCACCACCAAATCTATAGCCAACTCCATGTACGGTTAATACATACTGCGGGTTTTTGGGATCTGTTTCAATCTTCTGCCGTAGGTTCTTTATATGCGTATCAATGGTTCTGTCAAAACCATCAAAATCATGTCCAAACACAAGGCTAATTAACTCCTCACGTGTAAACACCTTTTTGGGGTATTTTACCATAGTACTTAATAATTTAAACTCATTGGGTGTGAGATTAATAATATCACCCTTCTTCTTTACTCCGTAATTTGCTAAATCTATAATCAGATCGTCCTTATTAAAGGCTAGCAAGAGACCAAAATCATACTCCATTCTTCTCAGCAAAGCCTCTACTCTGGCTACTAGCTGCCTTGGGCTGAAGGGTTTTGTTATATAGTCATCCGCTCCTGTCCCCAAACCCTTTATGATATCTTCTTCTTCAACTTTTGCAGTTAACATGATGATAGGAATTTTGGACTTTTTCCGCAGTGTCTTGCAAATCGCTTCACCTGAGGTATCTGGAAGCATTAAGTCTAAGATTATAAGTGAGGGAGAGATTATCTCCATTGTTTCATAACATTGTTTTCCCGTGTATGCCACATAAACCTCATATCCACTGTTTTCAAGATAAGACTTCACTACTTCCACAATCTTCGGTTCATCATCCACCACAAGAATACGTTTTGCACTAAAGCTCATAGCAGTTTCCTCCTATATAAATCCCCTTCAAAAATATTATCCGCTATTCAATCTGCATTTACAAGAAAGTCTTGTATCACTCCATATATGTGTTCGGTGAGTGATGATTTCACTTTTTGCGGTAATCATAACAGTTTTGTGTGAAGATATTATGAAGAAGATGAACATTGGTGGCTTTTTCTGTAGCCATTCCGCTTAATCTTTTATTATATATAAAAAGCATTAACGCCACTACCAAACATTGGATATGTTATAGTGACGTCAATTAATGTTTCATCAAATTCTAAATCTAAATCAGCGGGCAATAACAGTAAGCCCAATACCAGGGAAATGTAAAACAACATAGTTAATTGTTAATGTATTCCAGCAATGAATTAACAGTTTTCGGTAGAGGACAATCTATGGGATTTTAATTCAGAAAATACGCAAAAACAACAAAAGCTCCTGAAATCAGGAGCTTTTGTTGTATCACATATATTGTGATGATTTGGAGGCGCCACCCAGACTTGAACTGGGGAATAAAAGTTTTGCAGACTTCTGCCTTACCACTTGGCTATGGCGCCAGATGTTTTGAAACAGACAACTATAAGTTCTCTGTTTCAAAATGGAGCGGGTTACGAGATTTGAACTCGCGACTTTCACCTTGGCAAGGTGACACTCTACCGCTGAGTTAAACCCGCATCTTAGGATTTTTGATATACAAAAATCCTTTGGTGCCCAGAGTCGGAATCGAACCAACGACACAGGGATTTTCAGTCCCTTGCTCTACCGACTGAGCTATCTGGGCAAATTGGCGACCCGGAAGGGGCTCGAACCCTCGACCTCCAGCGTGACAGGCTGGCATTCTAACCAACTGAACTACCGGGCCAATTATATCGCTAACGGAAACTTGGTGGGAACTATAGGGCTCGAACCTATGACCCTCTGCTTGTAAGGCAGATGCTCTCCCAGCTGAGCTAAGCTCCCAAAGAATTTCCGTGAGCGACAATTGATAGTATACAAAAAAAGTGTTTTAAAGTCAATAACTTTTTTGTTAAAATAAAAAAATTATTCTTACCATACTTCACAATACTCTATTTTTCACACATTTGCGAATGAGTTTAAATAAATATTTAATGCCATAAACGGGCTATTTCATGGGCATTTCATGACTATTTTGTGGCTTTTTTAACCAGTTTTTCCAAGTCATCATGGGTAAAATTATACTTTTTGTTGCAGAAATGGCAGTTCAATTCTGCCCCCTGTTTGTCTTCAAGAATTTCGAGCAAATCTTCTTTGCCAAGGCTAATGAGATTTCTTTCCATTCTATCTCTTGAGCAATTGCACACAAATGCACATGGAACTGTTTCAACTACCTTTGGTGATAAACCGTCTAAAAGCATTTCCAGAATGCCTTCCGGGGTTGTGCCATCAGCTAGCAGCTTAGAAATAGACGGAAAGCCGATAAGCTTTTCCTCAAGCTTCTGAACTGTAACTTCCTCGGCACCCGGCATTAGCTGAATAATGAACCCGCCTGAGCTTTTTACACCATTTGCATCTACCAATACACCCAGAGCTACAGTTGATGGTACTTGCTCACTAGTTGCATAATAATAAGTCAAGTCATCAGCAATCTCCCCAGAAACAAGGTCTGAAAAACCTATATAGGGTTCTTTAAGCCCCAAATCCTTGATAACATTTATATAACCAAATCCAACTGCCGTACGTATATCCAGCTTACCTCTTTCATTTAGCGGCAGATCAACATCGGGGTTATGAACATATCCCCTTACGTTTGCCTTTGAATCTGAGACCACTACAATGCCTCCAAGAGGGCCATCTCCTCTTATCTGAACAGTAAGCTTATCTTTTTCACCCTTTAGCATTCTCGACATCATGGCTGCTGCTGTCAAGGTTCTGCCTAATGCTGCAGTGGCAACAGGAGAAAGTTGGTGAACATTAGCTGCTTCTTGTACAAGGTTTGTTGAAACACATGCAAACGCTCTTATTGTTCCTTCAGCAGCAGTCATTCTAACGATATAATCCTTCATAGTTATCTCCTCTTAAATTGAAAGCCCCGATATATAAATATATCGGGGCAATTATGGCTACTTCAGTATATATAAAGTATAATATTATACTCTCTGAACATTAGCTGCCTGAGGACCCTTAGCTCCTTCAACAACGTCAAATTCAACTTCTGAGCCTTCCTCTAGTGTCTTGTATCCATCCATAGTGATAGCTGAGAAATGTACAAATACGTCATTTCCGCCTTCTCTTTCAATAAATCCAAAACCCTTTTCAGCATTAAACCACTTAACTCTTCCCTTTTCCATTGATCATTTCCTCCTGAAATATAACTAATACTGGTTGCCTACGGACTTTGTCCGCTTTTTTCGTACAACACCTAAAAGTTTAACACAGATACTATTCCGTGTCAAACTATATTTACCGCCATTGGTGACGATTCAAATCTATTTTTCCACTTTCATCTGCAATTATTCCTTCCTGTTCAAGCAACCGCTTTTGCTGCTCAATTCCTCCAAATGCAAAGGCTTGACTAAGGTTTCCATGTCTATCTACCACCCTGTGACAGGGAATTTCACCTGGCCTTGGATTTGCATGCAAAGCCCAACCTACCAGCCTTCCGCCCTTTGATCGTCCACACATTTTTGCAACCTGTCCATATGTTGCAACCTTTCCCTTTGGTATCTTTGCTACCACACTATATACCTCTTCAAAAAAGCCCATTTTCCCTCCAAGCCGTAATCTATTTTTTACTTACATAAAATATCCTGTTACTTTCACTATTAGGAGCTTTAAGCTTAAGGTCATCATAATTAGTTATGAAGCTTAAGCCCGATAACCCCAGAAAATTCTCTATTTCGTCATTATAATATGCTCTTTCAATATGACTCTCATCAAACCTTCGATATAGCTCGCCCTCTCTTACAAAGAACGTAAGGTCAAACTTTGCCTTTCTAGTCTTTGTATTGTAGCTATTATTCCAAATATAAGTTATATCATCGTCAATTTGATAAAAAATATTGTCTGCTAATATATGTTCAAACTTATATGGAGTGTTCACATCAAAAATAAATAATCCATCGGGGTTTAAATAATTTTTAACCAATTTAAAGGCTTTAATTAGCTTATTATCCTGCGTAATATAGTTTAAGCTGTCTAAAAGGCAAACAACCACATCCACAGTGCCATACAGTTCAAAAGCTGTCATATCCTGATTTAGAAATAGTATATCTTGGTTTGCCTCTCTGGCCTTTTGTGAAGCACAATTAAGCATGTCCTCCGAAAGGTCTATACAAATCATTTCATAGCCTCTCTTTGACATTTCAATAGCAAAGCTTCCAGTACCGCAGCCAAGCTCTAAAATGGTTTTAGGTGAGCATTTATGCCTCTTGAAAATCTTTTCAACAAAATCCGCCCATTCTGAATAATCAATATCATCAGTCAATGCATCATACAGGTAAGCAAAATTTTTATACATACAATAGTCCTTTATAAATAGTATTCCTAGTACTAACTTATTTTACACCACGAGAAAACGCAGTGCAACTTTTGAAATCAGCATCTGTAGCAAGTGCATCTAACCCACCTTTGCCCATACATAAAAACTTAAAAATCTTCGATCAAAAAAAAGTCAGCAATTTATAATTGCTGACTCTCTGTTATTTGTGTCTTTCTTCTCTTATTCATTAATCCGCCGATTCTGCCAGTTTCTTTTGCACTAAGACTCTTCCAGCCTCCACTATTAACCTTATCGATAAGCCCAAGCTCCGAAGCAATTTCATATTTTATTCTTTCGTTATCCTCCATATACCAACACCTCCATTTGGTATTATGTGGTTATATGGAAGTATTTATACTTGGTTTCTTATTTTTTCAATATTTCAAGGGCCTTTTGCAGCTGGGAGTCGTCCTTAAAAGGAATTGCAGATATAGGTGTATCACTATATTTCTCATCAAGCTTCACCTCAACATCAGGCTTAATACCTTCTCCCTGTATACAAATACCATTTGGAGTAAAATACCTTGCTATAGTAACTTTTATTGCAGAACCATCATCAAACTTATGAATAGTCTGAACCAAGCCTTTCCCAAATGTTGTAGTACCAACAAGTGTGGCCTTTTTATGGTCCTTTAGGGCCCCAGCCAATATTTCTGAAGCACTGGCGCTGTTGCCATTTGTCAAAACAACAATGGGGATATCCAATTCTGTTGGATCTGATAACTGCTCAACCTTTTCCTTGTGTTTATCTTCGGTATAGACTATTAGCCCTTCGGGCAATATTCTATCAGCTAAATCAATTACTTCAGTATAAGAACCCCCGGGATTGTCTCTAACATCTATGATTAAAGATTTAGCCCCCTGCTTTAGTAGGCTATCTAATTGTGATATAAAGTTTTTACTGATATCAGCATCAAAAAGCTTTAGCTTAATGTATGCTACATCATTATCAAGCATTTCGCTTCTAATATTTAATATAGCATTTATCTTTCTTCTTGTAACAGTCACATCGAATGTTTTATCTTCCGACTCGCGATATATGGTCAGAACAACCGACGTGTTTTCCTGTCCCTTTATCATGCTTGCAACAAGGGATTCGTCCTTTAAACCAGTTATATCTTTTCCATCTACTTTTAATAACTTGTCACCTTGCCTAATGCCAGCTTCCTTTGCAGGAGAATTGTCAAATGGCTCTAGGCCAGTAATGATGCCATTCTTATCTAGCATTATCTGAAGACCTATTCCAACATATTCCTCCTCGGGTTTTTGCCTCTCTTCAAACCATTCCATCTGTTCCTTTGAGTAATATACAGTATAAGGGTCATTCAAGGAGTCTGCCATTCCATTAATTGCACCTTCGATTAGTTTCCCAGTATCCACCTTCTCATAATATGAATTTTCAATAATATTTCTGACATCATTGAATTTTTTCACTGATTCTCTGTTCACGTTAGCCTTATTAAAGGTAATAGAATAATATCCACCAAAAAATGAGGTTAAAACATAGAATAAAGCTGAAATTGTAAAGCAAACCAGCGCAGTAATTCCAATAATACTTATAAGACGTTTTTTTTCATCCCTGTTTGTATTCAATGTGAGCACTCCTTATGTTTAAAATGCGGTTGGTTAAAAGTTTTTTCTTATTATTGATATGCTTAAAGTTTAAATAATAAACCCGCATTTTTTATGCGGGTTAAATAAATATTTCTTTCTATACGTATTTTGTTGGATCAACAGGCTTTCCATTGACTCTTACTTCAAAATGCAAATGTGGACCTGTAGATAATCCTGTACTTCCAACCTTACCAATTAAGTCACCCTTTTTAACAGTATCGCCTTCTTTGACTAGTACCTTGCTCTGGTGAGCATACAAAGTTGTAATTCCACCACCATGGTCAATTATGACGTAGTTTCCATACCCTCCGGTATTCCAACCAGCTACAAGAACCTTACCGCTATTTGCTGCAATAATATTTGCTCCAGAAGGGGCATTAATATCAATACCATTATGCATCTTTTTTACTTTGTAAATAGGGTGTATTCTATATCCAAACGGAGAGGATATTTGATTATACCCAGGTGTTGGCCACTTATAAGCTCCCTCAGCATACTTCTTATTTTTCTCAGCAAGTTGATTGATAAGCTTATCTATTACCTCAGACTGCTTAATCAAATCGTCTTCGGTTTTTTCCAGTTCTTTAAGTCTTTGAGTTTGTGCTTCAATCTCCGATTGCACTTTTGCCCTTGAAACCTTAAGGTTATCAACCTTTGTTTCAATTTTTTCGAGTTGATTTTGCTTCTCTGTCAATGTAAGTAACTTTTCTTGTTTCTTTGCTTCTGTGGTTTGTTTACCAAAAGCAATTTCTTTCATAAGCTTTTCATCGTTTTCTTTAACCGTCTTCATGATTTGAAGCCTTGATACAAATTCACTCAAGCTTTTTGACTCGACAAAAACCTCAAGAGAGCTTTTATTCATATTCTGATATAGCACTCTCATTCTCTGTTTGAAGAGCTCATCTTTCTTGTTGTAGTCGGCCTCAATCTGATCGATTTCTTGTATAATTTTATCAATCTCTGTATTAAGAGCCTTTATTTCCTTTTCTTTACTATTAATGTTTTGTTGTTCTGCTTTTGTGATCGCTTCTAAGTTCTTCTTGTTACTTTCATTTTCCTTAATGTTGGCTTGAACATTCTTTTTCTCGCTTGCAACCTGGTTTATTTGTTTACTAACGTCCTTTTGCTCCTGCTTTGCTTCTTCCAAAGTTTTTGCGGATGCGGGAATTAATGCAAATACCATTACATATGCAATTGCTAAAGCCACTGAAATTTTCCTTCTCATAAATGACCCCCTGTTTTAGCTTAAGTATAATATTATACCTTTAGATGTTTCCTAATGGACATAATACTGCCCGCTGAACCAATAAGAACACTTATCAATAGATAAAAACCTAACATTTTACCCCATATACTTTCAAACGAAATCATTGTAAATTCATTGCCAAGCTCCAATATATTGCTTGCGAATTTGGGCTCCACCAAACTATAAATATAAGCAACCAAGAGAAACGCAAACAGAGCTCCTACACATCCTATTATAATACCTTCAAATACAAATGGCCACCTAATAAACCAATCTGTAGCACCAATATATTTCATAATATTGATTTCCTTACGTCGTGCAAATACAGTAAGTCTTATTGTATTTGAAATAATAAACAATGATACAATTAGCAAAACGCCAATTAATACAGTGCTGATAATCTTTACCCAATTGCCTGCTGACTCAATAAAGTCAATTGTCTGTTGGGAATATGTAACATTCTGAACCCCCGACATATTCTCCAAATCTTCTGCTATTTTGTGGCTATTAATCGGATCTTTTATCTGTATTATAAAGGATACATTCATAAAGCTTTCATCATATCCTTCGAGAATATTTCCATTAATATCTTCGACATTTCCTTCGTTAAGATACTTCTTTAACTTCTCAAAAGCTTCTTTTTTGGTAACCTTTTTATATGTTTCAATCTCTGCATTATTCTTTATTTCGTACTCAACAGCATCTACTTGCTCATCTGTTAATTCTGGAAGACAAAATGCTTCCATCTGAGGTTGTTTTGCTAAAATATCAAGGTTATGATTTAAATTAACTAAAATTAAGTAAAAAATACCAAATAGTATTAATGCGGCGGTAATAATGCTAATAGATGCAAGTGACATTAATTTATTTCTATATGCATTAGAAAAACCCTCTTTAAGAATATATTTTATACTCCGTATCCTCATCTCCGTAAATCCCTTTCTGCTGATCTCTAACTATTCTGCCCTTGTCAATTGCTATAACTCGTTTCTTCATGGAGTCTACGATACCTTTTTCATGTGTAGCGACAATAACCGTGGTCCCCCTTTGATTGACCTCCATGAGAAGCTTCATAATCTCCCATGAGTTTTCAGGGTCAAGATTACCTGTGGGCTCGTCTGCAATCAATAGTGCAGGGTTATTAACTAGTGATCTAGCAATGGCTACTCTCTGTTGCTCTCCTCCAGAAAGCTGATTTGGATAAGCATTTGCCTTACGGCTAAGCCCAACAAGAGCTAACGCCATCGGAACCTGCCTTCTAATTTCCTTTGGAAGGCATTCTGTAATGTGCATTGCAAAAGCAATGTTCTCATATACTGTTTTGTTTGGTAACAGTCTAAAATCTTGAAAAACCATTCCTAAACCACGTCTTAAATAAGGTATCTGTTTGGGTTCTAGCGTTGACATTTGAAACCCATTAACCAAAACTTCACCTTCGCTCACTATCTCTTCATGCATTAAAAGCTTTAATAGTGTTGACTTTCCTGAACCACTAGAGCCAACAATAAAAGCAAAATCACCCTTATTAATTTTAAGACTTACGTTTTGAAGTGCTATAGTACCATTTGGATATTTCTTTGATACATTAACTAATTCTACCACTTTAATTACTCCTTACAAAGATTATTATTACAATTAATTTCAAATTAACCACTGTTTTGCAATAACCTATTTAAAAAGTAATAAACTACTTTCTATGCAATATGCTATTTGCTATGCAATAAGCTATTTGCTATGCAATAAGTTATTTGCTATACAATAAGCTATTTGTTGTTTGCAAGATATTTTTTCACCAACACTGCAACCTTAAAAATAACAGCGTCATCAAAACGTGTAAGCTCTAGTCCAGTAATTCTTTTTATCTTTTCAAGTCTATAAACCAAAGTATTTCTGTGAACGTATAGCTGTCTAGCAGTTTCACTGACATTTAGATTGTTTTCAAAGAATTTTTGGATTGTAAGCATGGTTTCGGCATCAAGGGAATCATCAGAATTCTCCTTAAAAACCTCGTCCAAAAACAACTGGCAAAGAGTAGTAGGAATATGATATACCAATCTTCCTATACCAAGGTTGTTATAGTCAAAAATATTTTTATCATTTTCAAAAATATTACCTATAATCAAGGACATTTGTGCTTCTTTATACGACTTTACTAAATCTTTTACATTATTAACGATTGTTCCTGTACCAACGTTTGCTTTAATCATTAACTCAGAATTCAGAGTATCCACAATTATTCTTGCAATTTTGTGAACTTCCTTATAATCGTCCTTACTCTTGACTTCCTTTATCAAAACAACATTCTCATTATCAACAACTACAACAAAATCTTTATTTTTGTTAGGGAACAGACTTTCAACAATTTCATGAACATGTACGTCCTTTTCATTGTCTGCCGAAATTATAAATGCAATTCTATAAGCAACATAATCAATATGCAACTCCTTTGATCTTACCAAAATATCTCCAGGAAGAATGTTCTCAACAATAATATTCTTTATAAAGGTACTTTTGTCATACTTCTCATCATAATAACTTTTGAGATTAATAATGTTTAATGTAAAGAGTTCAAGATATTTTAAATCTTCATCAGTACCGGATTGTATAAAGGTAATGAATTCTATCTTATTCTTTACATAGACCTTTTTATATATTTTCCCCTCTGTACGAACCAGCTCGTTCTTGTTTTGCAATAAACTCAGTACGGTATTATCAAGCTGACCAATTAATTGAAAGTTGGAGTGAGCAATAATGACTCCGCTTTCGTCAGTTACTCCAATATCTTTTCCTACAATTTCGCTGTATTTGTCAGATAGTGTCTGAAATAGTTTAACTGACATAAGAACCTCCTAAAGGCTAAAAAGCATATTTTTTATTTTCCCAAAAATATATATTATTATTGAAAATGTCTTAACAACATAATTTAATAAAATTATACACCAATTTATTTTTTTTGACTACTCAGCATATAACAATTCATATAAAATTTATATTTACAACATAAAAGCGACCATCAAATATCTTGATGGTCGCTAATTATAAGTTATTCCTTAATACTAGTTGATGATTGTACGCTCAGTTTCCTTATCAAATAAGTGAACCTTGTTAGCGTCAAATGCAACCTTAATTGTATCACCAGTTTTTGTCTTTGATCTAGCATTAACTCTAGCTGTAACCATTGAAGTAGCGCCATCAATTACCATGTATAGGTAAGTTTCAGCACCAAGCATTTCAACGAGGTCAACATTAGCTTGAACAATACTATCAGTCATTGATTCTAGGTACATAGCTTCGTCATGAATGTTTTCAGGTCTAATTCCCATAAGAACTTCCTTACCAATGTAATCTGTTCCTTCAAGTTTCTTAGCCTTTCCTTCTGGAAGCTTAATATCATTCTTTCCGAATACAAGGTGAATATCTCCTCCACGCTTGTCAAGTGTTGCATTTATGAAGTTCATTTGTGGACTTCCGATAAATCCAGCAACGAATACATTACATGGCTTGTCATATAGAGCAGTTGGAGTATCAACCTGCTGGATGTAACCATCCTTCATAACAACAATCCTTGTACCCATTGTCATAGCTTCTGTCTGGTCATGTGTAACATATATGAATGTTGTATTTAATCTATTGTGCAATCTTCCGATCTCAGTTCTCATCTGAACTCTGAGCTTAGCATCAAGGTTTGACAAAGGCTCATCCATCAAGAATACCTTTGGTTCACGAACTATAGCACGACCTAACGCAACTCTCTGTCTCTGACCACCTGATAAAGCCTTTGGCTTTCTGTCAAGCAAGTGTTCTATATCAAGAATCTTAGCAGCTTCTTGAACTCTCTTTTTGATTTCTTCCTTTGGAGTCTTTCTGAGTTTTAAGCCGAATGCCATGTTATCGAAAACTGTCATGTGTGGATACAGAGCGTAGTTCTGGAAAACCATCGCTATATCTCTATCCTTAGGAGCTACGTCGTTAACAAGCTTGTCGCCGATGTAAAGTTCTCCTTCTGAAATATCTTCCAAACCAGCAATCATTCTCAATGTAGTAGTCTTACCACATCCTGAAGGACCTACCAATACAAGGAACTCATTGTGTTCGATTTCAAGATTGAAATCATTAACAGCTGTAACGCCGCCAGCATATCTCTTGTAGATATTTATCAATTTTAAACTAGCCATTGAAAAACCTCCTATATTTGATAACATATTTGACCTTTGTTTCGTGTCTTGTCTATCCACATCTATACTATACACTTTGTAGGACTTCCAAACCATAATACTTTTTAACAAAATTAAATTTTTGCTTTTAGTAACTTTGTATAACAAAAAAACTACCTTTTTTGGATATATATTTATTGAATTTTTATACACTAGAATGTATAATTATAAAATAAGTGTTTTGGTTACCTGAAAGGATGGTGTAATCTTGAAGTATAAGATTTTTGTAGATGGAAGTGAAGGCACTACAGGTCTTCAAATAAATGACCGCCTAAATTCGAGAGATGATCTAATGATACTACATATTGATCCTGAAAAGAGAAAGGATGTAGATGAACGGAAGCTTCTATTAAATAGTGCTGACATAGTTTTCCTTTGCCTTCCTGATACTGCCGCAAAGGAGTCGGTGTCTCTGATTTCTAACCCCTTAACGAAGATTATTGATGCGAGTACGGCACATAGAGTAAACCCCGAATGGTGTTATGGATTTCCGGAGCTTAGCTTAGAGCATCGTGAAAAAATAGCCAAGTCCTATCGCGTCTCAGTCCCAGGGTGCTATGCAACCGGCTTTATTTCACTTCTATATCCCTGTATTACTATGGGACTGATAAACTCGGATTATCCCATAACTACTCATGCTGTTTCAGGTTATAGCGGTGGAGGGAAAAAGCTTATCAATCAATTTCAAACTGAATTTGAAGATAGACTTGAAACACCACAATTATATGCTCTTGGTCTTTCTCATAAGCATATCCCTGAAATGAAGTACATTTGTGGGTTGTTGTATGCTCCTATTTTTTCTCCTCTAGTATGCAATTATTATAAGGGTATGTCTGTATGTGTTCCTATACATAATAGACTGCTGAGCAAAAAATATTCGGTTAAGGATTTTCATACTGCTTTAGAACAGTATTATTCCAATGGTAGATTTGTCAAGGTTATGCCCCTAGGTTCAGAGAATTTGCTACCTAATGGTTTTATTAATGCAAACAAAGTAAATGACACCAATTCTTTGGAGATCTACGTTACTGGAAACGAGGACCAAGTCATGCTTACCGCCGTACTTGATAATCTCGGCAAAGGTTCGTCCGGTGCAGCAGTTCAATGTATGAATATAATGTTGGGATTAGACGAAAGTGCAGGTCTCTAGTAAATGATGCTATATAATAAGTACTTTATAAATATACATTGATTTATAAAATGAGATATTAATTTAACAGATATTAATTTAACATATATTAATTTAAAGAATTCCTATATGCAAATAGAATTCAAAACAGAAAGGACTTAGTACAATGAATTATGATAATTTAATAAAAAAAGCTGAGATATTAATAGAGGCCTTGCCTTATATACAGAAATTATATGGGAAAACTGTAGTAATCAAGTACGGGGGCAATGCAATGATAAACGACGAATTAAAAAACTCTGTTATGGAGGATATCACTCTTCTTAAATACATAGGAATGAATCCTGTACTAGTTCATGGCGGAGGTCCTGATATTAACAAAGCATTGCAGAAATTTGATGTCAAAAGCGAGTTCGTTAATGGCCTGCGTGTGACTGATTCACAGACTATTGAGGTTGCTCAAATGGTGCTAGTAGGCAAAACCAACAAAGAAATTGTTTCATTACTTAACAGTAAAGGTGGTAAAGCCATTGGACTTTGTGGAATTGACGGAAAATTGATAGAATGTGAGCAATATAAGACAGAGATTGATGGAGAACTAAGAGATATTGGTTTTGTTGGTAACATTACAAAGATCAATTCAAAGGTGATAGATTTGATTTGCCAGGACGAATATATACCCGTTGTAGCACCTATTGGTGTTGGTCCAAACGGAGAGAGTTATAATATTAATGCAGATACTGTGGCAGGTGAAATTGCAGCAGCACTTAAGGCCGAAAAACTTATGCTTTTGACCGATGTTGAGGGAGTAAAAGCTTCAAAGGACAGCGACTCAATAATACCTGCTCTTACTATCGAAGAAGTATATAAGCTAATCTCCGATAAAACTATAGTTGGCGGTATGATTCCAAAGGTGCTTGGCTGTGTTGATGCACTCGATAAAGGAGTTGGAAGAACGCATATTATTGATGGCAGAATACCTCATTGTATACTTCTTGAAATCTTTACATACAAAGGAATAGGTACAATGATAATGAAAGATAAAAAGCTTTATCACCAAAACGAAGCATTGTATTAAAATATCTTATTTTTCAGCAGGATTTTTAGGCCAAATATAGAAATCTATATTTGGCTTTACTTTTTAAGTGACGATATCTCAAATATCCACATCAATAGTGCTTTATGAAAGGATGAATTCATGAGAAGTGTTGATATAAAGTACACTCTTTTCCCTGGTGTTCTGATCAGCATCAAGGTTGAGCACAATATCCGCTGGACATTAAATATCGTGATACAATGCACTGAAGAATATATAGACTTGCCTTTTACACCTGATATGGTGAATTCACATTTAATGGTGGGCTCAAACGTAATTATTAAATATGGAAATGAGTACTTTGAATATATCATTTCAGGCAAAGTTAGCAATATTACCTTGGGTACTCTCCCCCATTTCAGAGTTAATATAACCACGGTTAATGACACAATTAACCAAAGAGCCTTGACTAGACAAGATATTCACCTACCTGTTGAAGTGTCAAATGAGAAGATTGGTGTAATATATGGTGTTACTTCAAATATATCTTTAAGCGGGATTTGCATATGTACAAATAATCTTCTTAGCCAAGATGAGGTTTACGACATTAGCTTAAATACTTTTAATGACGGTATAATATACTTCTCAGGAAATATAGTGAGGAGTGGTCAAGTTGGACCATTACTTATGTACAGCATTTTAATAAATCACATAGATATCGACAATAGCAATAAGCTTTCCTGCTTTATTTTTTCTCTAAACAAATCTTTTGATTATCTAAGAAATCAATATATAATATAGAAATCAATAACTAATATTGAAATCAATATATAATATAGAAACATTTAAATAGTATAGAAATGCAATATCTAATATAGAAATCGATATGTTTTAAAAATTACTATAAAAAGGCCTTGAGCCTTTTTTTACATGAGCCTAAATAATTGTAAATATTAATTGCATTTTTATGCATAGTTATGTATAATTATAAGCATATTCTATTTTTTTATAGAGAGGATGATACTATGAAATTAAATGAAATAGTACATATAGATGATAACTATTATATGAATACCTTCGGCAAGAGAACACCTGTCTGCTTTAAGTCAGGAAAAGGAATTGAACTTGTTAGTACCGAGGGTAAAGTTTATAAGGATTTTTTTGCAGGAATAGCTGTAACCTCCATTGGTCATAGCCATCCAACCTTTATAAAAAGAGTTACTGAGCAATTAAACAATCTTGTCCATTGTTCAAATCTATATTATATAGAAGCACAAGCCTTGCTAGCTAAGAGTCTGGTTGAAAACTCCTGTGCTGATAAGATATTTTTTGCAAATAGTGGTGCAGAAGCAAATGAGGGTGCTATAAAGCTTGCAAGAATATACTATAAAAAGCTGGGTATGGACGAAAAGTATGAAATAATTACTTTGGAAAAATCCTTCCACGGCAGAACCATTACTACCCTAAGTGCAACAGGTCAGGAAAAATACAGTAAGCCGTTTGCCCCACTGACACAGGGGTTCAAAAAGGTTGCAATAAATGATATTGAGGCTCTCAAAAGCGCTATTTCACCTAATACCTGCGCCATAATGCTAGAGCCTATACAGGGTGAGAGTGGTGTATACCCATGTGATAAGGAGTACATTAAGCAGGTTCGACAGCTCTGCGACACCCACAATATTCTGCTTATATTTGATGAAATACAGACTGGTATGGGCAGAACAGGAAAACTTTTTGCTTATGAGCATTTCTCAGTTGAGCCCGATATATTCACACTGGCAAAAGCCTTAGGAAATGGTATTCCAATTGGTGCGGCCTGTGCTAAGCAGCAGGTTGCACAGGCATTTGCTCCAGGGGATCACGGTTCTACATTTGGAGGAAATGCTCTGGCATGCTCAGCGGGGTTGGCGGTTATGGATATCATGAAGGAAGAAAAGCTTGTAGAAAATGCTGCTACAGTTGGCAAGTACTTCGCTGATAAACTTAACGAAACATTCTCTTGCGACATAATTAAAGAAATACGCTCATTGGGCCTAATGCTGGGTGTAGAACTTCAAAAGCCTATGGCTGCCGAAATAAAATCAAAAATGTTTGAAAAAGGTTACCTTATTGGTAACGTAGGTAGTAATATTCTTAGAATACTGCCACCACTAATCGTAACCACCCAAGACGTGGATAAATTCATACTGGCGCTAAAAAGCTCAATAGAGAATCCTATAGTATAAAACAAACTAGAATAAAATAAAAACACCTGGAAATTAATCAAATAAACCAAAAGCTACAATAAAACAATCTAGACTAACTCAAAGTCCAGAATAAGCCCAAAAGCTAGAACAAATAAAAATAGATAAAATGGATACTTAGAATAAAACGCAAACAAACGAACAAGATACGCTGATAGCTTCATTGAAGAAAGGAATGGTAATTATAATGAAAGCAGTATTGTTATTGGAAGATGGAACATACTTCTCTGGAGAAGGTTTTGGAAAATGCGGAGAAACAGCAGGTGAGATTGTTTTCAACACCTGTATGACCGGATATCAGGAAATTTCAACCGACCCATCATACAATGGTCAAATTGTCACAATGACCTACCCTTTGATAGGTAACTATGGGTTCAATGATATAGATAATGAATCATATAAGCCACATGTTCAAGGCTTTATTGTAAAAGAACTATGCTCAACACCCAGCAATTGGAGAAATAACCTTGACCCAAATCAATATTTTGTAAAGCATAACATTGTGGGTATCAAGAGTATTGACACTCGTGCTCTTACACAGCATATACGTAAGTTTGGAAGTATGTTTGGAATCATCTCTACTGAATGTGGTAACCTGGATATCTTGAGCAAGAGGTTAAAAAACTACCAAAATCAACCCCGTAACCTTGTTATGGAGGTTACCACAAAGACTCCTGTTCATATAGCAGGAAAGGGTAAAAAAGTAGTACTTATTGATTTTGGAGTTAAGAGTAATATAATTCGTTCTCTTCAAAGCAGGGATTGCGATATACATATCCTGCCGGCTTTCTCAACCTATGATGAGATTATGGCCTACAACCCAGATGGAATACTTCTTTCAAATGGACCTGGCGACCCAAGAGACCTTATTATTCAAAAGGAGACAATCAAGAAGCTTTTGGGCAAAAAACCTATCATGGGTATATGCCTTGGTCATCAGCTGTTAGGCCTTTCTCTTGGTCTTACAGTAAAGAAGCTTAAGTTTGGGCACCACGGAGGCAATCACCCAGTAAAGGATAATATAACAGGTAGATGCTATATCACCTCACAGAATCACAATTACGCAATAGATTCTTGTGATACCGATGATATAACAATCACCCATTACAATGTAAATGACAATACTGTTGAAGGCTTTAGGCACAAAAACCTTCCACTTATCAGTGTTCAGTATCACCCTGAAGCAGCACCTGGCCCACAGGATTCAGCATATATTTTTGATGATTTTGTCACTATGATGGGATAATTCGATTGGTTTAGCGTATCAAAAATATGTATAAATAATCATTGTTATATTAATCTATTAGAATATTTCGATAAAAATGATTGTTATGTTTGTCTATTTGAATATTTTTTGAAAGGAAATAAAGCGTATGCCAAAAAATAAAAACATAAAGAAGGTATTGGTTATTGGCTCCGGCCCAATAATTATTGGTCAGGCAGCAGAGTTTGATTATTCCGGAACACAGGCCTGCAAATCCCTCAGAGAAGAAGGAATTGAGGTTGTTCTTATCAACTCCAATCCTGCTACAATAATGACCGATACACAGTCAGCTGATAAAGTTTATATAGAACCTATCACTTTAGAGTTTGTTAAGCAGGTTATTATAAAAGAAAAGCCTGATGGGATACTTGCCTCTTTAGGTGGTCAAACAGGTCTGAATATGGCTGTACAGTTAGCCGAGGACGGTATTATAGATGAGATGAATATTACCCTTTTGGGTACCTCTCTCAACTCTATCAAAAGAGCGGAAGACAGAGAGTTATTCAAGCAAACCATGGAAGAGATCAATGAAAAGGTGGCTATCAGCAAGATAGTGACAAACCTTACTGATGCGGTTGAGTTTGCTCAGGAAATAGGCTTCCCCATAATAATTCGTCCTGCCTATACTCTAGGTGGTTCGGGCGGCGGTATCGCAAACAATATGGACGAATTCAAGTACATTTGCGGTAAGGGCTTGAAGCTCAGCATGATAAGTCAGGTACTACTTGAACAAAGTGTAGCTGGCTGGAAGGAAATAGAATATGAAGTAATGAGGGACAGTGCCGATAACTGCATAATCATTTGTAACATGGAAAACTTCGACCCTGTTGGAGTACATACAGGAGACAGTATTGTAGTTGCCCCTAGCCAGACTTTGTCAGATGTTGAGTACCAAATGCTAAGAACCGCCTCCATCAAGATTATACGTGCTTTGGATATAAAGGGTGGCTGTAACATTCAGTTTGCCCTCAATCCTACTAGCTTTGAATATGTTGTTATAGAAGTTAACCCTAGAGTAAGCCGTTCATCTGCCTTGGCATCAAAGGCTACGGGGTACCCTATCGCCCGTGTTACAGCAAAGATTGCAATCGGTATGACTCTAGATGAAATAAAGAATTCTGTTACAAAGAATACCAGCGCTTGCTTTGAGCCCTCTTTGGACTATGTTGTTACAAAAGTACCTCGCTGGCCATTTGATAAGTTTGCTAACGCTGACAGAAGTTTGGGCACTCAGATGAAAGCAACTGGAGAAGTTATGGCAATTGGGCGTACATTTGAAGAATCTCTACTAAAGGCTATTGACTCTCTAGATATTAAGTTCAACTATCAGTTGGGGTTAAGTCTCTTTGATAATATGGGACGTGAAGAGCTGGTAGAGTATATTAAGCACGCTAGTGACCAAAGAATGTTTGCAATCTGCAAGGCTATCCAAAAGGGCGTATCAGCTGGAGAAATAGTAAGAATCACAAAGATTGACGATTTCTTTATCAGAAAGCTCAAAAAGATTGTAAAGCTGGGTGATGAGATTACTAACGCAGGTATAGCATGGTTGGATTATGATTTATATTCAAGAGCAAAGAAAATAGGGTTTGGTGACTCCTACATTGCAAACCTTTGTAATGTACCACTTGAAAAGATATTGGAGCTTAGAGAAAAATTCCCTATAAACCCTGTATATAAAATAGTTGATACCTGTGCAGGTGAATTTGAAGCTGTAACACCTTATTACTACTCAACCTACGAAGAAAAAGATGACGTTCTTGTGTCTGATAATGACAAGGTGTTGGTTATCGGGTCGGGTCCTATTAGAATAGGTCAGGGTATAGAATTTGACTACTGCAGCGTTCACTCGGTACAAACCTTAAAAGAGCTTGGAATTGAGTCAATTATTATCAATAACAACCCTGAAACGGTTAGTACAGACTTTGATACATCAGATAAGCTATATTTTGAGCCTCTTACAAAAGAGTGCGTATTAGATATCATCGAGAAAGAAAAGCCTCTCGGAGTAATTGTACAATTTGGAGGACAAACAGCAATCAACCTAGCAGAAAAGCTTCACCAAGAAGGTGTTACAATACTTGGCACATCTGTTCACAGTATTGATGTTGCTGAGGATAGAGATAAGTTCCTAAAGCTCTTGGATTCACTCAATATTCCTATTCCAAAGGGCAGTACAGCCTTCTCCTTTGAACATGCTAAGGAAATTGCAGAGAATATCGGCTATCCGGTACTTGTCAGACCTTCCTATGTATTAGGTGGAAGAGCAATGGAAGTTGTATATGATGACAAGACATTAGAAGAATATATAACAATGGCATCAGAGATTTCTACGCAGCATCCTATACTTATTGATAAGTATATTGTAGGCAAAGAGCTCGAAGTTGATGGAATATGCGATGGTGAAGAAGTCCTTATACCTGGTATAATGGAGCACGTAGAAAGAGCAGGAGTACACTCTGGGGACAGTATTGCGGTATATCCTCCTTATACAATTTCAGCTAAAGTAAAAGCTACTATTGAGGATTATACCATCAAGCTCGCTAAAGCTTTAAAAGTAGTTGGGCTTTTCAACATACAGTTCGTAATGGATACAGATGAGAAAGTATATGTTATAGAAGTAAACCCTAGGGCCAGCCGTACAGTGCCTATTATGAGCAAAATTACTGGCATTCCTATGGTTAGCGTTGCAACTAAGCTCATTATGGGAATGAAATTAAAGTACCTTGGTTATCACAATGGCCTCGCAAAGGAAGCCGATTACACCGTGGTAAAAGCACCTGTTTTCTCTTTCTCCAAGCTCACCACAGTGGATACCTTCCTCGGACCTGAAATGAAGTCCACCGGTGAGGTTATGGGCGTTGACAGGGATTACCTAAGTGCATTGTACAAAGCATTCGCAGCGTCCGGTATGAATATTCCTTCTGGAGGAAACGTTTTATTGTCAGTTGCTGACAGGGACAAAGAGGAATGCAAGATAATTGCGGGCAAACTTTTGGACCAAGGCTTTAGGCTTACTGCAACACCTGGTACCTTCAGAGCACTTGAGGGAGCAGGTATACCTGTTACCGAGATACCTGATGATAAGGTACTGGATGCTATCAAGGAGGACAAAATCACACTGGTAATCAATACTCCTACAAGAGGCAAGATTCCTACTCGCAAGGGCTTTATACTTAGAAGAACAACTATGGAGTACAACATTAGCTGTATTACTTCCCTTGATACTACAAACGCAATGCTAAGTGTTTTGGAACGTTTGACTAGCGCAATAAGCACAGATGTTTATTCACTTGATGAATATTCGATATATAGAGGATAAAGAAGGAGGGTATTTAAAATGAAACATTTATTAAGTCTTAATGATATGAGCACAGAGGAAATTCATATACTACTCAAACTGGCAGAAAAGCTAAAGAGCCAAACAAAAGCTGGAGTACCCCACTACTTGCTTAAGGGAAAAACATTGGGAATGATTTTTACCAAGTCTTCAACCCGTACAAGAGTATCCTTCGAGGTTGGAATGTATCAGCTTGGTGGTTCCGCTCTCTTCTTGAGCTCTGCAGACATACAGTTAGGCAGAGGAGAAAGCATTTATGATACTGCTAATGTTCTGTCCAGGTACCTAGACGGTATTATGATCAGAACCTTCAAGCAAAGTGATGTAGATGATCTTGCTAAATACGGTACTATACCTATAATAAATGGATTAACAGATGAAATGCACCCTTGCCAAATCCTTGCAGACCTTCAGACAATATATGAGCACAAGAAAAAGCTAGAGGGCTTGAAGCTTGCCTATATTGGTGACGGAAACAATGTTGCCCACTCCCTGCTGCACGGCTGCGCAAAGGTTGGTATGGATATAGCTATCGCTTCCCCAAAGGGCTATACCTGTAGTGAGAAATACATTGAAGAGGCAAAAGCAATTGCAAAGCTTACCGGTTCAAAAGTAATTATTACTGAAGATCCAGTTGAGGCTATAAAGAACGCTGATGCTGTTTATGGTGACACCTGGATAAGCATGGGTCAAGAAGAACAGAAACAGGAAAAGCTGAAAACCTTCATGCCATACCAAATCAACAAAGAGCTTTACTCAAATGCCAAGGAAGATGCTATTTTCCTCCACTGCTTGCCAGCATACAGAGGTTATGAAGTAACCGAAGAAATTATTGACGGCCCTAACTCAGTAATATTTGACGAGGCCGAAAACAGATTGCATGCTCAAAAGGCTGTTATGGCAACGCTTATGGCGTAAGAAAGGATAATAGTTATGAACTATTCTTTCATTATTAGAAAAGCTACTATAGATGATGCTTCAGCCGTTCGCACCATTATGCAAGAGGCGTTTAAAAAATACATGCAGGACACTGATTTATCTGTCCCTCTGGACGCCTTAGTTGAGAGCGAGGACATAATAAAAAGGGATATAGAGAGAAAAGAAGTTTATATCGCCTTAATTGACAATATACCTGTTGGCACTATACGAATAGAGATTTTTGAAAACAATACTGCCTACATTAGCAGGTTTGGTGTAATGCTGGACTATCATAATATTGGTATCGGAAAATCTCTCATAAATCTTGCAGACAAAATATTGATGTCTAAGGGTGTAAGTCGAGTAAGTTTGCATACTGCATCAAAATACCGTGATTTAATAAGGTTTTACTATGGAAGGGGCTTTTATATCGAATCTACCTCTACAGACAGAGGTTATATAAGGGCATTATTAGTAAAGGAATATTCCACGGTAAATAATAGCTGTACACAAGTGCAAGATATGATTCATGCGTAAATAAAATCGCCGATAGCAATTTTCAAGCTACTATCGGCGATTATTTATAACGGATATGATCTTGCGTACGACTAAACAAATGTATCAAAGAAAAAGGATTGCTTTGATAGATTTTTACATAGCAGAAATAACTCCACCCTCCATCTTTTTGTTTTGGTCTAAGTGCAGACCAGTCCCAACTAAAGATGCAGTGTATATAGTTGTTCCTTGAGAGTTTACGCCAGCAGTAATATATATGGTGCCAGAACATATCAGCGAATCTCCATTATGGACAGTAAAATGGATATCAGCTTTTGAGGTATCTTTTCCGTCTTTGCCAACGGGCGACCACCACATAGCGTCTCCCTTTCGGATGACCATACTAAAATCAGATTTTCCAGTTGCTTTAAAGTCCACAAGAGGGCTTTCGGTACAGACGGCCGAAACCTCAGTATAATCCATGTCAAACTCAAATCGGAATACGGGATAACGAGAGCTTACTAGAGGTGTATACGTCCATTGCACCATTCCCATAGTTGACTCAGGTACAAGACTAAAAATACTCCAAAGATAGGTACCCATTCTGTCATTGGAATTCAACTCTACTAACCATAAACTACCGTCTACACGAAGTAGAAATTTCCCCTCTGACAAGGGCTGGTATAGAATCTCATTATATCTCTCACTAATGTTTTTTACACTAGTACTTCCTCCAGGCTTATATAACTTTGCCCACTCCTCATCGGTATAGGGAAATTTCTGCCACCCCCACTTAGGAACATCGATCCTATTGTTGGTATATTCCTTATTACCCATGTCTAAACGGACTTCGCCAGTTGTACTAAGCGAAACTCCATTGCTTCGGTCAACTATAGCAAAAGAGTCCTTGCCCACAATATATTGGCAACCAGAATCTCCCCCGAAGCCTCCCCCAGAGCTTAAAGGATTCATATACAGGCATTGTGAGGAAACATAAGTTGCTTTAGTAATAGTTTCCCCAGTGGCGACTGGTTGTGTACCATTGTTAACAGATTGCTTATCAGAAAACATAATCTTCATAACATAAACTCCAGAATTTCTCTGAATGAAATATACTGCCTCATCTTCGGAACTTCCCCTAGAAGCTACCGAAAGTTCGAAGGTCCCATTTTTATTACGCTTGATTCTATAAGTTTCCTTTTCAATCACAGTACTATTATCTGTGTGTCTATAATAATCTTCACCAACAACCAACTCATCTGTATCCCAATCAACGTTAAATTCCAGCTTGCCAGTCCCAAGCATTTTAGCAGACTGCACTCTCTCATATTTCCAATCAAATCCATCTGGATAGTAGCTTGGCTCTACAAACGATTTTACCCCCTCACTAATAACGGAAACTCTATAATTATGGGAGGACGGCTCTATGGCATCGAGCTTATTATCATCGGGATTTGTCAATAAACACACTGCAACTACGATAGAAGCAATTACGGCTAATATAATAATTAAAAGTGCAGGTTTTTTATAGGCCATAACGGATTTTACCCTCTCTTTTACACCTACCTCTCCAAAGGCCAAAGGACAGGCAGCTATGCGACGGCGGTGTATGCTACAATTTAAAAGAGCAGTCGAGTAAGCACGGCGTTCGTCCTTCTTCATATCTTGTATGGCTTTTTCATCACATGCAGTTTCAATATCCCTGCACAGGAGAATATATGCAACCCATAATAACGGATTAAACCAGTAGATAGAAAGCAGAACAAAGCCAATTGGCTTCCACCAGTGATCCTTTCTGCGAATATGAGCCTGCTCGTGAGCGATGACATAATTAAGGTCAATTTCAGACATTTGATAAGGAAGATAAATCGTAGGACGGAAGAATCCCAATACAAATGGTGTATCGACATGCTCACTCTGCTTAATATTGCCCCGAAGGCGAGTTGCTGTAGATACTCTATTCTTTAGGAGAATACAACTTCCCAGCGCATATAGTAGCATAGCAACCATACCAGCAACCCAAACGCAGAATAAAATGGTGGACCAAATCTGTGTTGGATTTACGCTATCCCCAGTCATAGGGGAGTATGTAGACAAAATAGGATTTACCACCCTATCAATTGCATAAACACCGCTTTGGATTTGAGGCGTTGTTGCATAAAGTATCTCCTGTGGGAGTGGTTCAGCGCTAGGTATCAGGCTCAATGCGCTCTCAATAGAAAATGGTAAAACAAGGCGCAGAGCTACAAGTCCCCATAACATGCAAAATATCCATTTAGGTGCTTTACGAAATATTAGTCTCAAAATTAAAACAGCCAGAACCAGCCAACTTGCAGTAATGCTTAGATTAACAAGTTTTATAAATAATGCTTCCATAGCTCGCCTCCTTACTACTTCTCTATAATACGCCGAATTTCTTCTATCTCAGTATTGGACAAGTCCTGTCTTCTAGCAAAAGCGGCGATAAAGTCAGGTAGTGAGCCTTCAAAGGTCCTTTTTACCATATCATCAATTTCTGCAGTCTGTATATCTTCCTTGCTGACAAGCGATTTAACTGTGGCATTTTCATTCTTGACCACACCCCTATCACTCAGCCTCTTAATGACTGTGTAAGTTGTGGTTCTACTCCAACCTAGCTCTTTGTTACATATTTTAGCGAGCTGAGTACTATTAATGGGTTCATGCTTCCATAGAATCAAGCAGAATCTATATTCACTTTCAAATACCTTTGGTGTATCCATAGAATATCCTCCCTACGTCTAACATATTAGACTTCTAATTCAGTCTACTTCATTAGACGTATTCTGTCAATAGAATACACAACAAAATTTACCAAATAAAATCATGCTTTAATTTGATAATACTCTTGTCACTTAACAAAGCCCTCACCGAGAACTTCTCTAACATCTGCTAATATCATGAATGCATTGGCATCTACTTCATGAACAATTTCCTTGAGCTTTGGAACCTGCTGTCTCTTTACCACACACAGCAAAACATCCTTATCATTACCCGTGTACGCACCTTTCCCTCTTAGCTCAGTTACTCCCCTGTCCAGTCTATTCATTATTTCACGAGAAATTTCGCCAGGCTTATCGGATATTATAAGAATCGCTCTGGAAAAATCTACACCCTCAACCATTGCATCTATTACTTTTGTAGTTATATATAAGCTCACAAGAGAATATAAACCGAGCACTATACTATCAAAGGTGAATACTGCAAAAATAACTATTAATGCATCTATTATCAGTAATATTGTACCTACAGTAAGGAATTTAAATGGACGCTGAAGCAGCCTTGCTGCTAGCTCGGTTCCACCCGTTGTCGCATCATACTTTAATACTAAGCCAAGACCAACTCCCGAAAGAAAACCACCTATAATGCTATAGAGCAGGATATCGGGACTCCCCCCACCTACCTGGAAGTCCTGTAAAAACTGGTTTGCAAGCGTTACAGTATAAGGCTCTGTAATGTCAATCAGTACAGATAATGCTATTGTTCCATATACCGTTCGAATAAAAAAATTTCTTCCAATATATTTCCATCCTAATATAAATAAAGGTATATTTATTACTAGCATTGTTAGACCGACAGGAAATCTTTCCCCGCTGATATAATAAATTACTGTAGCCAAACCGCTCAACCCACCGGGTGCAATTTTGTACGGTACAAGAAATATATTAATAGCTAGTGCAGTTAACAATGCACCTATGGTTATCAAAAAATATATCCAGAGTCCCCTTAATACTTTATTCTTATTTGACATCAAGCAAGCTCCTTTTTTAAACTGGAATTACCGAAAATAAACAAAAAACACACATCTGCCTTTAATATGTGTGTTTTTTAACAAATATAATCATCGAAAAATGCTACAAATAAATTCATTTAAAAACAGACTATTAAGTCATATATCTTTGTTGCAATATACAACTATAATATCTATAAAAAACTGTTTATAGTACCTTTTGCAGGAATGCCCTTGTTCTTTCGTTCTTAGGGTTTGAGAAGATTTCAGAAGGCAATCCTTCTTCGTTAATCTCTCCCTTGTCCATAAAAATTACTCTCGAGCCAACCTCTCTTGCAAAGCCCATTTCATGTGTTACTACCGCCATGGTCATGCCATCTCTAGCTAGCTTTTTCATAACCTCAAGAACTTCACCAACCAATTCTGGGTCAAGCGCTGACGTTGGTTCATCAAAGAGCATAATCTTTGGTTTCATAGCAAGAGCTCTTGCTATTGCCACTCTTTGCTGCTGTCCTCCCGATAGACGTACAGGATACTCATCCTTCTTGTCTTCAAGACCTACCATTTGTAGAAGCTCCATAGCATAAGCTGTAGCCGCTTCCTTTGATTCTTTTTTAACTGAGATAGGTGCTTCGATAACATTTTGAAGCACAGTCATATGTGGAAAAAGGTTAAACCTCTGGAAAACCATACCTAGCTCAGTACATATTTCGGATATCTGCTTATGAGAAATCTTTATATGGTCTTTACCATCGACTCTTTCAGCCATCACTTGCCCTTCAATTGTAATTTTACCGCTTGTAATAACCTCAAGATGGTTTAAACATCTGAGTAAAGTGCTTTTTCCTGAACCGCTAGGTCCAATAATGCAAAGCACTTCTCCCTTAATAATCTCCAAGTTTATATTTTTAAGTACCTCAAGGGAACCAAACGACTTGCATACATTTTCTACCTTTATCATTTTGTCCATGTCGTACATCCCCCTTATTCGTATACTGAATATTTCTTTTCTAATTTTTCAAAAACAACTGTAAATATTGTAGTTAATGCCAGATAAATAACAGCGGATGGAAGGTATATTGCAAGATTACCATTTGTACTCTGTATCTCACTTGTTACCCTCATCAAATCAGGCATCGCAATAACCTGTACTAATGATGTATCCTTGATAAGCATTATAAATTCATTACCCACAGGAGGTATTAACCTTCTATAGGACTGCGGAATTATTATTCGCTTCATAGCTTGTCCATAACTCATTCCCAAAGCTTTGGCGGCTTCCATTTGTCCCTTGTCAATTGACTGTATTGCTGCTCTAATAATCTCTGCTAAATATGCAGCGGAATTCAAACTAAAAGCAACATATGCAGATATCCAAGGAGAATAGTTTAGTGGTGGATCAAAGAAGAACGGAAAAACATAATTAATGAACATCAACTGCATTAATAATGGTGTACCTCTAAAAAACCAAATATAAATCCAGGACGCTCTATTAACTACCTTATTTCTTGATAATCGCCCTAGTGCTAGCAATAATCCCAATATTACTCCAAATATAATTGCAACTATTGTAAGCTGTACGGTAATAACAGTACCTCTTAAAAGCCTTGGCATAAAAGAAAAAGTATCCAATAACTGTATCATATGCGATAACTCCCCATAAAAACGCAAAACCATAGGGGGGATAGCCCCCTATAGTTTGCTAAATATTATTATAACCTGCTGTAATTAGATAGCTACTATTGTAAGTTTGCAGTCATATCTTCTCCAAACCATTTTTCTGATATCTTCTTTAGAGTTCCATCAGCAATAATTTCTTCTAAAGCCTTATCAAGTTTCTCAGCCATAGCAGTATTTGACTTTTTGCAGCCAATTGCTATTGGTTCATTTGGGAGGGTTGTATTTACAACTGTATAGTTGTCTGGGTCCTTTGCAACAAAGTACTTAGCTACAACAACGTCTGAAACCAATGCATCTACTCTTCCAATCTTAAGATCATTAAGAGCATCTGTCATTTTATCATACTGCTTATAGGTCTTAAATGGTGTTTCTTCATTAAACTTTTTGCATGCTTCATCTGCTGTTGTTCCTATCTGAACGCATACACCCTTGTCTTTTAGGTCTTTTTCAGACTTGATATCATCAACACCCTTTTTTACTACAATTACTAGATTATTTGCTATATAAGGTCTTGTATAAGCTATAGTTTCTTTTCTTTCTTCTGTAATACTAAGTGAAGAAATTATGCAGTCATACTTATTCGCCTGCAGTGCAGCAAATATTGCTGTCCAAGCAGTAGGTACAAACTCAACCTTCATTCCGAGCTTTTCACCTAGAGCCTGCGCTACCTCAATATCAAAACCTGCATTTTCACCTGCATCATTTTTGAATTCCATTGGAGGATATGTATCATCAATACCTACCTTCAATACTTCTTGGCTACTACTGTCTGTGGAGCTAGCACTATTGCTACCACATGCTGTCAATGCAAATGCAAAAACCAATAGCACAGCAATACAAACAATTAATTTTTTCATCTTGTACATTTTAAACCTCTCCTTTTCCCTATTATCTTTAATCTTGATAAATAATTTATAATAATAATATATTATAACCTAGCAATATGCAAGATTACTAGCACAATCCTGCATATTTTTAACTATTAAGCTTCTTGAATATATTATCTTTTATTTTGGAGCTAACTCGTATGTTGTTCACGCCTTCATTTATAAGTGCCTGTCTAATGTACTCAATCTCAGCCTCGGTAAACTGAACAACCCTGCCTTTTAGTTCATTCTTGAGATTTCTAAGAATATCCGACACCGCATGTTTTGCAGATTCAAGACTATTAAAATAATATACATCCAACTCAGTATCGTATACTGCATTATACTGGTGATATATCTCCTTGATAGCGTTTGCTTCAATATGTACTACTTTTGCGATTTCGGTGATCTTATATATTCCTTGGTAATCAATATAAAAGTTATTGTCCTTTCTTCCTGATTTTCTAACTATAAAGCTGGACTCACTTATGTATTCACCATTCATAAAAAATCTCTCCTTCAATGAATATACTGTTACTTAATATTATAGCAGTATTGTTTTCAGGTAACAATAACTAAGACCCCTGAAAATAGGTATTAATACCAGCAAGCGTTGACAATTTTTATGGTATCTACTAAACTTTATTTATGTTTTGAAATACCTTTTACGTTTATAGTAAAAATAAAAAAGTTATATTAATAAAATATGACTACTACATTTGTCTAGAATGAGGAGTAATATGAGAAAAGTTGTAAATATTGCAGGAATAAATATAGATGATATTACAATGAATCAGGCTGTTGAAAGGGTATATGAGTTTATAGCATCAGGCGAAAACCATGCTATATATACCCCAAATGCCGAAATAATGATGGAAGGAATAACCTCAAAAAAACTCAAATCTATTTTAAATAATGCTGATATGCTTGTTGCTGATGGTGCTGGTGTTGTTCTAGCCTCAAAAATTCTTGGCCGAAAGGTCGTCGAAAAGGTATCAGGCTTTGACCTTGTAAAAAATCTCCTTATATCCTCAAAAGTACGCCCCATTAAGTTCTTTTTATTTGGTGGCAAACCAGGGATTGCAGAAGCAGCAAAGTCAAATATAAACATAGACTACCCTGGTGCTGAAGTTGTGGGGATAAGGAATGGCTATTTTAAGGAAGAAGAAATTCCATCCATAATAGAACAAATAAATAATTCAAACGCTGAAGTTCTTCTGGTGTGCCTCGGTGCGCCCAAGCAGGAGGAATGGATAGAAAAAAATAAAAGTCAGCTGAAGGTAAAAGTCAGCATGGGCGTAGGTGGAACAATGGACGTTCTGGCCGGTAATGTAAAACTTGCTCCCGACTTCTTTAGAAATAATGGCCTAGAATGGATGTATAGATTGTATAAGGAACCCAAGAGGTTTAAAAGAATGCTCAGGCTCCCCCAATTTATACTATATATATTAGGAATTAGGTTGGGCATTATAAAAGTAAAACAATAGAAAATGCAATATATTGGATAACTATTACTTCAAGTACATCTCGGCAGCATAATATACTTGTTGCATTGTAAGATTTGATTGTGATTTTAGCTGCTTTTGGAGCTTGTCATCTATTAGATTATTATTTATTGCTTGGGAATATAAGTCCCCTGAATCAGGCTTTATATTGTTTAGCTTAAGCAGTATCTCAGCAAAGAGCTCCTTTGTAAGAGGCTCTTTGTTTAAATATTGTCTGATAATAGAATCAAACTCAAATGAGTATATATCCTGCTTACTCCTGACAACTCCGTTTAGTAACAAGTAGGCAAAGTCTTCACTATTTGCTTTCTTGTCAAGCTTAAAGTCATTTGTAACTCCTGCTGTCAAAAGACCTTTGTCCAGGAGTTTTTTTATGTATGGGTAGCTCCAGCTATCTTTGAAGCTATATTCTGCTTCTATATCTGTCATATATATACCAGATTTTCTAAGTACCTTCTCGAGGTTTTTCTGCATTGTAGGGTCTTTTGCAATTTCATCAATATAAATATCTTCTGAGACACTGTAAGCGCAGACTACTCCAGCTGCATTTCCAATTGTTGAAAGAGCAGAGTAATTACTTATAGCCGGCTGAAGTATGGAGGAAACGCCAACTTTATCCCCTACCATAGCAAGATTACTAACACCCTGGGGGACAATTGCTTGTACTGGTATAAAGAAATACTTTGGGTTGGCAATAATATAGCTAATGCCGTCCTCGAGAGTGAAAACAATAGGTTTAGCGATAGTCGCCAACCTACCGGTCATAACATCACCCTCAAAAACATCACTGGTTGACATGTCTGCTATACCATTATAGTGATATGCGGATGGCCTAACAAACTCTTTTGCAACTTCTACCAACATTGCATTATAAAACTGTGGCACATTAAGCTTAAGATAATCAAACAAGCTTTCGCATTCTTTCTTTGCTTTGTTGTATGCGGAAGCAAGTGCATTAGGGTCTGTGTAATCTACATTAAATACTGTGATACCTTCGATAATTGCATTATTATCGCCTTGATTATAGATATTAAATCCCTGAACACTTATATTGAGATTATCAGTATGATAACTCTGCAGCAGTAGTGTGAGAGGTACTCCCTGACTTTGTATCATTTGCTTTAAATCCTCGTAGTTTACACCAGAAATCAAAAAATTGAGCCTAAGTGGAGGAAAAAGGTTATTGAGTCCTATATCATAATATCCAGAATTACTGTTCACCTTACACTGTTTGAGCAGTAAGCCGTCCTTTGTAGCATCTACATATGTACTTGCATAAATGCTTTGAGTAATATCACCGGCATTTATTTGAAGACTTTTAATTATGCCTTTATTAACACTGGTGGAAGAGAGCTTAGTATTGTAAATAACCTTAACCTTATTGTCAGTTATTAATCTTTTGATTGCATCTTGATAGTTTGCAACGGAAGGATTTTCGCCAGCCTCATAACAAATCTGCTTGAAAAGATCCGAGCTTACCTCTACCCCATTATTCGTACTATCAGAATCCCATTCTGGATTCAAGGTATTTTTAATCTCGGGGCACAAATCAGGGCCTTCACAAAGTATTACTACCTTTGCACCCACCTTTGCTGCGCCAATTGCAGCCGACGCCCCCTCTACGGAGCCTCCCAAAATGGCAACATCATATTCCTGCTTACCCATATTGCTTAGGAAAGAGTAATCTCCTGCATCAAAGTAATAGTCTTTGGAAAAAAACATGGGCCTAACCGCAAAAACTAAAACTGTCATCACACAAGCAAGAATTAAAATAAGTCTAACCAGGCGATCAACCTTTTTGTCATATTTGCTGTCTCTTTTTTGATTCTTCTTACTCATATACCCTCTATCTATACCAAAATTTATACAAATTGACATAGAATCTAAATTAAAAATCATTTATAAACTATGCAATAAAGAAAGCTCTATGTCTAATATCGACATAAAGCTCATATTACATCAGTAGTTTTTATACACTATTTAATAGTGTATTGTCCCTTTATCATGACAAACGCCCTTGAAATTGCTTTTATTCCTCTTCCATCATCTCTTGGAACTAAAAGCAATTGATTTGCAGGTACAATTGTATCCTTCCACAAGTCAGTACCGCTAATAAGATTGGATATCCCACCTTGAGCCGTATCTGGAATATATGTAGTTACGGCATCTTTAGTTCTGACTATTAACTCGGTACTTGCACCGCATATAACAGTTTGTCCTGCTTGAAGCTCTATTACCTCAAATATAATGCTTTTCTCTACCTTTTCAATTTTTGCTTTTAATTCATTGTCAGAATCAGCAATAAGCTTCTTTATTTCTGCTTCTTTGGCATCTATGTATGTCGTATCATAGATTGATGCCGCACCTGCCACATTAGAAATATGTAACAAGAAGAATCCACAGATAAGTGCCAACATAGGTATATAGTGTTTTTTGTCAGACCAGTACTTTTGTAAATTCATTTTTTATCCCCTTATCAAATAAATATTATAAATCTGCAAGCCCAAAGCTTACTTCTAATGCATCATTTACTTTATACATCAGCTCATCATCTAGATGGCCAATTTTCTCTCTTAATCTTTTCTTGTCTATAGTCCGTATTTGTTCGAGCAATATTACAGAATCTTTTGCTAGTCCATACTCCAAAGCTCCTATCTCAATATGTGTGGGTAGCTTTGCTTTATTGATCTGCGATGTAATAGCGGCAGCAATAACAGTTGGACTATATTTGTTGCCGATATCATTCTGCACAATTAGTACAGGCCTAACTCCACCCTGCTCAGAGCCAATAACAGGGCTAAGGTCAGCGTAATAAATGTCTCCTCGTCGTATTACCACGTTTCCTCCATCTCCCCAAGCCGATCCTCATATCTGCATTGCTGCTCGCAATCAGCATCAAAGCAAATTTCGGCTAGTTTTAGATTAATTTCAGCCATTTCTTCATAGCCTCTCTTCATTCTATCCCTCAATTCAATTTTGCTCTTTTCTCTGATATAGAGCTTCATTGCCTCTCTGACAAGCACGCTCCTATTGGTTTTTTCATTGGACACCATGTTGTCAATCTCTTCAAGTAAGTTGTCCGGAAGACTAATAATTATCTTCTTATATTGACCCAATTTAAAAACCCCCACTCTTTCTACCGGACAATTGTATGTTCAGAGGGATTATGATATGTATCACTTATATCCTAAACATACAATACTATTCTTATCAAATGTCAGTAGAAAAATTCATATTTGGTTCACAATTTTATTATATTACCTTAATAAATACACGGTCAAATTAAGTTTTTGTTACTCCTAAGCACCTAAAACCCCGTCAAATCAGGTAGTTCAGGATTTTTGAAATTTTACCATTTTGTACATACGCTCTTGGAATTCTTTTGCCGACTATACAAACTAACTCATAATTTATAATTCCAATGGTTTCTGCTACATCTTCTACGGAAATATTTCTCTGTCCTTGTTCACCAATAAGCACAATTTCATCGCCTACTTCAACATCTCCCTCAATATCTGTAACATCAATCATGCATTGGTCCATACAAATTCTACCCACTACAGGAGCAAATTGTCCATTAATCAATACTCTCCCCTTATTACTGAGCATCCTGGAATATCCATCTGCATATCCAATAGGTATGGTAGCAATCTTTGATTTTCTCTCGGTTGTAAAAATCCTTCCATAGCTTATAGGCGTATTCTTTTCAACCTCTTTGACCATTATAACATTTGCTTTTAGTGTCATAGCAGGCTTAAGATCTATCTTCTCCTTGCACACCTCATTTGAAGGATACATGCCATATAAGATAATACCCGGCCTAACCATATCCAAATGCATTTCTGGATACTCAATAATACCAGCACTGTTTGCACAATGTTTAACTGGTATGTGAATACCTATCCTTTGCAGCTCACAGCAAATACTCATAAATTTCTCAAATTGCATTAATGTATAATCTCTATCCCTTTCATCTGCTGATGCAAAATGAGTAAATAGCCCCTCAATAATCACATTGGGAAGCTTTTCAATCTCCATAACATTTTTTACTGCACTGTAACCCGGCATAAAGCCTATTCTAGACATACCGGTATCAATCTTTATATGCAGCTTTACCTTTTTGCCCTGGCGCACTGCCTCTTTGGATAACGCCTGAGCTAATTCGTGACTGTATACCGATTGTGTCACATCATTCTCTAGTATTTCATTTGCTCTAGCGGGGTCAGTATAGCCTAATATTAGTATAGGAACCTCAATTCCTTCTCGTCTTAGCTGAATTGCTTCATCCAACATTGACACTGCTAGTCTAGAAACCCCATTTGACAGTAATGTTCTAGTAACCTCAAACACCCCGTGCCCATATGCATCTGCTTTGACAACACCCATTATTTCTGCATTTTTGTTTGTCACACGTCGTATTTCTCTTACGTTGTGGGCAATATTGTCCAAATTGATCTCTGCCCACGCTCTGTTAAGCTTGTAATTCATTTGTACATCCCCCGATTTATGTTCACTATATATTGTTATATTAATAATTATGCTCAGTTGCTTGGAATAGTGCCAAAGAAATATTTTCTGCAATATCCATAGCAGTTATACCATGCTGTCCTATTTCTTGCGCAGCAATATCTCCGGCAAGTCCATGTAGATAAACTCCTGCTACAGCAGCCTCTATACTGCTCATTCCCTGTGCTATAAGCGCTGCTATAGCACCTGTAAGTGCATCTCCGCTTCCTGCGGTTGCCATACCCGAGTTCCCAGTGGAATTTATATATGTGTTTCCGTATTTATCTGCCACAATAGTTCTTGCACCCTTCAAAACAACATTTATCCCCCACTTCATAGCAAATTCACGGGCGACAGAAATTCTATCCGATTGAATCTCACTTATAGAGAGGCCCGTTAATCTTGACATTTCGCCTGGGTGAGGTGTAATAATAACGTCATTTGTGAAATTACTAAATATTGAATTATCCATAGCTGCAATATTCAGTGCATCTGCGTCCATTACAACGGGTATTTTACACTGCTGTGAAATACTCCTCAGCAGCTGAGCGCTTTGTTCCTCGGTTGACATACCCGGTCCAATAGCCAAAGCAGTGCAATTGTTTATTCTATCTATTAGGTCTTTAAGATTTTTATCCAAATTAACGTCTTTATCTGCTAACCCAGCTTCAAATAGTTCACTTCTATTTGTTTCGTCTATAGTAATTTTATCTTGGTTTATAGCATTACCTCCACTATAAACTGTATATTCGTGCTTAATAGGGATTGCAATGGCTTCTGGCACAACACTTTGGTAAATGCTCATCATGCTTTGTGGCACTGCCAAGTATACCAAACCTGCTCCAGCTCTCAAACAGCTCTTCGCAGCAATGCATCCCGCGCCCGCCATGCCCTCTGAGCCGGTAATCAATATCGCCTTGCCAAACGTACCCTTGTTGGAGTTTTGCGGGCGCTGGCGGATAAGTGCACTTACTAGGGACATATCTACGAAATGGGTTTTGCTCCCAGAAGCAAGGATAGCAGCCTTTGGCATTCCAATACTCTCTACTGCCAACTCACCTGTATACTCAGCACCTGGGTACACCAACTGTCCAATCTTTGGCAATTCAAAGGTGACAGTCTTATGTGCTTTTATACAGCACTTCGAAACTGCTCCCGTTTCGGAATTTATTCCTGAGGAAATATCTATAGATAATGTATGATTTGAAAACTCATTAATTAGATCTACTACACCACAAATTTCACCGGTAATCACACCCTTAAACCCTGTTCCAAATATTGCATCGACAGTGACATACGCCATCTGTAAATGGGTTTTGAGGGTTTCATCGGAATCATTTAACGGAAAAATATCTACTGCTAGCTTTTCTAATATTTCAAAATTGGTTAAGGCATCACCCTTATAGCTGCTACTGTCAAAAAGGCAGTACACCGCAACTCTAATCCCACTGATAAAAAGCTGCCTGGCAACTGCAAACCCATCCCCTGCATTATTCCCTTTGCCTGCAATTATAATAACCTCATAGGGTGGCTTGTTTGCTGGTCTAATCCCACCAATATATTCTTTAATGTGTTTAGTTATCTGTTGGGCTGCATTTTCCATCAGAACAATACCGGGTATACCTATATTGTGTATAGCAAAGTTATCTACTTTTTGCATTTGTTGTCCTGTAACAGTAATCACCTTATGCCTCCTATGTCTTATATAGCCTAGCACTAATTACTTTATTCAATAACAATTACTTTTTCAAAATAGCTCCATCCAAATATTAGTTACTTTTTCCAAAATAAATATCATCTAACTTTTGAAGCTCATGGCCACCGATTAAATCGTGAAAATATGAGTAAGTATCAGTATCATTCTGAGCAAGTGAGCCCCTTTCATCTATCAGATTCTTGAGCTTTTCTCGCTCCTCTTCTATTTGCTTATCTAGTTCTGCTACTCTAACCTGGTTTTCTCTCATAGAATAATAGACTACATATACAGTCAGCTCAAGCAGCTTTAAATTTAGCTGCCTAATTTCCTTGGGAATTTCGTCAAGCCTGGCTTCTATTTGCTTTAGCCTAGCATTTATGCCAACCACTGTTTTTTCACTGTGCTGCATTTGTAATTTTGCCTCTTCATTGTTATTTTCATAAACTTCAGTAGTAAGCTTTATAATGGAATCCATACTTTCCTTTTTGGTAATATTGATTTCCTTTGTCTCGGCAATAAGCCTTGCCTGTTCCTTTAGTAATTCCTTTATGCCATTTTCGCACTCAACTATTTCTGGGGTTTTTGTCTTATCAATAAAAAGATTATTCCACCGTTCATCGAGAATAAGCAAAGATATGTCATTTTTAAATAATACTTTAATATCAAAATTGTGGGCCTTTGTTTTTTTATTGTTAAAGATCTTCCACATAATATATCCCCCAAACAGCTTAAAATTTGCTATGTTACTATTACTTATTACCTAAATATTTTACTGCCTTACAATATTCACTATCTATCTAAGGTTACCTCTTACAGTTTTTGCTTTACTTCACACTAAAATTTCCTACCTACTGATATATATATTAATTTTTGTGCAAAATAGATAAAGTCATTTATATTTTTTTACATTTAATTATATCATATAAAATGTATATCGGCATAATTCGAGCAAATTGACATTAAAAAATCAAAATGATAAACTAGAACTTGTGTAAATAATGGCAAAACTAATTAAATATTAGGGAAGTGATTTTTATTAATACTCGTAAAAAAATATGTATTATAGGCTTAGGATATATTGGCCTGCCAACAGCTGCGATGTTCGCTACTCATGGGCATACAATTGTAGGTGTAGATGTAAAGAAGGAAGTTGTTGATTCCCTCAATCAAGGGAAAATAATAATTGAAGAACCATATCTGGACATTATGGTCCAAGCTGCTGTTACTTCTGGTAATCTGAGAGCTCAAACATCCCCCGAAGAGGCAGATGTTTTTATCATAGCTGTTCCCACACCTATCAACAAGGATAAAACAGCTGACATGAGCTACGTAAGACTTGCTACTGAATCCATTGTACCTTATCTTCGTGAGGGTAATGTAGTTATTTTGGAATCAACTTCTCCACCAAAGACTGTTGAAGATCTAATGATTCCTATACTAGAAAGTTCAGGTCTTGAAATAGGAACACAGTTATTGGTTGCACACTCCCCAGAGCGTGTATTACCTGGAAGGATTTTGATAGAGCTAGTTGAGAACAACAGGATTGTTGGTGGTATAAACCAGGCATCATGTGAAGCAGTTAGGGATCTATACAAAACTTTTGTAAAAGGTGAGATTTACCTTACTAATGCTACTACTGCAGAAATGTGCAAGCTCATGGAAAACACCTTCAGAGATGTTAATATTGCACTTGCAAATGAATTGGCCAAGCTATGTGAAACAATGGGGATAAATGCATGGGATGTTATAAAATACTCAAATAAGCACCCAAGAGTTAATCTACATCAGCCAGGTCCTGGAGTAGGTGGTCACTGTCTTGCTGTAGACCCATGGTTTATTGTTGAAAAGCAGCCGGAATTGGCAAAGATTATCAAGCTAAGCCGCGAGACTAATGACAGTATGCCTCACCATGTATTTGATAGAAGCCAAAGTATTCTAAAAGATATTGAAGGTAAAAAGAAGGTTGTTATTTTAGGTGCAACCTACAAGCCTAATATTGATGACATGAGAGAAAGTCCAATAATGGATCTTGTTGATATCTACAAGGAAAATCCGGAGTTTGATGTTTGTATCTATGATCCACATGTGTCTGGAAGCCCTCTGTTGGTTAAGAGCCTTGAAAAAGCTGTTTCAGACGCTCACCTAATCATATTAGGAGTTAATCACGATGAGTTTTCTAAAATTGACTTTTCAAAGCTCGCTCCAATGATGGCTCAACCTAATATATTGGACACGAGGAATTTCCTTGACAGGTCAATACTTGAAGCCGCTGGCTTTAACAGTTATCTGTTAGGTGCATAAATAATATAGTGACAAAATTAGGGTTAGGGCAATATCCTCTAACCCTATATCTTGTTTATGGTATAATGCTTACCTACAATTATTATTGAAAGGAATACTTATGAAAAAAGTACTAATGATTGCTCATCAATTCCCTCCCATAGGGGGATCTGGGGTGCAACGTACAGTAAAATTTGTGAAATTTTTAAGAGGCTTTGGTTATGAGCCTGTCGTATTGACTCGTTCAGCAGAAAAAGCAACTTTAAAGGATGAAACCCTTTTATCTGATATACCAGAAGGTATTGAGGTTATTAGGACAAGATCCTGTGACTTTGCTGAGTGGCCTTCTATATTTAGCTATGGCGGAAAAATAATTAAAAGACTCTTAATTCCTGATGGAGAGAGAGTTTGGGCTATGATGGCAAAAAGACAGGCCGTTGAATATCTAAAAAACAATCATATTGACGCTATTTACACAACCTCCGCACCTTATAGCGACCACTTATTAGGATTGTATTTGAAAAAGAAGTTTCCACAAATTCCTCTAATCTGTGATTTTAGAGATGAATGGACCAATAACCCCTATCATGTTCGAAAGGGCTACCGAGCAAGGCTTGAAAGAAAAGAAGAGATGGCAGTTCTTGCTGCTGCTGACCAGCTGATTACAAATACACCTGTTATGCTTGCAAACTTCTTGAGGGACAACCCTGATACAAAAAATAAATTTTCTGTTATCCCGAATGGTTATGATCAAGAAGATTTTACAGAGATTAAGGATATTATCCCTAAAAATAGTGTTTTTACTTTAACGTATACTGGTCTTTTATATGGAAGAAGAAAACCTGATAATTTCTTTGCAGCGCTTAAAGCCGCTGTGGAATCAGGCAATATTGATAGAAAAAGCATTAAAGTACAGCTTATTGGGAATTACAAAAAGGAAGTACTTCAGGCTACTATTGATAGCTATGGGGTATCAGACATGGTAGCACTGCTGCCGTATATGAAGCATAAGGAATCACTAAAGGAGCTTATGAAATCTGATGCACTACTGCTTATTGAACCCTCTGGCCCTGGTGCAGAAGCATTCTATACCGGGAAAGTATTCGAATATATGAATACCAGGAGACCAATATTAGCAACCATTCCAGGTAAAGGTGCAGCTGCACAGCTCGTTTCGAATACTGGTACAGGCTTGGTGTCGGATTATGATGATATTGAAACAACCAAGGAAAATCTAGTAAAGTTGTTTAAGGGCTGGAAAGAAGGAAAAACTATACTAACTCCCGATTATGAGCAGGTTTCAAAGTTTGAAAGACGAGAACTGACCAAAGCACTTGCTAGCATATTGGATAAGGCAATAAATAATAAAATATAGGGTAAGCTTATATTGAATAGAAAATTTAAAGCCTCAACTATATGTTGTAAACTAAAATAAAAAGTATATTTAAGTTATAAATAAAAGCATTAGGAGGATATTTATTTTATGAAGTTAATTGATGAAAAAGGAAAATTATTTGGAAAAGTTAACATTGTGGATTTAGTGGTACTTCTTTTGATTGTAGCGCTTATCGGTGCTGTAGGCTATAAGGCCATTGGCCCGAAGGTAGCCGTATCTCCAAATGCAGAAGGTAAGGCTACATTTGTAGTTAAGTTAGCAGTTAAACCCGAAAAATACATTTCAGCCTTAAAGCCAGGCGACCAATTGGTTTATGGAACAAGTTTTGTTAACGCTTATATTGAAAACATTGTATCCCAACCTGGTGAGCTTTCTGCTCAAACAGCTGATGGTAAATCTGTGATTTCTGTTCATCCAACGCTAAAGGACGTATATATTACTATAAATGCAAAGGTCAATGCAAATGACCCTATTCTAAAGGTTGGAACGCAAGAATTAGCCATCGGAAAGAAGTTTACTCTCAAGACCCAAAAGTTAGAAATTGATGGAACTGTAGACTCTCTTACTCTTGAAAAATAATATAAATAATTAATAAGAGCAGGTGATTATATGGGGAAATTAGCAGATTCAAATGTAAACTTTATTGAGAGATTTACTGATTCAAGCATAATATTTATATGTATCAGATATATTCTTAGGCTTTACAGAAACTCATTTACTGCAAAAGCATTTGAGCTAATACTATCATGGTGCAAAAATAGTAGCATAAACAGATTTATCATGAGATTTCTTGCAAGAGATACAAGCATGCCGCATTCAAAATTTTATAAGTTTTGTTCAGTAGTATATGATTTCTTTGATAGAATGTTTGACAAAATATATTCTTTTGGGCAACGTTGTTTTTCATCGAGTTGCGTAATTGATTTTATTAAAGGCTCATTTTTTTCAGGAAATAATCTACTGTCCATAGCATTACTATTGCTGTTTGGAAGCCTAGGTTATGGACTAACATTACTTGTTTTTGGGCGTTTATATACTGTGAACATACTTCTATGTATGATAGGTATTATGGTATCACTTATACTTCTTCCGGGTAATGCTCGTTGGAAAGAGTGGTTCTCAGGGAGCCTTGTTTGGAGATTTGTACTATATATTTTTGATTAAAAAGTTGGTGAATGAGTGAACAAAAAAAATGTGGGTTTAATAATTATATTAGGACTACTGGTAGGAATTGGTGCAGCTTTTTTTCCTCCAGTTTTAGTAGTTGGATTCGCAGCCGTACTTATTTTTACACTTGCGATGCTTTTGGATTATTCATTGTTTGTTTATGTAATTGGGGGCTACGTACTAATTGATTATATTCTGAGGTATATTATTAACAGTGCACTGCTTGCTAGCTATTGGGACGAGCTGTTATTAATATTCGCCCTCTGTTTATTTCTATACAAATGGTTCATGCACAGAAAGGAACCAAGCTACAGGTACACCCCACTTGATATTCCTTTGGTATTTTTCATAATAGTATCTATATGTCTGTTTCTTATTAAGTCTCCACTAATTAATATTGGTATTGCCGGGTTAAGGCAGGTAGTTCAGCAGATGTTATGGTACTTTATAGCAGCACAGTTGATACGTTCAGAAAAAACTGTAAGATATCTATTATACATTATGGTTTTTATAGGTGGAGGCCTTGGGCTGCACGGTATTTATCAATATGTCACAAAGGCCGAAATGCCTACTTATTGGGTGGACAGACTTGAAACAGGAATATCTACAAGGGTATTCTCAATCATTGGAAGTCCGAATATTCTCGGAGCTCTAATGGTTTTACTAATACCTATAGCGATATCCTTTGTATTCAGTGAAAAAAAGGTTTTCAAGAAAGTAATTTTTATTGGTATCACACTGGCAATGAGTGCAACCCTTATATTTACTTCATCTAGGTCTGCATGGATTGGTTTCGTTGCAGCAATGGCGGTTTATTTCTGGATGAAGGATAAAAGGCTTATAGGCCTCCTTATAGTAGCGATACTTGCAGCATACTTTTTAGTTCCTACTATTGGACATCGTATGGATTATTTGTTAAGTCCGGACTATTGGATCAGCAGTGCTAAAGGCGGTAGAGTGTTACGATATACTACTGCATTCCAATTGATAAGCGAGCATCCATTTTTCGGCGTAGGACTTGGACAATTTGGTGGTGCAGTTGCCCAGAATTTCAAGATTCCTGATGCCTTCTACGTAGACAGCTATTTTATAAAGGTTGCCGCTGAGATGGGTCTTGTAGGACTTACAGCGTTTGTCATTTTAATTTATAATGCTCTGGCTTGGGGCGCTCGTTCAGTAAAAAGAGCACTAACAAGTGAAAGTACCAGTATGGCACAGGGTATACTTGCTGGTATGGTTGGAGTGATTGTACCTAACTTTGTAGAAAATGTTTTTGAAGTGCCTATGATGGTTGCTTATTTTTGGATATTAGCTGCCGCTGTTGTTTTCCTAGGCTTTACCCTACCAAGAATAAAGGCGGAAAAGGAAACACTCAGCATAGATTAACAGACAGCGGGGCTCTAGTAAAATAAAATATTGATATAATTTTTGGCAGATTGCTTATAGTAGTCTGCCATTTCATTTGTTTGTTACTTTTTTGTCTTTTTGTTTATTATACACTTGATAATGATTCCAAATGTGATAAAATAACGTTGGAATTTATTATTATAATCTATTTTTTCGCCATTGTATACCATATATGCTATTATTTTACACCGTGAACCACAATAAGCTGTGTGATCTTATGAATATATGGTATTAATAATGAGTGAAACAACAGGAGGAGAGCAATGAAGCTACTTGAAAAGCAGTTTAAGCTCACTGAGAGCGGAACAAATGTTAAAACCGAGTTTATAGCCGGTATGACAACTTTCTTTACCATGGCCTACATTATATTTGTCAACCCTACTATTTTGGGTGCTACAGGCATACCAAAGGGTGGCGTATATGTGGCTACTATCCTTGCTGCTATTATCGGAACATTGATAATGGGTCTATTTGCAAATGTTCCATACGCGCAAGCACCTGGTATGGGTCTAAACGCATTTTTCACATTTACCGTATGCTTTGGACTGGGATATACCTGGCAACAAGCTTTGGCAATGGTATTTATCTGCGGTCTGATAAATATCTTGATTACTGTTACTCAGGTTAGAAAGATGATAATCAAGGCAATACCTGAATCACTTCAACATGCAATTGGCGGAGGTATAGGACTTTTTATAGCATACATAGGCTTTAAAAGTGCCGAATTTATCAAATTTACATCTGAAGCAAAACCTTGGGCTCCAATCTCAATAATTGGTTTAAACCCAGAAACAGCTACAAAGATAAGTGATTCTGTTCAAACAGCAACAGATATTACAACAGTAGCTACTGGCTCAACCGTTGTTCCTGCAATAGTTAACTTTACTAATCCTGTAGCTCAGCTAGCATTAATCGGACTGGTTATTACAACAGTATTAATGCTGCTCAATGTTAAGGGATCAATACTGATAGGTATTATTTCAACTACATTAATAGGTATACCTATGGGTGTAACAAGCCTAGACTCTTCTACTCCATATAGCGTTACAGATATTGCAGATACAGCATTTAAGCTTGATTTTGCTGGACTTTTTGCAGATCCTGCAAAGATAGGTCTGGTTCTTATTACAATCCTTGCATTTAGCTTATCTGATACCTTTGATACAATAGGAACCTTTATAGGTACCGGCCGTAAGAGTGGTATTTTTAGTAACAAAGACGAGCAAGAGTTATTCTCAGGCAAGGGCTTTAAGTCAAAGATGGACAAGGCTCTGTTTGCAGATGCTACTGCGACTTCAATCGGTGCTTTACTCGGTACTTCCAATACCACTACTTACGTTGAAAGCGCATCAGGAATAGGCGCAGGTGGAAAAACAGGTCTTACTTCTGTATTTACTGCATTGCTATTTGCACTATGCTTAGTATTTGCACCAGTTGCAGGTGTTATTCCGTCTGCAGCTACTGCTCCTGCACTTATAATTGTAGGTATTCTAATGATGGGTTCATTCTCAAAGATTAAATGGGATGACTTTACTGAAGCTCTTCCAGCGTTCTTTACTACAGCCTTAATGGCATTGGCATATAGCATTTCAACAGGTATTGCTGTTGGTTTCATATTCTATGTTATCATGAAGATATGCAAGGGCAAGGCAAAGGAAGTTCACCCAATCATGTATATTGTAACTGCTCTGTTCATAATTAATTATGTAATCAGTGGTGTTATGAACTTCTAAAGTACGATATAAATATTTGCACAATATAGTAAAATAAACGTCAGACTACTTTTACGGTCTGACGTTTATTTTTGGTTCTTTATTGCACTTTAAGTGCGCCCTTTTCTCTTAACTCCAAATATTTGCATTATTTCATTTTTGTCAATTACCCCCACCACCGTCATAAGCCCTAAACCAGCTAGTATATATACCGCTACAGCCAATAGCGTATGCAAGGCTGCAGAAACCTCCATAAAGTTAAGAGCACTGTATATATATTTACCTGACCAAATCATAAAAACGGTTACTATGCCCGGGAGCACCAGCCATCTGCGGATATCTAGTGCCATTCCGGTACATCTCATTACTACTGAGAAATTTAAGATACAAACAATTAAGTTACTAAAAACCATAGCTGCTATGTAGGATACCAAGCCATACTTAGGCATTAAAAAGTATACACACAGTATCCTAATAGAAGAACCGATAAGTGAATTTGTCAGCAGCATACCTTGCTTCCCCAGCCCATTAAGGGTACTCATTAGAATTTGCTGTAAGTAGGCCAGTACACAGGTCCATGAAAGTAAAAGCAGAGTGTTTCCTACATTCTGTCTTGGGTAAATTAAATCGCAAATCTCATTTGGGTAGCAGGCGAACAGTGCAGTAAAAATGAAGCCTAAAACCATTGTAATCTGAATTGACTTTGATATTCTGAAATTTGCCTTATAATAGTCTTTTAATGATATGGACGCTGCTATAGCTGGTACAAGGGTAGTGGATAATGAATTAGTCACTAGTGCTGGAAAGGTTATTAATGGCATAGCCATTCCGGTCAATTTTCCAAACTCCTCCATACAATGAATATAATCCAATCCTCCTGCAAGTAACCTTTGAGGAATAAGAATTACTTCTATGGCGGCTAAAACAGAAATAATAAAACGATTTATAGAAATAGGTACAGAGAAGCTTATTACTTTCTTGACAAGCTGACGTTTTTGAATTAATCCCTGCTTAGATTTTGGTTGAATGTGTGGATATTTTTTATATTTATAATAAACAGACAGTACCAATAAATTAGACATTTCTCCAAAAGCAGTTCCAATAGTGGCTAGCGCACATGCTGCTCCAAGCCCTGCATCAAGAAAGAAAGTAGCCAATGCCATTATTATTGTTATTTTGACCAATTGTTCTACAACCTGAGAAACCGCCGTTGGAGTAACCTCCTGAATACCATAAAAATACCCCTTGATAGCACACGCCGCTGCTACAAAAGGTATACAAGGTATCATATATAATATTGAATAGTATGTTCTTGAATCCTTTAAAACATAATTCACTATAAAATCAATATTTATATACATAAACAATGAAATGCCTATTCCAGCCATATAAACCACAACCAAAGACACTCGGGTAATTCTCTTTATGTTTATCAAATTGCCTAACGCTACCTGCTCCGCAATGATCTTTGATACTGCGACAGATACTCCTGAAGTAAGAGTAAGTATTATAAGTGTATAAACAGGTACTACTAACTGGTATAAGCCTATTCCTTCTGCACCAATCAAATTTGATAAATATATTCTAAAAACAAAACCGATTATTCTTGAAATAAAACCAGCAAGTATTAATATTAATGCCCCGGTAATAAAAGTCTTCTTTTTCATAGTAACCTTCTTTTTAGATGTATAGTTTTTTCATAGTAACCTTCTTTTAGATGGTATAGTTTATCATATTGGCTTTTATGAACATTTATGACTGTAATAAGCTGTATACAAAAATTGTTAATCCTCACAGCCACTTGGGTTTCCAGTTTTATACCATAAATTACAGCTTGATACATTTATTTATGTAAACTATAATAGTCAAGACAAAAACAAAAGCCATTCCTTTAATTAGGAGCGAGGATATTTTAACGCTTTTTAACTAAAGCCAAAGGCCTATGTGATGTACCACTTTGTGCCACCTCAGCGGCTAAAGGGGGAAAAAATGAAAAAACGAAATATAATTACAAGTACATTAATTGCAGCTATATGTCTTACTTCAGGAATCACTTTTAATCACAAAATTATGAATACCAATGAATTGCATCCGATGGCACAATGGTATCAGGAAAACCCTGAACAAGTACGAAAAATGCAACAGGAATTAAGCTCAGTAGATTATTCTGTAGCCTATGCAGCAGATTTAGATACTACGGATAACACTGCTGAAACAAGCGCTACCACTTTATCAAGAGGTATTCCAGCACAATCAGAAGTATCCTCAACTAATTCTGACAGCAGTACAAAAAAATCAAGTACTAATACTACCTCTTCAAGTAAGCCAAGCTCTACTTCTAGCTCAAGTAAGCCTAGCACTAATTCTAGTTCTAGTTCAAGTAAACCAAGCACTAGCAAACCAAGTACCAGCAAACCAAGTGGAAGCTCTAGTTCATCAAGTACTAGTAAGCCCTCCAGTGGTTCAACTTCTTCAACCGCAGGTACAGCTACTAGCTCCAAGGCACAAGCAATAATCTCAACAGCAAAAAGCTTCCTCGGAGTACCTTATGTATGGGGAGGTCAATCACCATCAGGGTTTGACTGCTCTGGTTATATTAATTATGTTTTTGGTAAGCATGGCATTACCCTGCCAAGAACTGCTGCTGAACAGTTTAACGTTGGTACAAGCGTATCAAAAAGTAACCTTATACCTGGTGACCTTGTTTATTTTACTACCTATAAGGAAGGGCCTTCTCATGTAGGTATATACCTTGGTAATGGTCAGTTTATTCATGCAAGCTCAGGTAAGGAGGAGGTCACTATTTCAAGCTTAAGCTCAAACTACTATACAAGTAGATATATTGGTGCTAAACGAGTTATAAAATAAGTAACAAGTACATCTTGTTGGTTCTAAAAAGACAAGTTGCAATAAAAGCTAATCCTGCTTTTGATAGTAGCAGGGTTAGCTTTTTATACTCCATCCCTTTTTTATTAAATTAAATCCTATATAGTACTATATCAATTAATAACATTAATTTTGATCACTTTATAATATTAATTATGGTATAAATATGTCTTTAATAATAGCATTCTGCTATACTATGGGTATAATATATATATTATCACTTATTGAGGAGATTGATGTTGAGCAGACTTAGTTTAAGAAGTTTATCACCAAAACAAAAGATGGTAGTAATTGGTGGGTGCATAACTATGGCTATAATTGTCTTGTCCTGCTACTTTTTATTCATAAGTCAAAACACTGGTAGTAGTCTAAGCAGTAACGATATAGATGAGCATAAAATAGGTCAGGATATTAAAATAGACCCTTACATATATATTGATGTAGGCCACGGCGGCAACGACCCTGGTGCCGGCAAAGCACCTGTCATTGAAAAGGATATAGTTCTCGATATATCTTTGAAACTTAAGGATGAGCTAGAGTTAAGAAATATCCCATATTTTATAAACAGAGAAGATGATAGGGATATTAGCCTGAATGATCGTGTACAACAGGCTAATTCATTGAGTTGCACCCTATTTGTAAGCGTTCACATCGATTCTTTTAAAAATAGTCAACCGAATGGAGTATCTACACTATATAACCCATATTCCGAAATATCTGCCCAGTATGCTCAGATTATGCAGGACCACATAAAAAACCTTGGTATGAGGGACAGAAATACCATACCAAGAAGTGACCTATATGTGTTAAGGCTGACCGAAATGCCCGCAATACTGCTTGAATTAGGTTTTATCTCAAACCCACAGGATGTAAAGTTTTTAACAGATAAAGATTCAATAAAAAAACTTGTTACCGCTATAGCAGATGGTATTGAAGAAATAAATGCTGTAGAGTAACCCTGTTTATTGTTATAACCATTACCTTGCCTATTTATGTGGAGAATGGCTTACCGCTCTTGTTCCTTCAGAAAATCTGATAACACCTTAATTATCTCGTCCTTATCGCTCAGGGTGAATATTCTTTGCTTGGTTTGAGCCGCGCTATGCATCCCCTTTATATACCAAGCAATGTGAGACCTCATCTCTAAAATCGCTGTTCTTTCACCCTTTAGTGCTATAAGCATGTTCATGTGACGTATAATAGTATTTATCTTTTCCCGGGCAGTTGGGCCTTTTATAATTTCACCAGTCTCCAAGTATTTTACTACCTTTTGAAAAATCCAGGGATTGCCTTGTGCCCCTCGTCCTATCATTATTGCATCGCATTGTGTGTGCTCCATTATAGACTTTGCATCCTGAGGTGTTACAATATCTCCGTTGCCTATAACAGGAATGCTAATTGCTCTTTTTACATCCCTAATAATGTCCCAGTCTGCCTTGCCACTATAGAACTGCTCTCTTGTTCTACCATGTAAAGCTATCGCGCTTGCTCCGTTTTCCTCGGCAATCTGAGCTATTCTGACTGCATTGACATGCTCACCGTCCCAACCCTTTCTAATTTTAACGGTAACAGGCTTTTTTGTGCAAGATACAACCTTTTTCACTATCTGCCCTACCAATAAGTCATTTTTCATCAGTGCACTACCTTCACCATTCTTTGTAATCTTAGGTGTAGGGCAGCCCATATTTATATCAATTATAGCTGCATCTGAGTTATCAAGCCTTGCTGCGACTTCTCCCATAATTTCAGGATCAGATCCAAATATTTGAACAGCTGCTGGCTTTTCTGCCTCATCTAGCAATGTAAGCTTCTCACTTTTTTCATCATTATAGTGCATTCCCTTTGCGCTCACCATCTCGGTGTATACAAAGCCACAGCCCTGTTCTTTACACAGAATTCTAAATGGCATATCAGTTACACCCGCCATTGGGGCCAAAAATACCCTATTTTTAATTTCAACATTCCCAATTTTCACTTGTTGTTCTTCCTCCGTATTAAAAATGCAGTATTATTATACCACGCTATTTGCATAAACAACCATGCTTTTTATCTATTCACCCAAGCAATTTGGTAAACAGCAAGTAATCTACTTAAACAGTATGTTATCTACTTGAACAACAAAGTTATCTGCTGAAAAAAATACAATAAAATACTTGCTATATTTATTTTACCTGTCTTAAACACCAAACTCACTGGCTTGGCAAACACCGCTTTGAATACTATCATTTTTTAATTTTAGGTATAAATTCGCAAAAGAAGTTTCCATATAAGGAGTTAGCCACAAATACCCAATACCAAAAGTAAATGCTACAATTTAAAATTGAAATTCCCTATTTATATTGTGATATGCTATAATATGAGCTTAAATTGTGTAATATAAAGTATCAGACACCAATCATGATAACCACTATATCAAGATTGGTGTCCAGTTTTGGCGTCCCGAACAGGAATCGAACCCGTACTAGTGGAACCGGAATCCACTGTCCTATCCATTAGACTATCGAGACATATTAATAAATATACATAAAGTATACTTAAGGCTTACTTTAAATTGTATCAAAAATTTATCATCAGCGCAAATGCATTAATAGACAATTCAATTGACAGACAAGTCAATTGATAGACAAGTCAACTGCTAGAGTAGAATCAGTCCAAAGTACCTGTATATCCATCTACATTAAAGAAGCAGCATTACTTTATTAATCAGAAAACCAAGTACTGTACCTAAAAGCTCATTCCATAATACCACTAGCAAAAATACAAGTAACTTTGCCTCACTTTTAATCTTGAAAAACACCCCAAGAGCTCTTGTAATAGCACAGTTAAACCACAAATAACTCATAATAGCCAATGCACTGATTGCAAAATAAGCCAAATATGATGGAGTTACATTGCTCGAAACATAATATATAATTAAGTCAATTGGTGTAATAATTACATTAATAATGATATATGACTTCATTACTTTTGTTAGAATATTAGAATGCGTGAATTCAGAAGTCATAGAGTCATTCTTTTCTCCTCTTCTTTTAAACAGCTTAATAATGTCAAATGCTGGGTATGAAAAACAGAGTACATCAATAAAACCTATTACAATAATTGATAGTAATAGAATTCCGATAGACCTTAAGCTAAAAGCAAAAGTATCATTAAATTGCTCATTTGATGATAATAATCCAAGAATAGCTAACAAAACATCTCTAATTCCTACCGCAGCTATCCCTATGTATAACCAAAAGCTTTTGTCAGTAAGCTTTGCATAATAGTCTTTAGGCAATAAAAAGTAGTCTAAGAACTTTTTGTTCGATTTCATTTGTGCTCCTCTGAAAAAGTATTACAAAATTTAATTATTAACTACTACTTATAATAATATATTTTACATAAAAAAATCAATAAAATCACAAATCAATAATAATAAAACTGATTCGAAATTATATATTTTCTATACTACTAAAATCACAGACATTGTATAATTATGAATGCAACAGCAGCAATGCTTCCAAGTAATGCAGAGTTTATTATTAGGTTTTTCATAAATTCCTTGTCTTTTATTTTACTAGCCTTCTCAGCTTTTTGGGATTTGCCTTGATCAACTCTTAAATTACCTGTAAATAAAGACTTGTTATCTTTGATATAATTGCTAATTATTAGTTCAGCCTCCTTTAATATATAGTCATTTCCTTTCTCATTCGACTTTTCCATCTTGGCAGCAATTCCTTTCCCTTTTCCCTGTTCAGTATCGTCCCTTAGTACTAAAATAGCTTCCTCAAATAAATTAGAGTGAATATCTTTAATGACAATTATTCTCCTTGACTTCCCATAAAACATGCAAGCTCTCCAGTCATCTTGTTTATGGTTAGTTTGTGAATATTTTACATTTAATATTCATCAATTATTTGTTTTCCACACTTTTGCTACTAGAACTAGCATGTCGTCCACAGGTTGTCCCCCTTCACAACAAGCAATAGCTGCTTCCATAATATTATCAGCTAATTCCTGAGGGTTTTTACTTGCTAGCTGTTGAATTTCCTCCTGGATTGTTATGTTAGTACCTGTCTGCTTAAATGCATCAGTTATACCATCAGTCACCATTATTAAGAAATCCCCATTGGAGATATTTTTATGTATTAGTTCTATCTCCAGCTCACTTAAAATGCCCGCAGGAAGTGACGCTGCCCTTATAGTTTCAACCGTATCCTCTCTCTTTATGAAGGTTGGTGCTGCTCCAACCTTTACAAACTCTATTTCTCCGCTATAAAGGTCGATAAGTGACATATCAATTGTCGCAAATGAGTCATCATTTGATCTTAGAACAAGAATAGAGTTAATGAGCTTGACTGTTGTATCCTTGTCAAAACCCGACTCCAAAAACTGCTCTATAAGGTTTACAGTTGCCTTGCTTTGCATACATGCCTTATGACCTGTCCCCATTCCGTCACTCAATGCAGCAATATATCTCCCATCCCCCGAATTTAGGAACGTATAATTGTCCCCTGAAACATATTTTTCAGTCTTTGATACCCTGGCAACTCCAGTAAGTACCTTGTAAGTTTCCTGTTCAATGAGCTTCAGGGTACAAGTGCCTGCTTTTGAATTCATGCAGCATTCGCTGTCTTCTTTAACGATAATTCTGCCCGTTATATTGGATACAAGCTTTTCAACCTTATTTAAACATAATCTCTTCCCCCCACACCCCACGTGTGTTATTGATATTTCCAATTTCCCGAATCTATTCTCATAAACTATAACATCTGCGTCTTTAATACCTATTTTTGATAACTCTATGGATATTTTATCCTCAATATCACTCTTGAATGTAATATCCGTATTTAACTCACTGGCAAGGTTCAGTATTATCCTTGACATGCTCTTTAATTGTTGAGATACCAGCCCCCTGCTCTCACCTATCTTACTTCTCCACAGCATATCAACCTTAAACAGCTCAAACACGTTATTCACTGCACTTACAAAGTCGTCAACCCTTTCACATCTTTTCAAAAAGTAGTCGGGAATATCGCTTTGTTCAATCCACCCTTTGCTATCTAATTTCTCTACTATCTTGAACATAACCTGATAGGTGTTGCAAAAATTCCTATCCCAGCAATGCATACAAAGACTGCAATCCTTACATACCCTTTCCGCCACTCTATCAAAAATTGATGTTATGTCTTGCCTTTCTGTAACAGTTTTTGTTTCTGAAATCTCATCAAAGGTCTTTGCCATTTCATTAAAAGCGTTAGAGAATTTATTGAGCTTTTGCACTGCCATCTCCTTAATTCGCAGGCTATATCCTTTTTTATCTCCACCCTTTGATAAAGTTCGCTCAAACTTCTTTACCATAGTATCCATTAGTTTCTGAGGAATAATTATGAACAATAGCATTGCAGCCATTATTTCATACAAATACGTCAAAATTTCAATAGAGCCGTTAGTGTAAAAGGTGAACAGTACATTGCCCATCGCTACTCCAACACAGCAACCAATCTTTCCTAAATTTCTCAATACACCCGAAAGCAAGCCGCACATTGCATAGGACGCAATTGTTATTGGAGAAGCATTGGAGGATATACTTATTATCGTTCCAACTAATACGCCTATTGCAGCACCATTGCCTGCTCCACTTTTATAGCTAAATACAAGAATTAGGAAGATGCAAAGAATATTCCTTATACTAATATCCATAATACTTATATTCCCCAAGCCCGCCATAGCAAGTGTACATGCTATAGCTATACTCAAGACCTCTTCATTGGAAAAAGAGTACTTTTCACTGATATCCTCTAGTAGTATTAAAACATTTTTAAATACAAACACCAGTGCAAATATAACAAATGAATTAAAGAAAGACTTGATTACATCGTACAATAGAAATCCCTGTAAATATGTAAAAATCATTTCAGGTATGATTACACAGATGAATGCTGTAATGGCATGCCTCAATATCGAATTGCGAGTTGATTTAAATGGTAAGTTTATAGCATTAAATAATAGCATTGCAATAACTGCCGTAAAGATTTGTGTAGTTGCTCCAGTTGTAAGCATTCCAGCTAGTATTGCTACAGCCACCATTATTCTGCTCACATTAATCCCCAAAGCAGCTGCATAAATAGCTATGCCAAATGGCATCAGCCCTCCTAGCAAGGATATTCTCCCCAACAAAAAAGCAGCAGGAATAATGATTAAATTCATTTTGCTCAGATAACTAAGGATATTCTTTGTAAGCCGCGCATCTTTACTATTAATGACCGAACCCAAATTTTGTCCCACTCTTTTGTATTCCAACATATCTGTTTTCATCCCAAGTAACCTCCCGAATAATTGTTTCTACATATATCGAGTTTGATTATAATTTATTGCTTAACCATTTATTTGTCAGTTTGAGGCTAAAATAATTAAGATATTTTTGACACCAGATATCAAAACCTATTGAAACACTACATGAATTGAAGTTACTTCAGCTTAAATAAAACTGTACTGTAACAGATGAAACATAAGCTTTTATATATTATCCTGTCGAAAACTTTTATTTGGGAAAATAGAATAAAAAATAGTTTAGAATATATTATATTAGTTCAGTAATTTTCTATTAAAAAATACATAAAAAAAACCATGCAAGACGCAATATCTTACATGGTTTTTTGGTGGGAACTATAGGGCTCGAACCTATGACCCTCTGCTTGTAAGGCAGATGCTCTCCCAGCTGAGCTAAGCTCCCAATTGTGGTGACCCATAGGGGAGTCGAACCCCTGTTATCGCCGTGAAAGGGCGGTGTCTTAACCACTTGACCAATGGGCCATCATTTTGCTGCTAGATGAATGAAGTTAGAAATCGTTTTAACAATTTCTAACCTCTCGTCCAACGAATGGTAGCGGCGGTGGGATTTGAACCTACGACCTGCCGGGTATGAACCGGATGCTCTGGCCAACTGAGCTACGCCGCCATCAGTGTTGCGCGTTCCCTAACGTGCTTTTACATTATACATAATAAGTAACGCTTATGTCAATAGGTTCTTTAATAAAATTTTTAAGATTATTTTACCAGGTAAATAGGCCCTTTTGGAGCAATTTTTACATTGGAAACCGCTGTTAATTATCTAGTGATTGTAACCTTGTTAAGCCCTCTTGGTGCATCGGGATTAAGGCCCTTCAACAATGACAAATTGCAGGCAAACATCTGTGCTATCACAACATTGTATAGTGGTGAAACATAATCGCTGCAGTTATCCGGAATTTTAATGGCTGCATTCCCTATTTCTAATATATCCATATCATTAGAAATTATAAGTATATCAGCTTCACTATCCTTTAGCTTATGTAGCATTTCAACTATATCCTTTTTTGACGGACCATTTGGTGCAAATACAATTACAGGCATGTCCTTCTCTATCATTGCGAAAGGTCCATGATGGAAGTCAGAAGTTGCATAAGCCTTTGCTCTGACATAGGTTGTCTCCTGTATCTTCAAGGCTGTTTCTAATGCTATTGAGTAGTTTATGCCTCTAGCAAGGACAAAGCCCTCTTTCATAAATCTATATCTGCTTACAATATCTTTTATCTCGTCCGCTTGATTAAATATAGTGCTCATTACATCAGGCAGTTGCTCGATTTCTTGTAGTAGCTCATTGTTGCAAGCCCATTTTGCAATAAAGTTAATTAAAAGATATACAGTAGATGTAAATGTCTTTGTAGCAGCAACACTTTTTTCTATTCCTGTATTGCAGAACAAATGGTACCTAGAAGCAGCTGCTAGTGGTGAATCCTCAAAATTTGTTATGCTCAATGTTATAGCATCTTGCATATCTGCACTCTTTACAACTTCTATTACATCTGCAGCCTTACCTGACTGAGAAATACCTATTACTAAGCTGTTTTTCATATTTAGATTCTTATTGTACATAGTAAATACTGATGGTGCAGCAAGTGATACTGGTAATCCAACAAGTGTTTCTATAGCGTATTTTGCATATACTGCTGCATGATCAGATGTTCCTCTTGCAGCAATGATAACGTTTGATATTTCTCTAGTCTTTAAATCTTCTACTACCTTATTGATCTTTTCATTGTTTGTTTCGATTGTTTTCTTCAGAATTTCAGGTTGCTGAAGTATTTCTTCCATCATTTTTACCATAATTATCTCCCCCATAATTAAACCAAATTAAACTTGTTCCATGATATGTACTATAAAAACTAATATGTAGTTTGCCTTAGCCCAAGATGTTCTTTATTTCGATTCAACACTAAAGATGCAATACAAAAATTGTCATAATGAAATTTAGTCTAGTTGTATAGTTGTATATACCACTTAACTTAAGTATATATCAACACTTTAAATTTTTCAAGTTGATATACGAAAAAACATGTACAAAATATCATAAAAATATATAGTAAATCCATAAATAAACTCCCTACTTATCAGTAGAATATATGGTTACGTGGTAATTGTATTTGTCAGATCTATACAAGTCACTTTGGTAAAAAAGCTTGCTTCCAGCAGGTGAATAAGTAATACCTGATATTTTGAGCACTGGAGTGCCTGGAGCTATGTCAAGTAAGTGCTGTATCTCCTTATTGGCATTTTTCGCTTCAATAGTATAATCAACGTGGTCAATAATAATAGAGTATTTATCCTTGATTATTTCATAAAAGGAATGAGTTAAGTCTAGCTCTTCAATACCCGCACAAAGCTTCTCCGGAATATATAATTCTTCTATAGCAATAGGCTCATTATCTGCTAATCTGAGCCTCCTAATCCTTACTATTGTTTCATCAATTGACACATCCAATAATTTCTTAACATCAAAGCATTGAGTATCTTTATCGAAGCCTAATACTATGGTTGAAGGAGTCTTTCCAGAGGTCTGAATGGTTTTGGAAAAGCTGTCAATATTCTTTTGTTGAAACTTAGAATGGCTTACAAAAGTACCCTTGCCCTTTTCCCTAACAAGGTACCCTTCCTGAGCAAGTAGGTTAATAGCCTGTCTTGCAGTCATGCGGCTTATATTTAATGAGTCTGAAAGCTCCCTCTCAGAAGGTACGCAGTCCCCAGCCTTATATTCTCCTGCTCTTATTTGCTCAAGTAGTATATTTTTCAGCTGATAATAAGCAGGTATTGGACTCTTTTTGTCAATAAACATATTGGTTTTGCCTCCTGTTGAGTTATACCACTTTTTTCATCTCAATTTTACTTAACAGGTTGGCTAATGTCAATAATTGTTGGTATATTGTGTGCTGCATATTGATTTTGCAATAAAATATATTTACAATTGAAGTATTATCCAGTCGTAACAAATTACGGAGGTCGTTATGGCAGTAATGCATCAAAAGGGCTTATTCTCAACCCATTGTGGAAAATCGCGAATATATTATAAATATAATATTCCAATTAATATTTTTAAAACAGCCCCTCTGGAATTTCCCCCACATTGGCATGAAAGTATGGAAATCATTTATGTTACCGGAGAAAAGTTACAACTTGGTTATAACAACTCAGTCTATACTCTCAATCCAAGAGATATATTCGTTGTCTGGCCGGGTGAGATTCACTACTTTCTCATGCAGCAAGATAGGTGTGAGCGACTTATAATTCAACTTGAGTTTTCAATCTTTGGAGAATTATCTACATTGGTATCTTCACAAAAAGTCACAAATGGGTATATCCCAGTCACTCATGACATGCATGCTTTTTTTGAAAACCTTATTCTGAAGCTATCTAATGAATCGCTGCAAAGACAAAAGGGATATGAGTTTCTTGTAGGGGCAGGTTTGTACGAATTAACAGGTGGATTGCTTCGGCATCTACCTACTGAAACTGTATGCGCGCTAGAACAGAATAAACATTTAAAGCGACTAGAAATATTAGAATCGGTGTTTAAATATATTGATAAGAATTATCAGGAGCAGATAACCCTGGACGAAGTAGCGAAGGTGGCTAATTTCAGTATGTACCACTTTACAAGGTTTTTCAAGGAAGCTACAGGACTTACTTTTTGGCAATATCTGAACAACTACAAGATATCAAAGGCTGTAAATCTTCTGCTTGCTTCTACAGATTCAATCGCTGAAATAGCCTTTAAATGCGGCTTTAATAGCATAAAAACATTCAACAGGGTATTTAAGCAAGCAAAGGGAGTTTCCCCATCACAATTTAAAAGAGCAACATTTGAGTAATTTAAAGCAAGTAGTGACGAGCCATATATCCACTAAAGTATATATAATGAGCTCATAAGATTGTCTCACTTCATAGGTGAATTCTTAAAAACAACCATTGCAGTATAAGTATGAACTCATAACATGGTTTCATTTCATAGAGAGGTGTATTATGGCGTATAAGAATTTTGATGTTGCGATATTTTTTACCTGTTTTGATTTAAATCTATGCAAGAATAATATTGATAAGTTTGAAGAAGATATGAACTTTTTTGAAAAAAATATTTCAATAGACAAGGTATACCTCGAGACTTACAGAGCAGGCATGTACTTTAGTATTGAGGATATGACCTTCTTTAAAAGCTATTTTAATAAAAAAGGGATAAAGGTTTCGGGTGCAATTACAACTGTTGCAAAGGGAGAAGGCTCATGGGACTTCCGTTCATTTTGCTATAGTAGTGAAAGCCACCGAAACGAATTAATTAATGTAGTAAGAAACACAGCTCAACTATTTGACGAGGTAATACTTGATGACTTCTTTTTCACTAACTGTAAATGCGATTTGTGTATCAGCAATAAGTCCACTTCTGGTTGGTCAAACTTTAGGACAAACCAACTTGGAGATTTCTCAAAATTACTTGTATCTGAAGCAAAATCAGTAAATCCAACTGTAAAAATGATAATTAAATACCCCAACTGGTATGACCACCATCAATCTACAGGCTACAGTATAAAAAGACAGGTAAATATTTTTGATAGCGTTTATACCGGCACTGAGACACGAGATCCAAAGACTACTCAGCAAAATCTACAAAGGTATATTGGTTATTTTATAATGAGATATATTGATAGTATTGCTGGTGAAAATAACCTTGGAGGTTGGTTTGATTCCTTTGATTGTAAGTATAATCTCAACTCATTTGTAGAACAGATAAACCTAACCGCTTTTGCAAAGGCAAAGGAGATAACCCTGTTCTGTGCAGGCAATCTGGCCAATCATAACAGAATATTTGTGCCTTTAGCAGGCTTTGTATTCAGTGAACTGGATAAAGTGCTTCCACTATTGGGTAAGCCAGTGGGAATTGACTGCTATAAGCCTTTTGATTCCTGTGGTGAGGACTATATTCATGGATATTTAGGTATGCTTGGCCTGCCCCTTCAGCCCAGCGCTGAATATCCTGTTGATAGTGAATTAATTTTGCTTACAAGGAGTGCAGCCTTTGACAAAGCACTTATCCCAAAAATAAAGACTAGCCTCTCAAATGGCGCCTCTGTATACATTACCTCTGGGCTCTTGGAAGCCCTAGAGGAAAGCATCAATACCCTTGCAGAAATAAGATACTCCTGCAGAAAATTTAGCACCAATTATTTTGCTACTGAAATGAAGGACAGTGCCTTTTTGGATTACCAGTATGGCTCGACAAGCATATCGCTTCCTCAGATAGAATTTAGCACTAATGATAGTTGGCAGATTGCAGTAGCAGTCGGAGAAAATTCAAGCTGTCCTGTACTTCTCCAGAGCAAGTATAGTGCTGGAAAGTTATTTGTACTTACCATACCTGACAAATTTGAAGATTTATATAACTATCCTTTGAATGTGCTTAATATATTGCGCAGGAATATTTGTTCAAAACTGCCCGTACATATTGAGGGGGCTTCAAACATCGGTTTATTTATGTATGATAATAACACCTTTATACTTGAATCGTTTTTGAGGACAAACACTACAGTTACAGTGGCTATTCACAGAGAAAATGTACATATCAGGGATCTAATTAACAATAAGACCTATTCCGGCTTTACCAAAAACGGCATTACCTATATTGACATTTCCCTGGCACCTTCCACGTTTACGTGCCTTTGTATTATATAAAACATCCACCAAAAAACCCTGCCTTATTGGAGTGAGGCAGGGTTTTTTGCTTTGCTGTGGAACTGATGTATACATACATACCAGCATGGAAATGCTAAATATGGGATTCTAATCCATAGGAGTGTTTGTATGATTATACAATGTGTAAAAACAGATTTCATTAAACAAGACGACAATATCGCCATAACACGAAATGATACATTAATCGGCTATGGTATAGTAATAGCTGTACTTGAGGAGCATGTTCTCCTAAAGATAGATGACAGTGCAAGCAGATCTATGTCCGACATATTTAGCCAAAATATAGATTGTAGCTTTACTTTTATAAACCAGCAATTTTCCCCTAAGAATGCGCAAAGCAAAGAGGATTGCTAGCTCTTTTTAGCAATCCTCTTTCTACTATATCTGTAATCTGATAAATATGAGTATTGTAAGTAGCATTAAATTGATTCTAGCCTCTCTTATTCCCTACTCCCTGGCCTTCAGACTATCTACCATACTTATAGCCGCAGTCTTTTTCCTGCTCAATATTTTAGAAATCATAAAGGTTAACCAGATAAGTACAAATCCTATCGATATGCTTATGGGCTTCAATACAACATATATGTAGAAGCTCATTGTTTCGGTAATTGCATTCATCATTAACTGAGATATTCCCATCACTAATGGTATTGAAAATATAAATCCTATCAGTACTAGCACGTCCGTTGAGTTAATTATTAAGGAGTCAATATCCTTTTTATAATATCCCAATACCTTGAACAACGATATATTGCTTCTGTTTTCCTCTATCAGCATGGATATTACTACATATAAAATCAACAGGCCAATTATTGCTGCAAGTATGCCCAAAATATATAATAGTCCACGAATAGGTGACATCATGGTTTCTATACCATCTGCGAATTCATCACTTTTAGTAACACTTAAAATATTATCCTGATTTAGCTCCTTTACTTCCCTCATACTGAATACACCTGAATACATTGTTGTATTCAGCCCCAGCATGCTCTTGTAGCTTTCTATAGGCATATAAATATACTGTCCTACATTTATATCAGAGCATTCATCTACCTTTAAAGTATATTCCTTCAGGGTTAACTTATTTCGAATCTTGATGCTATCCCCTAATTTTATATCAAGCTTGTTCATAAGTGGTTTTGATACGATTACTCTACCCATGGAAAGCTTTTGGCCTTGTTCATCATGAATATTTAGCATTTGGGTATCAGGAGCAACTCCCCAAATGCTAAAGCCCTCTCCACGGCCTTCTTTATCTGCCAGCTCATATAGTCCCCTCATAAAACCCTCACTACCTTCTGGCAAGTCCTTAACAGGCATTTTTAAGGAGTATGCATATTGGTAGTTAAACGATTCCATTGGGTCCTTCACAGCTTGATCTATACTATCCATAATTACAAAGCCGAAAAGCATAAGCATCGAAGAAAATGCAACCCCTACAATAACCAACAGTGTTCTTGGAATATTCCTCAGTATCTCCTTTATCTTGAATCTTTTAACAAAGCTAAGTCTAGTAGACTTAATAAATTTCTCGAAATAACCTATCCTTACCTTTTGAGCGCCACCCCTCATAAGCACTAACGGTGGCAATTTAAGTGCCTTATTGACAACATAGTAGGATGTAAGCAGTAAACTTACCACAGGTAATAATACTGCAACTACTATTGTATCTGTTTTGATGTGGTGATCTATATTGGGAACTGCATATTGTACCTTTAGAAAAACGTCCAGGTAAGGTAGCAAAACGGCACCCGCAAATATACCTATCAATACACCTAAAGTACAAAGAATAATGGGATAACTCATATAATGTACTACCAACTCTCTACGCCTAAACCCCAGTGCATAAAGTGTTCCCGCTTGTGCAAGGTCTTTTTTCAACAATCTGCCTAACACTACTGCAACAAAACAGCAAGCTACTATCATTGCAAAAATCGGGGCAACGTAACCTATCATTTTAAATGAATTAATGTCACTATCTATGGTAGCAATTCGCGAATTATCTTCTTTGTCTATCCAACTTACTATTTTAAGTTGTTCACTATTATTTTTCCTGAAATCCAAAGAGGTTTGATCTAATAGTTTTATGCTGTAGTAGCTTTCCGAAGGTTTGTTAATCTTTTCAAAAGTTGATTTTGAAGTGATAGCAGTAGTATAGGTATCTGTATTGGGTATCAAATCAGTTATATTTTTCAAGGCAAAGAGGTGATCCGGCCTTGTGAAAAAGCCGCATATAGTAAACTGCTTGCCTTCAAGAGAGAATTTATCACCTATTTGGGTTCCATTTTTATATGCATAAAAGCTGTTTATCAATATGTCATCGTCATTATTTATTTCATTTCCCTCTACTATCTGATATTTATTGAGCTTTGATGCGCTATCTAGTAATTTAACATCCACCTTATTTTCAGAGCTTACTTCTTTTGAACGCATCTCTTCAATAACTACATTTTGTTCTTTTTCTATATTTTCTATATTTTCAATGGGTACACCGGTAATAAACTGAGCATCCTCTACATTGAAATCATTTCTAAAGTTTGTAATGCTATTTTTCTCACTTATGCCTGATGAAACAAATGAAATATATACCGCTGTAACCAACGCAATCAGTAAAACTGCTGATATGTAGAAGCTCTTGTTTTCAATCAACACCCTTAATATTCGCTTATTCATTTACCTCAACTCCTTTCTATGTAAAAGTGATAAAATCATTACCACTCAACCATTTCAGCTTCAATTATATTGTTATTCAAAGCATTTTCGGTAATGACTCCTCCCCTTAACCTTACTACCCTGTTGGCAATACCGGAGATGGCATTATTGTGTGTAATAATTAGCACAGTGGTGCCATACCTCTTATTCACCTCACAAATCAGCTTCAATATGTCTCTCGATCCCTTGAAGTCCAGCGCCCCAGTGGGTTCATCGCACAGCAGCAGCGAAGGGTTTTTGACAAGGGCTCTCACAATGGATACCCTTTGCTGCTGCCCTCCACTGAGCTCTCTTGGATATCGATTTTTATACTCCAGTAAGCCTACCTCTGCTAGCAGTTCATCTATATCCAAAGAATTCTTTGATATATTTTTTACCGCCTCGATGTTTTCATAAACCGTCAAGTTGGGAATCAGATTATAAAACTGAAATATAAATCCAACCTTTTCTCTGCGATAGTTTGTAAGCTTTTCCCCTTTTAGAGATGTCACTTCCACACCATCACAAACTATAGTTCCCGAGCTAGCGTCATCTATGCCACCAATGATATTGAGAAGAGTGGACTTTCCTGAACCAGATGGTCCTAGAATAACGCATATCTCACCCTTTTCTATACTAAGATTAACCTTGTCTAGTGCTGTAAACTCAGTCGCCTCAGTTTTATAAGTCTTGCAAAGGTCATTTACCTCTATGAACATACCAATACCTCCATTTACTATATTTGCTCTATTATCTATATCTGCTCTTTATATCCAATATCTACTCTATTGCTTCATCTATCAATACGTCTATAAATGAGCCTACAACTCTGCCCAAATACTGTTCACCAATAATTTGCTTCTGCAGTATTAAGCCAAAAATTGTTCTTAAGTATGCAGAGAACTCATCAGCAGGCTTTTTCACTTTTACCCCTTTTGTCTGCAAAAAGCTAAATAACTCTTCAACATAAGCAGTATCATTAGTAAAATGTCGACTGACTGAATCAGTATCAAGTCGCTGAATCATATTATATAGGTCGGAGTTATTCATAATCTCAATCATAGCAATGGTATCTTTATCGGATACTATCTGTTTTACTACCTTCTTTAAGTTCTCCTTGCTAAAACTACTAATGTTTATTAAGTACTTCATAACATTTACTTTTGCTTGCTCTTCAATACTTTCAAATGCTTCAAAGAAAAGCTCTTCTTTAGTTGTGTAAAATTTATAAAATGCTCCCTTTGATATGCCTACAGCTCTTGTAAGGTCTTCAACCGTTGTCTTCTTTATTCCAGTTGTATTTATAAACTCTAAAGCCTTTTTAATAAGCATTTTTCTTATATAATCTCTCTCATGATCATTAAATTCTCTTGGTGACATAAGCAATCTCCTTTCACTGTGACCAAAATTTTTTCTTTGCCATAATTTCTCTGTGACCAGTAATTTCTCTCCTGACAAAGGTTCTCTCTCTCAAAAATTTCTAAGATATAGAATACTCTGTGACCAAAAATACTTTTATAGTCACACTATAATACATATTGGTATATATGTCAATATTTTCTATGAAAATTGCACCATTTTAACAATTTATTAATTTTTTCTTCTTAACTGATACACAATTGTATATTATTATAGAATTATAAAATTTAAAAAATATAAGCTGTGTTTGAAAGGAGTGTTACAGTATGTATAATTTTGAACAGATTAAATATGAAAAAGGCCCAGAGCAAAACTATAAAAAAAGGAAATCTAGGTTTCCTGCATACCTCGCTATTATATTGATTACCGCAATAATCACCAGTATGTCTGTTGGAGGCTTTTTATACTATGATTTTTCCAGCCAGCTGTCTTCACAACAGGCGCAACTTGCATCATTGAATGAAAAGCTGAGCTCTATCAGCTCTACAGACTCTATAATGGAAACTGTGGATGTTAATAACAACGGCAATAGAAATGCTATGTTGCTGGCAGCTACCGGGACATCAAAAGATTTAACAATTGCTGAAATTGCCAAAAAAGTATCACCAGCAATAATCGGTATTAAGATATCTGTACCAAGCAATTCTAGGTACTATAGCACTGCTACCAAGTCAGAGGGTTCTGGTATAATATTCACTTCTGATGGCTACATAATGACGAATTACCACGTTGTTGAATACGCTGACCCTAAGCTGAACGTTTCAAAAGCAACAATAGATGTTTACTTGCCCGACAAGAGACAAGCCAAGGCTACTTTTGTTGGCGGAGATAGTGAAAGTGACCTGGCAGTAATAAAAATTAATCTACAAGACCTTCCTGTTGCCGAACTTGGTGATTCCTCTACTCTGGAGGTTGGTGAACTTGCAGTGGCGATAGGTAATCCTTTGGGAATTGAGTTTGCTGGGTCGGTAACCGCTGGCATTATCAGTGCCCTAAATAGACAGGTAAATACCGGTGATAAATCCATGAATCTTATTCAGACGGATGCCGCAATCAATCCTGGCAATAGCGGTGGTGCACTTGTAAATTCAAAGGGAGAGGTAATAGGCATAAACTCCGTAAAGATATCTGAATCCGGAATTGAGGGCTTGGGTTTTGCAATCCCTATGAATACTGCAAAACCAATAATAGATCAACTAAAGTCCTATGGCTATGTGAGAGGAAAGCCACTACTGGGCATATCAGTTCAGGAAGTTACTGAGAATATAGCTTCTATGTATGATTGGCCTGTAGGATTATATATTGCTCAAGTTTCTGCAGGTGGTGCTGCTGAAAAAGCAGGTATAAAGAAAGGCGATATACTTACAAGCCTAGATGGTAAAAAGGTAAAAACTATGAGCGACCTGGATGCTATCAAGAAGCTTCATAAGGCTGGTGATTCCGTAAAAGCTATAGTTTGGAGACAAGGCAAAAGTATTACTGTAGATCTAGTTTTTTCAGAAGCTAAATAGTAATTTTCGTATACTGTCACTTTTAATAACTCTTTTAATAAGATGTAAAGTGCTTAAAGGCTGTTACCCTAATCAATGAGTAACAGCCTTTTATAGTATCACTTCATACTATTTTTATATATTTGCTGCTAGCATACCCTATTGCCCCATTATAGTTAACAACATACCAGTCATCAGATGCCTGCCCATATATATCTAAAGTGGCACCCTTTGGAGCTTTTGCAACTACCGATGAGAAAACAGATGGCTTGCTGCGTATGTTAAGCGGTGACACTCTGGTATTAACGATACCCTGCATACTTCCGCTAGGCTCTATAAAAGGTATTCCAAAATAGTCTGTAAGTGATACAACAAGATTTTTTGCTATTTCCTCTGTATTGTTTTTTATCCAATTGGCATCCTGCGGGTTGTCATGATATCCTACCTCAATAAGTACTGCCGGTGCCTTTGTCTTTTTTACTTCTCCAATAGTTGTTGATGGTAAAGCCCTCACCTTCGATGGATCTGGATATATCTCCTTAAAATTGTTAGCAAAAATAGTTGCTGCCCTCTTGCCATTCTGACTATAAGGATAATAATAGACATCAGTACCTGAGAGCTTACCAGCTAAATTCTCAGGAGCAGCATTGGAATGTATAGCTAAGTGGAAATCGTAGTTCCCAGCATTTGAGTCCGCAATAGCCTTACTTGTGGATGCGTTTCGATTATTCCTGGTATATTGAATTCCACTAGCCCTGAGATACGGTTCCATTTCATCAGCTATAATATTCATGTATTGTTCTTCTGTTCCGCCATTTACGTAATTATTAAACTCTTGCGTTGACGGACTTAAAAAAATTCTAGGCATATATACCTCCTCATAGATTCCCTCTATAAATAATATATGCCTGGAACATGACTTTGTTGATATTATGGTAACTCGAAAACTACACCTTAAATATTGCACTTCAAAAACTGCACTTCAAAAACTGTACCGCAAAAAACCGTACCACTAAAAGCTGTACCGCAAAAAACTGTACCGCACTATACCTATTTTATAAAAAAACAACCCTATTCTACAGATTTTAGTGATTCAATCATATCAATCTTTTTTAGCCTGAAATGCATTAAAGCGTTAACAAGCACAGAAAATACCATTGTTAGTAACGCTGCAAGAACATAGCTGTACCAATGTATATCACGCCCAAACATAACGATTTTAGTCTCCGCAGTGGACATAACAAAGTCATTTAGAACCATTCCTGCAAGTAGACCCACTCCAATATTTATGATTGTAAGTATAATATTTTCTCTGAATACGTATTGCGATACCTCCAAGTCATAGAAGCCTAATACTTTTATGCTTGCTATTTCTCGCATTCTTTCAGTTATGTTTATGTTGCTCAAATTGTACAAAACAACAAACGCCAAAGCCCCGGAAGACAGAATTAGCACAAGAACGATACTATTAAGGTTCTCTACCATATCCTCAAAGGATTTCTTAATAGTATTAGTAAACGAAACTTGAAGTATTGCCTTATTATCGGTAAGCTTCTTTGAAAACGTACTCTCATCGCCCATATAGCCATCATTAAATTTTACAAAAGTACTATTCATAACAGGCTTTTGCCCAAAGAGTTCTTCATATTTATCAGGCAAAATATACATGTAGTTCATAGCATAGTTTTCGGCAATCCCGGTAACCTTTACAGATACTTGTTGTGCCTCACCATTTTTGAGCTCTATGCTATCACCAACATCGAGGTCTAGCATATTTGCCAGTTTTTGAGTAATTACTACGCCCTCTTTTGATAATGGAATAGGGTCATGCCCTTTTGCTTCCCTTAAAGTTATAAATTCAGAAAACTTCATGGTATCTTGGGGAACAATCACATTGATATTGTACCAATCATTTTTGACACCTGCTTCCATCTCCTTTGCTCGCACATCAAGTATGGAAGATACTGAGGTATCACCTTTAATAAGTTCTTTTGCACTACTAAGATCTGTTTCATCAGCATTTTCATCTAAAACAACTAAAGCATTATAGGTAAATATCTCCCCATACTGTAAGGGCACTATAGCTGAGATACAATCCTTCATACCAAATCCAGCTAGCATTAGTGCGGTACACCCTGCCACTCCCAGCATAGTCATGATAAATCTCTTTTTGTATCTTAGAAGATTTCTAACAGTAACCTTACTGAAAAAACCCAGCCTTTTCCACACAAAAGGTACCCTCTCAAGCAACACTCTCTTTCCTAGCTTTGGCGATTTTGGGCGCATAAGCTGCGAGGGTTGCTCTCGTAGTTCCTTGTAACAAGCGAAATATACAGCAGTAAAAGAACACACTACTCCCCCAAGGGTAATAAGTATTGCATAATCCCATCTAAAGGGGCTGATAACAGGAGGTAGCCTGTACAACATTGCATAGGCATTGGAAATTACATAAGGGAATACCTTAAGTCCAATGGAGATTCCCACCAAGCTGCCTAAAACACTTGCAACGGCTGCATAAACTAAAAACTTGGCTGCAATAGCCATATTGCTGTAGCCCAAAGCCTTATAAGTTCCTATCTGAGTTCTCTGCTCCTCAACCATCCTGGTCATAGTAGTAAGGCATACAAAGGCTGCAACTATAAAGAAGAATACAGGGAATATCTTTGCGATATTGTCCACTCTTTGGGTATCATCCTCAAATGAGGAATACCCCGGGTTACTTGTTCTATCTAGCACATACCATTTGGCCTGTGGTATTTTTGCAAGATCGCTTTCACCTGTTAATATTTTCTCCCTAGCTTCTGCAAGCTTTTTATCAGATTCGCTTTTGTTTTTTTCATACTCCAACACCCCTTTATCAAGCTCACTTTGGGATGATATAAGCTTATTCTCAGCATTTTTTATAGCTTGCTCGCCACTTGTTTTACCAGCATTAAACTCCTTTTTGCTTTTCTCAAGCTCTATTTTACCCTGGTCAAGCTTTTGTCTGGCCGTCGTTAATGCACTCTGAGCCATAGTTATTTGTTCCGGAGTCATAAATGTTTTATTCTGTTCAAACTCTTTTAGCTGTTGCGAGTATTGCTGTTCGCCCTGTTGAAGCTGTTGCTCAGCCTTATTGATAGCTTGTTGTCCCGATGCCAGCTTCCTTTCAAGCTCCTTTTTACTCTTCTCCAGCTGCTTACGCCCATCCTCTATCTTCTGTTTTGCCTCATTTAGTTTTTCTGCTGCTTTACTAAGCTGGTCTTTTTGCTCCTTCTCGCCATTTTCTAGGTCTGCTTTTGCTTTATCTAGTTTTTCTTTAGCCTCGGTATAAACTTCGTTGTATCTGGCTTTCTGACGGTCTTGTGCAATTTCCTCAAATCTTTTTATCTGTGCATTTATATTTTGTGTGTACTCATCTGAGTAAGCAGATAAACCTTCCGTAGATTTAAGCGTAACAAAAGCCTCTGTATAGTAGTCCATTTTGAATACTTCGTCTGACAAATAAATATACGTCGAAACAGACCCATTGCCAATAGTAGAAGTTCCCCTTTCCATCGTCATATAATATGGCGTTTGGATGAGACCAACAACCTTGAAACTATTTTGTTTAATATAGTCCAAAATATCTTTATCGGCAACTCCAGAATCGAATGTCACGGTATCTCCAATTTTTAGACTGCCCGACGCATTATTGTATTCTGCCACGCATTCTTTGTCGTTGTTTGGGAGCCTACCCTCAATAATTCTAACCCTGTTAATATACGCTTCACTTGTTGTTTGCTGCAAATCAAGTGGAATAGAGTGTATTTTTGCTACACTATCTATTGAATTATACTTTGCTATAGCGTCTATTGTGAATGATGGCATTAATCCCTTTATATTCTTTTCAGACTTAATTGCAGAAATATCGTCCTCATTCAGACCATAAGAAGATTGTATTCTAATGTCCATCAGTTTGTTATCAACAAAATATTGATCAGCAGTCAGCTTCATATCAGGTGCAGTAGCTTTTACCCCTGAAAAGAACCCTGTTCCCAAAGCAATGATTGAAAATATGGCTATAAATCTACTTTTTGTCTTCCATACTTCTCTTAAAGTATCCTTTAAGTGTGCATTCTTCATTACCATTCAATCCTTTCAACAGGAGTAGGGGTTTCATTTAAAACAATGCTATCCACCTTACTATTCTTAATTTTTATTACTCTATCAGCCATTGGCGTAATTGCTGAATTGTGCGTTATTACTATAACTGTCATCCCATTATTTCTGCAGGTATCCTGTAAAAGCTTAAGAATGCTTTTCCCGGTATTATAGTCAAGCGCACCAGTTGGCTCATCGCACAAAAGCAGCTTAGGCTTTTTTGCCAAAGCCCTTGCAATAGCTACACGCTGCTGCTCACCTCCTGAAAGTTGAGCAGGAAAATTATCCAACCTATCTGCTAGTCCCACCTCACTTAGCACCTGCTCTGCAGGGATCGGATTTTTACATATTTGAGATGCAAGCTCAACGTTCTCTAACGCAGTGAGATTTTGAATCAAATTATAGAACTGAAATACGAAGCCAACATCATACCGCCTATAGGTGATAAGTTGTTTTGGTCTATATGAACTTATTTCATTATTATCAACTATTATCTTGCCTGCACTAACAGTATCCATACCTCCGAGCATGTTTAGTACAGTGGTCTTTCCTGCACCACTTGGCCCTACAATAACAACGAATTCTCCCTTATTTATCTCAAAAGATATTCCATTAGCAGCATTTATGGTAACCTCGCCCATTTTATATCTTTTGTATACATCTATAAACTGCACATAGTTTGTCATTAATAGTTCCTCCAATAACTAGCGTTCCCCTAAGTTAACCATTTGTTCCCCATATATTCTTATTATAACTCATTAAAAGATTACTTCAAAACTAAAAAAATTCTTGCCTATTATAATATTTACAATGTATTATTGTTGTATATGGTTACATAAATACTTCACTTAACAATATAAGTTAATGATACTTATTTCTTCCATATTTCATGGATATATTCTTATAAAGCTGATATATCTCATCATTAAGGTTGCTTATAGCAACTCAATCAGCCATACTACATAAAAAATATAAATTTTATGTTTACTTGCGTAGTTTATTATTACTAAGGAGGGTAGAATATTGCTCAAATTTATAGAATTGTTTAAAAACAACCTTTTATTTATAAAAAAGACTTCTTTGATATATTGTATTTTATGTAGTATCTTAATCATTACAGCCGCTATTATTCTTAATGATTCCAATAGTAACGAGTATACTACTCAGTATCCTCTTGAAAATTGGACTATATCTGTAGACGGTGAACAAGCTACTTCCGTATCACTACCATATAAACTAACTGATAATTCTTCAAAGTATATAGATTTATATACTAAACTACCTCAGAAGCTGTACGAAGTTGAAGCTATTGTATTTACAGTGTCTCAAAAAAATATTTGGGTTTACGTGGATAATGAATTAATCTTCCAAAAAAAGTTTGAGGTTGAAGGTTATAATTCTACAGAATCAGGTAGTGGTAAAGTAATTATAACGTTACCTCATAATTCAGAGGGAAAAAAACTTCATATAAGATTAGAAAAGGTAGTGTTGAGTGACAGTGGCCCAATTCCTGCAATAAACATTGTTAATGGTGCCATAACTCCTGCCAATTCTATAATGCAAAATAAGTATATATTTGCATCAATGCTACCCGTTTTATTCTTTGGTATAGTGCTCATTGCTGCATCTATTGCATATAAAAGTCTCAAGCTACAGCTCTCAGCATTAGTACATTTGGCAATGTTTATGCTAACAGAGTCCATTTGGGCATTGTGTAATAGTACGCATATAGAAGTTTTCACTCAAAATTGGATATTAACTCACCAACTTGAATATATGTGTCTTTATAGCTTACCATACTTTTTATGGTCATTCTTGAAGTATAACTGGATTTCTAAGTCTAAAATAATAAACCTTATGACATATATTACAGGCACATTTTTTGTAATTTCATTAACCCTAAGATTCTTTTTTCAGGTTAACTTCTTTTACTTATTGCAAATATTCCACATAGTTGCTTTAATCAATGTTCCTACTATGATTTATGTGTTATTGAGAATACAAAAGAAAAAAGCAGTTTCCATCAAGATATTTTCTATAGGTATATATGTATTAGCAATAGCCTGCATTATGGATATAATTAATTACTACTTTTTTTTATCTGATGAAACCTATTTCAACTTCTTTACTATAGGCCTTGAGATAATGACTGCATTTTTGTTGCTGAGCTTTATATATTCAGCCAAAGAAAAGATGGCGAAAGCCTTTATCGATAATGCAGAGCGACGTTTGTCTATCGAGCACAGAAGATATGAGATAATAGCTAGTAATACAAATGATATTTTCTTTGATTGGAATATTGAAAATAAAACTGTGTTCTTTACCAAACAATTTGAAAAGTATTTTGAGACAAAACCGGCCTTGACAAATTACCCAAACAGCTTTCTGGATAATGTCTCCTTAGTTAACGATAAAGAAGAGTTCTTAAGCCTATATAAAAGAATAGAGGGAGGATCACCTTACGAAGAAGCCGAAAGATGCTTTATTACATCACAAGGAATAAAAAAGTGGTACAAGGTATTTGTTACTACGGTCTTCGGAGAGAACGATAAACCCATAAGAGCAATAGGTATTTATAGAGATATCACTGAAACAAAGCAACTAAAGCAGTCTTTGGAGTTACACAAGCAATATGAGAAAATTAATCAAGAGATGTTTGATAATGTTTGGGAGGCTGACATAACAAACAATAAAATTGTGGAACAAAACAGTATTCAACTTGAAATGTATACTTCTAAAATTGAAGCATGCTCATTTGACCAATTTATTGAATTAATGTCGCAAATGTATGTGCATCCTGACTTTGCAAAAGACTATAAAAAGGTTCTGTCTAGAAAAAATATACTAGACATGTTTAATAAGAATTTTACTTCTATACAATATGATTATCTTGAAGCTAATAAGGGGGCTGATTTTGAATGGATACGTATGAATGTTCACATTTTCAGAATGCCCTTTGACAATACGCTCAGGATTATATGCTATTTTAAAAATATAGATGCCGAAAAGAAAAAAGAGCTTGAATTGCGAGAAAAGAGTATGCGGGACCCATTAACAGAGCTCTACAACAAAACATCAATAAGCAGCATTATTGATGAATTCCTTACTTCAGATGAGGGAAGAAGGAGACCTCATGCCCTGCTCATGTTAGATATTGATAATTTCAAAGGCATAAACGATCAAAATGGTCACGCGACAGGTGACAAAGTAATCATTCAAATGAGCAATCTATTAAAGCATTACTTTAGGGAGACAGACTTTATAGGTCGTATCGGAGGGGATGAATTTGTTATTTTACTTAAAAACACACATAACAAACAAACCATCTCCCATAAAGCAGAGCAATTATGCAATGCAGTGGCTGATGAAATGCAAGCTCTAAATTATGGTATTTCTATCAGTATAGGTGTTAGCATTTTCCCCGATAATGGCAGAGACTACAATACCCTCTATGTCAATGCAGACAGTGCTTTGTATGACTCTAAGGAAAAGGGTAAAAACACATTTTCTTACTACAAACCATAACATTTGCTACTATAATCTCAGTCGATACTAATATTGGTATCACTGAAGAAAGCACCTTTCGGGTGAAAAAAGGAGCCTCGCACAGCTATTTTTTTATAGCATGATATGCTCCCTTCTAGGTAGACAAGTAAAATATTAAAAACTTGTCACTTAGGAGGGAGCATATTTTATGGCATTTAAGCACAAATATTCCTACACTGAAAAAGAGAAAATAATTATTGAATATCT
>JAEXOY010000014.1 GCA_023439045.1 Bacillota bacterium | reverse complement strand
ACCTCACTCTGCAATGTATTCACAGATTGGCAATTTGGTTCGGGAGTGAGGGGAAGTTTAGTAAATCACTCTGAGTGGAAGGAATTTTCAATCTAAACGAGAAGATTCTAACAACGATAATGCAATAAAGGAAGTGGAATTTCATGGCAGAAGTTGTAATCGTCGGAGCTAAGCGGACGCCGATTGGTGATTTTCTTGGCAACCTCAAAGACGTCAGTGCGGTGGATCTGGGCGTGACTGCTGTAAAGGCCGCCCTCGATCAGGCAGGTATAGCTGCAGAACAGGTGCAGGAAGTCGCCTGCGGCATGATTTATAAGGCAGGAGTCAAGGGGAATCCTGGACGGCAAATTCAGCTCAAATGCGGTATACCGGTTGACGGTTATGCTTATACGGTGGACCAGCAGTGCGGTTCCGGTATGAAAGCGCTCGAACTCTTGAGCCAGTCGATACTACTCGGAAAAGCCGACATCGGCGTTGCTGTCGGTGTAGAGAGCATGACTCAAGCCCCATATGTACTGAAAAGTGCGCGTGAGGGTTTCCGGATGGTGCATGGAGAAATGGTGGATTCTATGCTGTATGACGGTCTTGTCTGTGCGATGATGGGCTACCACATGGGTATCACCGCCGAAAATCTGGCGGAAAAGTACCAGATTTCTCGTCAAGAACAGGACGAACTAGCGCTTCTCAGTCACCAGCGGGCAATCGCCGCTATCGATAATAAGGTATTTGCCGATGAGATCGTGCCTGTGACCATACAAACCCGTAAAGGAAGCGTGGTTGTTGATACTGATGAGCATCCACGGCGGGATATCTCTCTGGATAAACTGTCTGCCATGAAACCGGCCTTCAAAAAAGACGGCACAGTCACAGCCGGTAATGCGTCAGGTGTTAATGACGGCGCAGCTGCGCTGGTGCTGATGTCGGCAGACAAGGCCAAAGAACTGGGCATAAAACCGCTGGCGCGCCTGGTATCGACTGCTAATGCCGGCGTAGCCCCGGAAATCATGGGCATTGGCCCTGCTTACTCGGTGCCAAAAGCAATCAAGCTGGCTGGATTGACTGGAAGTGACATCGGCTATTACGAAATCAACGAAGCCTTTGCCGCTCAATTCCTGGCGGTTAACCGCGAGTTGAAGCTTGATATGAATAACGTCAATGCGAACGGTTCGGGGATCGGTCTTGGTCACCCGGTCGGGTGCACGGCGGCGCGGATTGTTGTTTCGTTGATTTATGAAATGAAGCGGCGGAATGTACGCTATGGAGTAGCCTCGCTCTGTGTTGGCGGTGGCCCTGCTATTGCCAGCGTAATTGAAAATCAGTAGTTTTTGCCAAAACAAGAAAGCAAGGCGCCCGGCAAGGGTGCCTTGCTTTTCATATTGCCAAGTGTTATTTCCGCCCCACAATCAGCCGAACCACATCGCCAGATAAATCAGCCACTTCAACAATAGAAATCCCCGCCGCTTGCACGTTGGCTACCGTGTGTCGGTTTATATGGTCGCCCAATAAGAAAACCGACAGCGGATTGAAGCAGTCCATTATCTTTCCCAGCCAATTCCGGCGGCTGCGCATATGTTCGACTAAGACAATTGTGCCGTCGGGCTTACATACCCGGCGCATCTCCTGCAGCCCTTTAACCGGGTCGGGCACAGTACAGAATACACATGTGGCCAGAACGGTGTCAAAACTGTCATCGGCGAAGTCCAGGCTTTGTGCATCCATGGTAGAAAGGATAACCGGCGCAGCACATTTCTCTGCGCGGTTGTTTGCCTTAGCCAGCATGCGGGGGCTGATGTCAATGCCGACCACTTCTGTACAGACAGCCGGGTAATATGGTAGGTTTAGACCGCTGCCAATACCGATCTCCAACGTCCGTCCTCTCGCGAGACCTGTAGCCTGCTGTCGCCAGGAGCGGGGAATTAACAAATCGACTACATCATAAAGAAAAGCAATGCGGTTGTAGTTTTTCCGAACAGTCGTACTGTCAGTTTGCTGCATGAAAGTGCTCCTCTTATTTTCTGTGCGACAGTATAGCAAAGAAATAAAGTAACGGTAGCGCGAAGCCCGCAAAGCGCGCAAGCGGCGCAAAGTAAATAGCTAATCGCTCCCTGTTCGCTCAAAGACTCCGTATCGGCTTTTCTTATATCATGCGCTTACCGAGGCGGTTGTATCCACCATTCATCCTGCTGCTGGTACTGCTTGCGCAAGGCCAGCAGCTCTTTGCGTTTAGCGATATATTCCGCTTTGATTTCTTCCAGTCGCTTTCCGTGCTCGGCCATGCCTGCGGCCGAGAAGCGGCTGTGTTCCAGCGGTGTGAACGTGACGCAAAACTGGCCGGTTTCGCTTGTCAGCTGTCCAGCTGCGCCGCACATGACGCAGCGGACTCGCCCGGAAGGGCTGATTTGTAGCAGGCTGGAGCCACAGTCTGCACAGGTATGTATTGAATCTGCTTCTACCTCTGATTCGGAATCAGTTAATTTTTTAGCCAAGGCGCGGGCTTTAGCCAGTACCTCCGGCTTAATAACCTCGCCGGGATTGGCAGCGTGTACAAGTAAAGTTCCCTTAACTTCCAAAGACAAGAAACGTGCAAAATTCATCGTCATTTCCCGCGCATAGCCTTCCCAATCCGCCACACCGTAGCTTACCGCGACGACACAGCGTTTGCCGCGGAATCGCTCACCGTCATTTAAGACAGAAATGAAGCGGTCGCCAATCGTTTTGATGCTGGTATGGGCACCAAGAAAATAACAGGGAACCGTCAGCACAACCACGTCGGCCCATTCAATCTGCTCAAGAAAAAATGCTAGGTCATCGTGAATAATACAGGGGCTTTGGCTTGGCAGGCACGCATAGCAGGCGCGGCACGGCTCAATGGCCAGGTCGCTCAAGCGCAGCAAACGCTTCTCGCCGGTAAGCGTGCCAAGCATTTCCTTGGCTAGAATTTCGCTGTTTCCTAGTTTTCTGCCAGATGCTACCAGTCCTAAGATATTCATTAAATACCTCCTGTGTCTATGGGGGACAGGTCAACGCTGACGCAGTACCACTGCCCCGTTTCAACCTTGACTTAAGTATATCATGCGGAAAAATTTTTCTCATTGCTGGCTAAGTATAATTTAGTTACTATTGGAGTTTTTTGTTGAAAAATGACAGGAAAGTTATCTTAGAGAGCGAATATCTACTCAAAAGGATTATTGTATGAGGTGGTTGCTTATGAAAGGAACCGTAGTCGGCACATGGGTTAATACGTCCCGTGAAATCTGGGGCCAGGATCTTACGTCTCAAGCGATGGAACAAGCTGGCTGGAGCAGGGAGAAACTATTTCTGCCGACAGAAGATGTTGATGACGGGGCAACAAGAAAGTTTGTCGCATTTTTGGCAAACAATCTGCATAAACCGGAAGATGAAATTTGGCTTGCTATTGGCAAAGACAATATGAAGACATTCTTTGAAGCCTATCCGGCGTTTTTTCGTCAGGAAAATTTATATTCGTTCTTGCGGTCAATGTATGATGTCCATGTAGTCATGGTTAAACGCATTCCCGGGGCAAAGCCGCCTGAACTGTTGATCGAGCCGGTTGCCGAAAACCGGGCAGTCCTCAGCTACCGTTCCAAACGCGGCATGTTCGGTTATATGCGCGGCTTATTGGC
>JAEXOY010000009.1 GCA_023439045.1 Bacillota bacterium | reverse complement strand
CGTCCCTTGCCGGCCTGCCGTACTTGCCCTGCTTGCTCTGCTTGCTCTGTTTACCGCCTACTTGTCCGTTGTCTGCTGTCGCACCGTCCCTTGCCGGCCTACCGTACTTGCCCTGCTTGCTCTGTTTACCGCCACGTTGTCCTTTGTCTGCGCCCTCTCGTACAGCATTGGCTCTGGCCTCTTCTCTGGTGGGCTTGATAAGACAGTTTGGACCAAAGCCAATCAAATCCTCACGCCCAGCTTCCTTTAATGCCTCTGACACAAGCTTATAGTTTTCCTTTTTTCTATATTGCAGCAATGCTCTTTGCATGGCCTTTTCCCTGCCGGTTTTAGGCACATACACACTCTTCATATTTCTCGGGTCAATCTCAGTATAGAACATGCAAGTTGAAAGCGTACCTGGGGTAGGATAAAAATCCTGCACCTGCTCTGGCATATAGCCTAGCTCCTTTAGGTACTCAGCCAGCTCAACTGCAGCCCTTAAGTCACTTCCAGGGTGACTGGATATTAAATAAGGCACCAAATACTGCTCCTTGCCGATTTTCTCATTTATCTCATAGAATTTCTTCACAAATTTATCATACAGCGCTCTTTTTGGCTTACCCATTTTTTCAAGCACCCTGTCTACAACATGCTCTGGTGCAACCTTGAGCTGACCGCTGACATGGTGTTCACAAAGCTCTTCAAAAAAGTCATCATTCTTATCTAACATGAGGTAATCATAACGAATACCAGATCTGATAAATACCTTCTTTACCTCAGGTATTTCTCTGATTTTCCTCAAAAGCTCAAGATACTCAGTATGGTCAACTACCAGGTTTTTGCAGGGCTGAGGGTGCAGACACTGTCTTTCCTTACAAACACCGCTATTGACCTGCTTTTCACAGGCCATATTTCTAAAGTTTGCAGTAGGTCCCCCAACATCATGGATATAACCCTTAAAGTTTTCAGCCCAAACCATGTTTTGTGCTTCGTTCAGAATTGAAGCCTGACTACGCTTCTGAATAACCCTACCCTGATGAAAATTAAGGGCACAGAACGAACAGCCACCGTAGCAACCTCTATGGCTGGTTATACTGAACTCAACCTCATTTATTGCAGGTATTCCGCCATACTTCTTGTATGAGGGGTGATAGGTCCTCTCGTATGGGAGTGCGTATACCTTATCTAACTCGCTGACCTCCATTGGGAGAGCAGGAGGATTTTGAACCAGATATCTGTCCCCGTGCTTTTGTACCAGCGTTTTACCAGTGATGGCATCCTGCTCATTGTATTGAATCTTGAACGCTTCGGCGTACTTCTTCTTGTCACCTTCAACCTCTTCAAAGGTAGGCAGAATAGCTATGCTCTTGTTCTTTTCTCCATCAATGCTACTTCTGATATCCTTTGGAAGGTCATCATAGCTAGCAAGATAACACGTTCCACGTATATTTTTCAGACTGCTGATAGGGATATCTCTTTTGAGAAGCTTTGCAATCTCAGTCAACGGCTTTTCTCCCATACCGTATACCAGCATATCCGCCTTAGAATCCACTAATATTGACCTTCTAACCTTATCATCCCAGTAATCATAGTGAGCAAACCTTCTCAAGCTGGCTTCAATACCTCCAATTATTACAGGGGTATCCTTGAAAACCTCTTTAATCCTGTTTGCATATACAATTACAGCCCTATCGGGCCTTTTTCCGCTTTTCCCTCCAGGAGAATACAAGTCGTCACTTCTTCTCTTTTTACTGGCAGTGTAATGATTAACCATTGAATCTATTACACCTGAAGATACAAGCACTCCATATTTTGGACGCCCCAAGCTTTTAAACGCCTCAGGGTCCTTCCAGTTGGGCTGAGCTATTATGCCAATCTTAAAGCCTTCGCTCTCTAATACTCTAGTAATAATAGCATGTCCAAAGCTGGGATGATCAACGTATGCATCTCCGCTTATATATAGAAAATCCAGCTGTTCCCAGCCTCTTTCATTCATATCTTCAAAACTTATAGGTAAAAAACTCATCTAAATATAACAACCTCTCTACAAAATATTATGTAAAATTTAGTATAACACAAAAAATGGCGGGTTAACCACCATTTTTAAGCCAGAATAAATCACGAATATTACTAACTGATCTATAGAAGAAAATCATGCATTAGTTCAATAAAATAAAATCCCATGCAATAGTTAAATCAAAGTAAAATTCCATGTATTAGTTCAATCAAAGTAATATCAAATAATCATTATGTACTAGTTAAGAAACAATATCCAAAAAACTGCTATCATACTTTAAATAATTAAAAGCACTATTGTGTTTTGCGTCCTGTCTCATTGACTCATTTATACTAATAGCCTTTCTTAGATTTTCCAATACAATATCTTTCTTCTTCATCATAGCATATACCGTTGCTAAACTGTAATAAATCTCACCCTCTGATATATTCTCACTCAACGCCTTTTTGTATATTCGTATTGCTTCATCAAACCTCTTGAGTTCAGTCAATGCAGCGCCGAGATAGTAATATACATCAGAATCCTTGCCATTAATAGCAAGCGCCTGATTAAAGGAATCGACTGCGTCCTCGTACCGCCTGAGTTCAAACAGTATAACACCCATGTTATAAAATAACCTAAAATTATTATTGTCTACCTTAATTCCGCTGGTATATACAGCAAGTGCCTCAACCTGTCTTTGCTGCTTGGAATATAGTATTCCTAGATTGTTATATGAATCCATAAAGCTAGGCTTCATTGCTATTGCCTCTTTATAGAGCGCAGCCGCCTTATCAAAATCTTGCATATCTTCATAAACAATTGCCATATTAAACTTAGATTTGTAGCTATTAGGATTTAGCTTTAATGCATGTTCGTAATTTTCAATAGCCTTTTTGTAGTCAAAATGCTTATAATAGCAGCTAGCAAGGTTATAAAATCCGTTATAATCCTTCTTGTTTCTATATGTATATTCCTTGTAAATATCTATAGCCTGCTGGTATTTCTTCTGTGTCAACAAGAGTTTCCCCAATTCGGCATAGGGTTCACAACGGTCAGCATTAAGACTGATACACTTTCTAAGACATTGCTCAGCCTCCTCCTGTTGACCTTCTGACAATAATAAATTTGACAGAAGCAGTGAAAGCATATAATTGTTAGTATCTAACTTGAGAATATCTCTAAAATACTCTATTGCTTGCTCTCTTTTGCCAGTCTCAGCATAAACTCTTGCTATACCTTCCTTTGCATTATTAAAATCAGCCTTTTCTTTTAATGCTTTATTGAAGTATTCCAATGCAAACTCAAACTTCCCAATATTGTAATAGGCTGCTCCCATGTTATAAAACACCAAATGCAGTATGTCGCTTGGGACATCTATTATAGCTGATTTATCATAGTCAAGTATCTTTCTATAGTATGTAAGTGCCTGTGTGTAATCCTCTTTTGCAAAGCAACAATTGGCATATAAAAGATTCAGGTAGCTGCTTCCAGTCAGTCCTAGTAGTCCTTTATAAATCTCTTGAGCACTATCCAGTTCATTGCTTCTAAAACACCCCTCCGCTTGAGATAGCTTCCTCTTAATCCCCTTAAGGAGCTCGTCCTTTCTTAGCGCTAACTCTTCTATGGCACTAGCAACTGAATCTTCGGCGTCAATTGAGGCCATTTTATTAGCCGTAATATCCTCGCTTGTTTTCTCTGCTGAGACACTATTAGTAACAAGACCCTCAAAAGTTCCATTTTCTTTGACTCTTTTTATCATATTATAATAATCATAACCAAACAAGCAAAGTGGAACTACAATTCCAAATACTATATAAAAAATTTCAACCACAGTACTTGTCATTACCCCATTAATCAGTGATAGAAGAGTAATTGTAAAGGAGGAAAGCTGCAAAGTAAATGAGATCAACGAAATCCAGCTCTTGGTTACAATCAACCTGTAAAAAACATAACCAATTAATAGGGCTATTAGCAGTAAATTGAATGTTGTTAAAACATGCATATGTGTATCCTTCCTTTTTAATTTATTCTGAAGTAGCGTTCAAATTATACAAGCCAGGATTAACCTGACTTGTATATAAACAATATATTCATTTGAAACGCAGTATATTATATCCTGGGAAATATCAAATAAAAACTTAGCCCCTGTTTTTATCAGCCATCTGCATTTCCATCCACTGCTGTTTTGTAATAAGCACCTGCCTTGGCTTGCTTCCCTCAAACCTTCCTACAATATTTCTCGCTTCCATTTGGTCAATGATTCTAGCAGCACGAGAATAACCTACCTTGAATTTTCTCTGAACCAAGGATACAGATGCCTGTCCTGCATCAACAACCATTTCTATAGCTTGATTTAGCAATTCATCATTATCTCCTGAGTTGTTGTCATGCCCAAGATCACCGTCATTTATTTTTTCTATAATATTTTCATCATAGGAGGTGGCTCCCTGTTTTTTTATAAACTCTACCACCCTTTCCACTTCAGCATCTGATACGAATGAACCCTTTACACGAAGAGGCTTTGGCTCACCAACAGGATAGAACAGCATATCTCCTCTACCCAGTAGTTTTTCTGCTCCACCCATATCCAGAATAGTTCTTGAGTCAACCTGTGAGGATACTGCAAAAGATACTCTCGAAGGAATATTAGCCTTGATAACTCCTGTAATAACATCAACAGAAGGCCTCTGAGTAGCAATAACAAGGTGCATACCGGCAGCTCTTGCCATCTGAGCAAGTCGGCAAATTGCATCTTCGACATCATTTGGAGCAACCATCATAAGGTCTGCTAGCTCATCAACAATAATTACTACCTGAGGTAGCAGCTTTTCTTCTCCATTTGCCTTAAGCTGCGCATTGTAACCCTTTAGGTCACGCACCCCCTTATCAGCAAAGAGCTTGTATCTGTTTACCATCTCCTGTACCGCCCAATTAAGCGCACCTGCTGCCTTTTTTGGATCGGTTACTACAGGAATGAGCAAATGCGGTATACCATTGTAAATACCTAGCTCAACAACCTTTGGGTCAACCATCAAAAGTTTTACCTCTTCAGGTGATGCCTTGAATAAAATACTCATAATAAGGCTATTGATGCACACACTTTTACCTGAGCCGGTAGCACCTGCAACTAGCAAGTGGGGCATCTTTGCAATATCTGCAACAACTGTTTCACCTGAAATATCCTTACCAACCGAAAAAGTAACCTTGGAAGGATGGTTGGTAAATTCCCTTGATTCAAGAATTTCCCTCAGCGAAACAGGTGACATTTCCTTGTTTGGCACCTCTATACCAACAGCCGCCTTACCCGGTATAGGTGCTTCGATTCTAACTCCAGCTGCAGCAAGATTGAGTGCTATATCATCTGATAGGTTAACAATCTTACTTACCTTGACTCCAGGGCTTGGTTGCAGTTCATATCGAGTGACAGCAGGACCTCTGCTGATATTAATAACCCTTGCCTCAACCCCAAAACTCTTTAAGGTATCCTCTAGCTTCTTTGCACCTTCTAGTGCAACATTCTTCATTGCTCTGACATTTGATAAGTCATCACTCGCCATATCCAGCAAATCAATTGGAGGATATTTATATGGTACCACTGGTTTTTCAGGAATTACTATTTCAGGGACATCGTCCGATTCACCGTTTCCATTTTGCTGATTGCTAGCTGCTTTGCCGCCTGTGGTATTGTCACCGGCACCTTGTACATTACTGCCCGATATATTGTTACCTTGAGCTCCCACCGAAGCATTGTTGATACTATTGCCGTTTTCATCTCTGAGATAATTTACTTCATCATCCACACCAGGTGGTACTGCCTTCATGGACTTTACATCAGTAACGACCAAATCATCTGCCTCATCAAAAAAACCCGTCAATCCTACAACAAACTCTTCTTGTCCATCTTGTGATTGACCTGCTGTTGCTCCATCTGCAGCCGATATAACACTGTCCTTTTTGTCCTTTGATGTATCAGTAGCGGACTTTGGACCTTCTTTTGCTTCTGCGTCCTTGTCCTTTGAACGATTCTCCCGCTCTATCTTGAAGTTAATAATCTTGTTTTTCTTTTTGGGCTCTAAATCTAAATCCTCCAGACCACTAATGTCTTCCTCAAGAGCCTCCTTCAAGCGTTCTTCTTTTCTTTGCTTTCTGGCTTCCTTTGCAATGTTAACTTTATTTGAGGTATAGGATGATAAACTTCTCAATAGTGATGCAATGGAAAAATTGGTTAACAATATTATATCAATTATAGATATAGTACTAAGTATAATCACTGTTCCTAATACCTGGAAGGTCATAAGAAAAGGAAGACTAATCAAACCTCCAAGTACTCCCCCACCGACTATATTTGAGCCATCTGTGTAGAACTTTGATATACTATTAAAAAAGCTTCTACCAGAGTACTCATCATAATTAAAATTGGCTGTTTGTAAAAAACCTGATACTAATACAAGCAGGACACTGGTATATAGTATTTTTACATTGAAATTCTTTTCATTTCGTTTAAATATCATCGCAATACCGTAAACTATAAGTACTATAGGGATAAAAAAGGCAGTTGCTCCAAAAAAGCCCAGCAACAGCTTCGTTATTGCTTCACCAAAAACCCCCATTGATTTGGTAAATGTAAAGCTAAAGAAGGATAATACACCAAAAGCAAATACAATCAGTCCCAAAATCTCATTACGATATTTTGAAAAACCGCTTTCAACTCTCACATATTTCTTCTTCTTTTGTACCTTTTTGACCTTCATATTACACCCCTCAATATTTGTTAAGCTTTTGTCTTAGAATGCATATAGATTATATCACAAATATGTCCTCCTTTCCACTTCAAAACCAACACAGTTTGCCTGTGTATTAAATTAACAAAAATTCATTAGCGTATTAACAAATCCGTTCTCTCACACAATCTAGCAATAGAGAATATTATGTAATGTGACTTAAAGTAAAAAACGGAGTTTATATGAGATATGATTTTGATAATATGCTTCAAATGATCTATAAAGGTAAATATAGACTGCTCGGTAATGGTTCCTCACGAAGAGTATTTGATTTAGAAAATGGATTTGTTGTCAAAGTAGCAAAGGATATACGTGGCATTCATCAAAACAATGCCGAATACACCGTATACAAAAATAACAAGTCTGGCATGTTTGCACACATTGAAGCTGTTTCAGAGGACTTTGGGCTATTAATAATGACCAAAGCTCAAAAAATTAAAAGCATGGATATAGTTTTTCAGTATTATAAAGTGAGAAATAGTCAAGCTCTGTTTAGACTAACAGGTTTCATAGACGATATCACTCTTTACAACCTGGGGAAGGGCGATTTAAAGCGCTCAGCAAACTGGGGTCTTATAGATGGAGTACCCAAGATAATTGACTATGGCCTTACAAAAGAGATATACCAAAAATACTATAGCCGAAAATTATTGTTTTTTCGAAATAAAAAACGCCTTGCCATTAAGGACATTACAGCCTGATTAAAACCCATTAAGGCATTGTGTTAATATAAACATGCCTTTTTTAATGTCTTCAATGCTCACTGATGCAAAGCTCAACCTAAGGTAACCATCACTATCCTTGTGTACATTTTCATAAAATACTGCTGATGGTAGTACCAAAAGCCCCATCGCTTTACACTTTTCATATACCCTCTGCGCAGACAAAACTTTAGGAAGCCTTACCCAAAAGCATAATCCACCGTCCGGCTTTTTGAATGTAACGCCAACACTTTTAAGCTGGGACAATTTATCCAGCATATACTCATACTTGCACTTATAAATTTCTTGCATATACCCTCTATGCTCCTCCCACTTCCCGCTTCTGAGAAACAAATCGAGAGAACGCTGTATTAATCCCGAGGAAGAAATATCACTTGCGCGCTTAATATTTGTCATCTGCTCACTCATGCTGTCGGGCATAATAATGAACCCAACCCTAAGACCGGGCATCATTAGCTTTGACAGACTTTTTAAATATATCACTGAATCCTCTTTGTCCAATGCCTTTAACAGCTGCTTCCTAGCTTGCATATAGCAAAGCTCAGACATGGAATCGTCCTCTACAATGTATGTTCCATAACGTGCAGCAATATCCAAAATACCCTTCAGTTTGCCTTCGCTATAGCAGATACAGGTGGGGTTCTGATAAGTTGCCTGGGTATATACGAATTTAGGTTTACAGATACGAACCTTCTTTTCTAGCTCTATCAAATCCATTCCATCATCTTGCAGATTGACGCCTACAATTCTAGCTCCTCTTGATTTAAAAGCTGCGATAGCACCATCGTAGGTTGGAATTTCACATATGACATAATCACCAGGGCTTATAAGAGCCTTTGAAATAATATCCAGACCCTGCTGTGCTCCTGATACAACCTGAATATTAGCAGGCTTTGCAGTTATCTTGTCTTTATTACACATAATTTCTGCAATTGATTCACGAAGAGGAATATAACCATTACTATCCTGATAAGAAAATGCTTCAGCACCATCTCTCTCTAGCACCTCACTAATACATCTTTTAAAGGCATCAATAGGGATAATAGAAGAATGCGGAGCTGCTACAGCAAAGTTAATCATCTGCTCTCCTTGCTTAAGTAAAGCACTCGAAGATGTAGAAATAGCACTGGATTGCTCTTGCTTTGTACTTTTGGGTCCATTCTTTGCAACATAATAGCCACTGCCAGGTCTTGAAGTAACATATCCATTATTCTCAAGTTGCTTATAGGAGCTTACAACGGTAACAGTATTTACTCCAAGCTGCGCGCTCAATAGTCTTATCGCTGGTAGCTTTTCACCTGGCTTTAATTCTCCCATTAAAATCCTATCTTTTAGCGCCTCAAAGAGCTGCATATATTTGGGCTGCGAATCATCATTCAATTGTATCGATACAATATCCATTTTATTCTCCTAATCAATGATTTATTATTGACTTTATCAAATACATATGTAATTATTCTATAAATTGTAAATACAATTATACGTATTGTATCGATACAATTTAGATATTACAGTTTAAGTATACTGTAAGTAACATTGAATATGCAATAAAATTTAAAAATTATCATTGTTAGCAATAAACATTTTTAGCAATAAACATCTTCGGCAAATACATTTACGGCAAATACAATTTCGGCACAAGCCAGCTTATAAATTTCTTAATATAAATATTTTTAATAAAAAGGAGTAAAGAACATGGAAAGATATGAATTAAATAAGAATCTAGCACAAATGCTTAAAGGCGGAGTTATCATGGACGTAGTCACTGCCAAGGAAGCTGAAATTGCACAAAAGGCTGGTGCCGTAGCGGTAATGGCACTAGAAAGAGTTCCATCCGATATCAGAAAAATGGGTGGCGTAGCAAGAATGTCCGACCCGAAGATGATTAAGGAAATACAATCAGCAGTATCTATTCCAGTAATGGCAAAGGTAAGAATTGGTCACTTTGTGGAAGCACAGGTATTAGAAGCACTGTCCATCGATTATATTGATGAGAGCGAAGTCCTCACCCCTGCAGATGAGGATTACCATATTGATAAATGGTCCTTCAAGGTGCCCTTTGTTTGCGGCGCAAAGAACTTAGGTGAAGCGTTAAGACGTATTGGAGAAGGTGCCTCCATGATTAGAACAAAGGGCGAGGCCGGCACTGGCAATGTTGTCGAGGCAGTGCGCCACATGAGAACAGTCAACAAGGAAATCAGGCGCGTTGTGAGTGCCGACCCTGAAGAGCTGATGACCATTGCCAAGGAATTCGGTGCACCGTTTCAACTGATACAGTACGTCCACGACAACGGAAGGCTGCCGGTAATCAATTTTGCGGCAGGAGGTATCGCGACACCTGCTGATGCGGCGTTGATGATGCAGCTGGGTTGTGATGGTGTTTTTGTTGGCTCTGGCATTTTCAAGTCAGAAAACCCTCAAAAGAGAGCCGAAGCTATAGTAAAGGCTACTACATATTACAACGATGCAAAAATCATTGCTGAAGTCTCCGAAGAGTTGGGTACTGCAATGGATTCAATAGATGTCCGTGAACTAACCGAAAACAGTCGTTATGCACAAAGGGGTTGGTAATATGGCAATCACCACTCCTGTCACTATTAATTCTAAAAACACTGTTATGGCTCAAACTACTATACATAGACACACTTCAAACTCTCCCACAATTGGCGTACTGGCCTTACAGGGAGCAGTGTCAGAACATACAAAAAAGCTACATCAGGCGGGCTGCAAAAACGTAATCGAGGTTAAGTATGCCAAAGAGCTAGATGCATTGGACGGCTTAATTATACCTGGAGGAGAGAGCACGGCTATTGGCCATATTATGAAAGAGTTCGGGTTAACTGAGCACTTGGTTACAAGAATAAATGAGGGAATGCCTGTATGGGGAACCTGTGCAGGCATGATACTGCTTGCTAAAAATATAGTAAATGACGACCGCAGGCACCTTTGCGTGATGGATATCACCGTAGAAAGGAATGCTTACGGTCGTCAGCTTGAAAGCTTTACAACAACAGTTAATGTACCCCAGGTGTCAACTAGCCCTATTCCCTTGACCTTTATCAGAGCGCCATACGTTGTTGATGCCGGTCCTTTAGTCAATATTCTGCTATCACTTGAGGGAAATATTGTTGCCTGCCGTCAACACAATATGCTGGTTACCTCATTTCACCCCGAACTAACGGAGGATATCGGCTTTCATAGGTATTTTCTGAACATGGTTGCAGACAATTGCAAGCCATAAAACCGCATAGAACAACTGCATAATATGATTACAACTGTAGAGCACAACTGTTGACTTACTTACAATATACAGCTATCGCTTTATTCATAAAGTCAGCAACACCTGCTCCATGTTTATCAATATTCTTTGTAAATCTTTCGTCACCAATGTACATTTCGCCAAGACCCTTTAAAATGTCTTTGGTACAATCATAATAGTACTTTGTAATATGGTTTTGCCAATCCGCGACAAGCTTCTGTACCTCCGGGCTATCAGGAGCTTTGTCCATGTTGGTTGCAAAGGCACTGAAAATCATTTCTGCGTCAGCATTTATTCTTTCCCAATCATTCTTATTATACATACTAGTTTTTTGTCTACTCTGTTTATAGCTATCAGTGTCCCCCCACCTTTGCTCTGCCTCCTTCTGATATTCTTTCTGAGCTTTTTCAAACTCGGACATATCAAATTCCTTAAAATTCATTTTATTTTCTCCTTTCATCGCTGCTTCAATTGAAGAAATCAAACGATTTATTCTATTTCTTTTAATTACCAGAAGATTTTTATGATTTTCTAGAGCCATTTCCTTGTCATAGGCGGGATTAAGCATTATTTTCTTTATATCTGCCAATGGAAATTCCAGTTCCCTAAAGAATAGAATTTGCCATAGCTTTTCAAGACATTTTTCATCATACAATCTATATCCGGCTTCTGTTATTTCGCTTGGCTCTAGCAGACCTATCTCATCATAATAGTGAAGCGTCCTTACACTAATACCTGTCAGCTCTGAAATCTGCTTTACAGTATTTTTCATCATTAAGTCCTCTGCTTTCTTATAAACTGCACAGCTCATATTTATATAATAAGGTATAACGTAACGTTAGAGTCAATAGTTTTTTTAAATGAAAATTGTAAAATATAAAAAAAGCCCCTTTAATGAAATAGTCATTGTACTCTATTTCATCAAAAGGGCTACCCTTACAATCTGAATAAACTATTAACCTTATTTATCTACTTTAATCTACTTTAGCTAGCTTGCTCAAGTGCCTATTTTATCTGCTTTAGCTAGCTTGCTTGAGTGCCTGATTTATCTGCCTAGCTAGCTTATTTAAGTGCAGAATTTATCTTCTCTAGCAACACATCAATGTTGCTATATGGAGAATTAACCTTCTTTGCATTTTCCAGCTCATTTTTAGCCAATTGGTATTCCTTCATGTCGTAATATATTACTCCAAGCAGGTAATGACCGTCCGCCGGACTGACCTCAACCAGCTGTTTGCCATGCTCTACTGCCTGATCATATTTTGCTTGCATTGCCTCTGAATAAATCAAATCCCATAGAAGACTTGCCTTTTGTTCCTTACTATCAGGATTTTGTGCTAAAATCTCTTCTGCAAGCTGCTCAGACTGTTCCCATTGCTGATTTGTATTATATTTTTCTACTTCGGCTACCTTTTTTGCATAATAATTTATACTGCTGTTGAAGCTATATGCCAAACCACCGATAAATACTACCACCAAAAGGATAGCAGATACAAGCTTAACGGTTTTTGTACTCTTACTTGGTTTTGGCTCATATATCGCTGCCGAGCATAGTACACCACCTAGCAAACCACCCAGATGAGCATTATTGTCAATCTGAGAATTCATAAAGCCATATGTTATATTAATTATTAAGGTTGTAATAAGGTTAGCACCATAGCTGCTCTTTAAAAGTGCTGGTCTCTTTATTACAAAATACAGTAGTACTCCCATAAGTCCAAATAAAGCACCTGAGGCTCCAACCGAACTATGTGTTGAAAACGCAAAGCTTGCTATGTTGCCCAGTATTCCCGATGCAAAATATACAGCAACAAACTTTCCTCTGCCCATCAACCGTTCTACCTGACTACCCACTATAAACAATGAATAACAGTTAACCATCAAATGTACTATATCACCATGCAGAAACATTGGTGTTATAAATCTGAAGTACTGTCCCTCTAAGATAAGAGAATTTACCTTCGAACCATATTGTAAAAGTAGTTTTTGATACTCTAGCTGTGATTGGTTTGACATACTTGACAGTATGAAGTAAACAACAATATTAATAGCAATAAATGCATAGGTTATCAATGGCTTCTGAACCTTATAAGTTACCTGAAAATCACTTTTTCTCTTTTCAATTAGCATACTTATCTGTTCAGGAGTAACATTACTCTTTTGGTAATCCTTCTTCAGAAATTTCTCAATAGATTTTACTATTCCCGCATCATAATTAGGTACCGAGAAATGCTTAGCTACTCTTTTACTAGAAAGGTTAGCACTTAAGCATTTTAAGAATTTTCTATCCTGTGCAAGCTCTATTTGCCCTTCCTCCATAACCCTGATGTATTCCTCTGAAGGCTGCTCGCTAAAAACGCATACCTTAAATATATAAGCATTTCTACCTTGAATATTTTCTATAACCTGGGCATCCTTAAGCAGCAGTTCTCTGACTTGTTCAGGTGAATGACTATCACCATCAATCAACCCCAACATTATTGAATTGCCCTGCTTTTCCCTGATCAAATAGATAGTGCCGTCTTCAAAGTCAGGCACTTCATTTTCACCCGTTATTGGCAGATAAAACTCCTTTTCCACCAAATAATTGGTCAGTGAAACCATAAACCTTTTATCCATCAATATATTTTCCTCCAACATTTACTGCTCCATATTTTTGCGCAACCTCTAAAATAGCTGCGTCCTCCTGCGGTATAATAACCCCTGCTCTTCCCTTATATATTCTGAGTGCAGCATTAAGCTGCTCGGCATCATTAGTCTTTATAATAAGAGGCTGCTTCATATAAGTTTGAGCCTCACATACTGCCTCGGCTAGCAATCCTTCTCTCATGCCTTCAAATTGTGCTGAGATAATAGCGACATCGCAATCGGTAGCCATATCCATTGCATCATCAGTTACTTCGCTGATATCATTCTCTTTTATTTCTATTGTTCCAATTTCCGATGAACTCAAGTCTCTGAATGCAACACGTCTCACTGATGAAGTTATATAATCAATATTTAGCTGATGCTGTACAACGTCTAGCCCCTCAGCTGCTCTTTTTATAGCTTCTATATACAATGGTGTCGTTCCGCAACAACCGCCTATAAGTCTTGCTCCCGATTTTACAAATTCCTTCACATACTGTGAGAAGCTTTCTGGGGTTTCAGAATAAACCAGCTTTCCGTCAATAGTCTCAGGCATGCCGGCATTTGGCTTCATACTAAACGGTATTCCAACATTTTGGTAGCATTTTGCTATCTTCAACATATGTTCTGCTCCAAACGAGCAATTAGTACCTACTAAGGTTGCGCCCATTGAGCAAAGAATAATAGCGCATATTTCAGGTTCAGTGCCCATCAAGGTTTTGCCATTCTTCTCATAGGACATTGAGCATATTACAGGTAAATCCGTATTTTCCAAAACAGCTAAGAGAGCAATTCTCATCTCAGCCACATCAGTAAAGGTCTCAAGGGTTATCATATCTGCACCGCCATCTCGAAGCGCAATGACCTGCTCCTTGAAAGTGTCGTATGCCAAATCAAATGTAAGCTCTCCAAACGGTTCAAGCAATTTGCCAAGAGGCCCAACCGAAGCAGAAACTCTGCCCCTTTGCTGCATTATATCCTTAGCCATCTTTACTGCGTCGTAATTGATTTGGTACAGCTTGTCTTGAAGCTTGTATTCCGTCAGCTTTATTCTATTTGATTGAAAGGTATTTGTCTGAATAATATCTGACCCTGCATCCCTATATGCCTTATATATTTCTGAAACAATTTCAGGACGGCTTATATTCCACTCCTCTGGACAATGTCCCTTTGGAAGGCCATTTTTTTGAAGCATAACCCCCATTGAACCGTCGAAGATAAGTATTTTGTTTTGAATATCGTTTACAAAGGACATATAGCACCTCTTAATTTTTATTTTTACTTAAAATATAATCAATAATATTACTTTAGCCAGGCTTGTTTATTTATTACTTAGCTACTAATCAAGCTAATCCCAATTATACATTACTATGCTACTAGCTAAGTTATACATTACTATGCTACTAGCTAAGCTATTCATTGCTATGCTACTAATCTATCTCAGCCCAGCTTATGCATTGCTATGCCTACTAATCTAGTTCAGCTTATGCATTGCTATGCTACTAATTTAGCTCAGCTAAATAGATTAGCTAAATCTGGGTCTATACCTTATAAATCATAGCATAAAAGCTATCTCAGCGTCAAAACATGCCAAATAATTAGCCAAAGCCTCCCAACCTACCATTTTGTAGTACAAATACAAATCTTGGTGGTTAGAAGGCCTTAATCATTAACAAAATATTTACTTTCTACGTATAACAATTCAATTGCTATCGGATAATTTAATCGTCATCATTAGAAAAATAATCAAGCGGTTTCAATGGCAGCAGCGTCCTGTAGACCCAACTCAACAATTGCATTTTCACGCATCTTGTACTTCTGAATCTTACCACTAGCAGTCATTGGGAAGCTCTTCATAAAGCTCACATACTTTGGAGTCTTGTGTCTCGCCATGTTTGCTTTGACAGCATTTTTTATATCGTCTTCTGTCATTGAAATGCCTTCTTTTAGTATTACACAAGCCATTATTTCTTCACCATACTGCTTTGAAGGAACTCCGATAACCTGAACGTCCTTAACCTGTGGCAAGGTGTAAATAAACTCCTCTATCTCCTTTGGATAAATATTTTCACCGCCACGAATAATCATATCCTTGATTCTGCCAGTAATCTTGTAGTATCCGTGTTCATCCTTTGTAGCAAGGTCCCCGGTGTGTAGCCAACCATCGGCATCTATTGCCTGGGCTGTAGCCTCCGGCATATTATAATAGCCCTTCATTATATTATACCCTCTTGCAACAAATTCCCCAGCAACACCCGCAGGAACTTCTTCATTTGTTTCAGGATCAATAACCTTACATTCTATAAATGGAAGCGCTCGGCCTACTGTGGCAACTCTCAACTCCAAACTGTCATCCGTTCTAGTCTGTGTACAAACAGGCGATGCTTCAGTCTGACCAAATGCAATGGTGATTTCTTTCATATTCATCTTATCAACAACCTCCTGCATTACCTTGACAGGACAAGGTGAACCGGCCATAATACCCGTTCTCAAGGATGAGAAGTCGTAATTACTGAACTCAGGGTGCTCTAGCATTGCGATAAACATTGTAGGTACTCCATGTACCGCTGTACAGCGCTCAGTCTGCAGAGCATGCATTACCTTCTTTGGATTGTAAGCATCAATAGGAACCATTGTAGTACCATGTGTTACAGATGCCATTATTGCAAGTACCAGCCCAAAACAGTGGAAGAATGGAACAGGAATACAAAGCTTATCTTCATGTGTAAACTTCATGCAATCCCCTATACACCTTCCGTTGTTAACTATGTTGTAATGAGTGAGCATTACACCCTTTGGAAAACCTGTTGTTCCTGAAGTGTACTGCATGTTTATAACATCATGATAATCAAGTGAATCGCTAATGGCATACAATTCTTCGTCAGAAATGTCTGCACCCATTTCAACAAAATCACTCCAACGAATCATTCCGGGGTATTTTTCATCACAAGCGTTTATTACATTTTTGAGGTAAGGTAAATTCTCATTCTTAAAATTACCCGGCTCAGAGTCTTTGAGATTAGGACAAAGCTCATTTAATATCTCTATGTAATGAGAATCCTTAAAGCCCTCCATAAGAACAAGTGTACTAGAGTCGGATTGCTTGAGCAGGTATTCAAGTTCAAAAACCTTATAATTGGTATTTACAGTTACCAATACTGCACCAATCTTGGCTGTAGCAAAAAGCGTAATTATCCATTCAGGTATATTGGTAGCCCATATTGCAACATGTTCTCCCTTTTTCACACCTAATTTCATAAAGCTTTTTGCAACCTTGTTGCATATGTCATTAAACTCTTTATATGTCTTTCGAAATGGCCTATCGGTATAGAGTACACAGTCATGATCAGGGTATCTCTGTGCCATTTCATCCAATAATTTTCCGACTGTAATCTCCATTAGCTTTTCCATATTCATCATCCTTTCAAGTTAAAATTGCTGAATTCATAAAGGTAAATAAATAAAAATTAAAAAGCCCTTCATCTCATTAGTTGAGACGAAAGGCTTGTTTTCCGCGGTACCACTCAAATTAATTCCTCAAAAGGAGGAATTCTCTCTATATCATATAACGGTGAAAACCGTTTTGGCTTACATTATCATTCAGCCAAAAAACTCCTGGGCGAGCTTCAACCTCCATAAACACTGCCTTCCACCAAAATAGCAGCTCTCTTTAGATGTATTTACAGTTTACTATTCCCATTCAACGTCGATTTTTATGAAATTATTAATATAATACTATGCCACTATTATTAGTGTCAATACCCTATTTATGGAGATATTATCAAAAGAAAATATCCTCTTGGGCATTTTTATGTATGTAACCTTTACCATTTATTACGTATGTAACCTTTATAAAGAGTTTATGAGGAACCTTTAATTTCTAATATTATGCTTCAAAGCATAAATGGCTGCCTGTGTTCTATCATTAACTTCTAGCTTTTTGAATATGTTTGAGATATGATTTTTTACAGTCTTTTCGCTAATATAGAGCTTATGTGCAATCTCTTTATTAATCATGCCTTCGGTAATCAATAACAAAACTTCTATCTCTCTATTTGTCAGATTATTTGTAAAGTGTCTATCCTTATCAGAAAGAGTTACCCTGTTTAATTCCTTAACAAGCTCTCCCGTCATATTGGGCTGAATATATGTTTGATTTCTATAAACGCTCCTAATAGCCTCGATAAGCACAGAAGATTCAGCATCCTTTATAACGTAGCCCTCACACCCCATTTGAAGAGTTTTGAAAAGGTATTCTCTGTCTTGGTGCAGGGTTAATACGATTATCTTGTAGTTGCTGTCTTCTTCCTTTAGGGTTTTGATAGCCTGTATTCCATTAGTTCCAGGCATATTAATATCCATAAGTATAACGTCCGGGCGCTCTTTTCGAGCTAAATTTATTGCTTCTTCGCCATTTGATGCCTGTGCAACAACAAACATGTCGTCTTCTAGTTCAATTATTGTTTTTAATCCCTGTCTAACCATTGCATGATCATCCGCGATTAATACTCTTACTTTGTTCATTTATTAATGTCCTCCTCATCATCAATAAGCGGAATGCATATTTTCAGTCTCGTGCCAACATTCTTGGTAGACGTTATTTCAATCTCACCATCAAGTAAAGCTACACGTTCCTTCATACTGATTAAGCCAAAACCTCCTGGCGAATCCATACTGCTTATTTTTACATTATTCGTATCAAAGCCTATTCCATTATCTACAATATGTATGCGTAGTTTATCATTAATACACTCAATAATAATAGATGCATTTTGAGCCTTTGAATGCTTAAGTATATTGTTTAAAGCCTCTTGAACAATTCTGAAAACTGTTAACGATATACCGGGGTCCAAGTCCTTTTTGATACCAGTTGCCCTTAAATTTATATCAATACAAGTTTCCTCTTTAAAAGAAATAACATATCTTTCAAGAGTTGGCAACAGACCTAGGTCATCTAATGCCATAGGTCTTAAGTTGTATATTATCTTTCTAACCTCCTGTAGACTATCCCTCATTACCGTTTTTAGATTCTGTAATTCTTTCCTTGCGTCCTCTATATTTTTATCAAGTAACTTCTCGCATATTTCAGCTTTTATAACAATATTTGACATTGATTGAGCAGGGCCATCATGAATATCTCTAGCTACTCTTTTGCGCTCCTCTTCCTGAGCTTTAATAATCTTTAGTCCTAAAAACTGCTTTTGCTGTAAATTATCTAGGTGTTCACCCACAGATTTTAGATCACTGCTAAGGTAATTCAGAGCTACACTCACATGGCCTGCAAGATTATCCGCTCTTTCTAGGGTTTTCAATAAGTCCTTAATTCTTATTTCAAGATCATTACGTTGTCTAATAAGAAAACTTTCCTGTTCCCTTTTTACAGCGAGCTCTACTCTTAAATTATCAGCCTGCTGATAAGCCTCCGCCAAATCTTCCTGAGTAAATTTTCCAAAGTCCTTATTTACAAGGTACAGCTTTCTTCGACTATTTTTCAGCTCACACTCTAGCTTATCAATAGATGCGGATATTCCCCTTACTTGTTCTCTAAGCACCTTAAATTCCTCTTCAAGTCTGGCGCACTCCTTTCTTGAATTTTCAGCTATTTCAACAATCTCTTTTTTCCCAGATTCCAAAGCTTTGATAGTCTTGTCAAGTATCTCATCCATTTGAGCAGTATTAACTTTGAAATTTTGCATGAAAAATAGTCCTTTCAAAAAAGTATGTAATATTACATTTATTCTACAAAACATTGCAAAAACCTGCAATACTTAAGATTTCCATAATATTAGTCCAGTTTTATATAAATTTTACAAGTAATACTTAAAAAACTAAGGCCAAAATCTAAAATTACGCAATACAGGACCTAATGTGTAAATGTAAAAAAATACAAATATTTTTTTAGAAAATTATTATTGACATATATAATAAATGCTCTTATAATAAATATCGTGCTTGCGGGCACAACAAATTATTATATTAATGCGCTATTAGCTCAGTTGGTAGAGCACCTGACTCTTAATCAGGGTGTCCCGGGTTCGAATCCCTGATGGCGCACCACAATTGTCCGAAACCTTATTTCAAAGTTTTCGGACTTTTTTGTTTAACTATTCAGTCGAGATAGTGTTAATAGCCCCTACTCTTATATTCTTTAAATATTTTTAAAATTTTTTCGAAGTTTATGTTGACATTTTGATATTAAACTCTTATAATAAAAAAGCGCTCGAGAGACGCAGCAAAATATATTAATAATGCGCTATTAGCTCAGTTGGTAGAGCACCTGACTCTTAATCAGGGTGTCCCGGGTTCGAATCCCTGATGGCGCACCAAACAAAACCGTTAATCTGTGAGGATTGACGGTTTTGTTGTATATTTATAATTTAGTTTAAAAACGTTAGTTTTAGGTTGTGATAGCTAAAAAAGTTGTGAAAGAGTTGTGAAAAAAAGTTGTGAAAAAGGAGCCATCTAGGCCCCTTTTTCTATTATGCATTTCTGTCATGATACCTAAGTTGATATATAAGTTCAATTGTTCTTGCGCATAAACCAAACTCATTTAAATCAATATTCCCTCCGACTTAATATAGTTTTTCTCGCACAACTTGTAAGGCAAAATATACGTTCTTTTATTTGTTCTATAATATAGTCCACCGATATTATAGACCTCTTTATTAATTTTTTTTAATGCTAATATGGTAAATTCATCTATGATAAAAACTATTATCCTATTATTAATAATTATTGATAACTGTAATTATATGGATTAAAATGGTAGTAAATGTATACTAATTCTAAAGGAGGAATACCATGGATTTTATTGATGAACTTAGGCAATTCTCAAAAAGAGTAGAAAGTCTAAAAGATAAAATTCTTACAGAAGAAGCTACTAAAACCTCTATTATTATGCCATTCTTCGCACTACTTGGTTATGATGTTTTTGATCCACATGAGTTTTTACCAGAGTTTACAGCAGACGTAGGTATTAAAAAGGGAGAAAAAGTAGACTATGCTATTATTAAGGATGGCAAGCCAGTAATCCTTATAGAGGCTAAGTGGTGTGGCGAGAACCTTGACAAGCACGGAAGTCAATTGTTTAGATATTTCGGAACTACCCCAGCTAAATTCGGCATACTGACAAATGGTATTATATATAAGTTTTATACAGACCTAGATGAATCAAACAAAATGGACCTAAAGCCTTTTCTGGAAATGAATATTCTTGACATTAAAGATGCTTATGTTAATGAATTAAAAAAATTTCATAGGGATAGCTTTGATATAGAAACCATTTTCAATACAGCTTCAGAATTAAAATACACTAATGAAATAATTAAATTTATGTCTCAGCAGCTCAAGCAGCCCTCTGATGATTTTATTAAATATATTTTAGGTGAAGTTTACTCTGGTGTAAGGACTCAAAGCATTATCGAGAAGTTTAGAGATATTGTTAAGAGGTCCTTAAATCAATTTGTAAATGAACTCATGAATGATAAAATTACCTCCGCTTTAAAAACCACTTCTGAAATTCAAGATGAGGTTGCCGCAACAGAGGTTAAGGCGTTAGACCCTTCTCATTCTCCATCTGTTTCAAAAATAGTTACTACTCAAGACGAACAAGAAGCATTTTTTATAATTAGACATATTCTAAGTGAAATTGTACCAAGAGAAAAAATAACTTACAAAGATACTGAGTCTTATTTTGGAATCCTTTATGAGAACAATTCATGGAAATGGATATGTAGAATTAAATTGGATGGTTCAAAAAAATACTTGTTATTACCAGACGGCGATAAGGGTCAAGTAAAATATCCAATTGATTCACTTGATGATATTAATACATATAAGCAATCACTACTAGATATAGTAAAAAAATATAAAAAGTAATTGTTACTTAAGCCTCTAGGTAAAACTAGAGGCTTATTAAAATTCCTCGTTTAGGAAACATATCTCTAATGATTTATCTGTATTTCACCCTTTTCTGTCAAGTACTTGAATGGACTAATTCACCGTTAAGAGCTTAGGGAACATTTGTCTATTACCTGTTTATTACTGCAAGGTGCTAACAATATCTAATACAGTTTACAAATCAGAACATTATCACATTCTATCAAATTCAGCAATATTTAATATTGAATCACAAGCATTAGTTACAAAGTTTTGATAGCTTAAAATTTCATTACACTTTTTAAGTATTTCATCATAAAATTCTTGGTTAAATTTAGACAAATCAAATCCCATTTCTTCTGATGATATATTAACCAATGCGCCAATATCAGTATATAATTTAATTATCCTTACCATTTTTACTGCCAAATCTTTTGGGAAAAGATAATCTGCCCTATGCAAAAAAAGTATATCAAGTTTATCTTCAGATTTCATATGTTTAAGAATATTTATGATTTTTTTATAGTTTTTTTCTAAATATGCTTCACCCTTCTGTAATTTAACTATAATATCTATGTATGTAAATAACTTAAATACCCATTCAAAAATAACAACTCTACGCTCAAATAAATCAATTTTAATCTGACGTCTTAAAAAAGTTTCCTGATTCAATGCAGAAATTTTTTCAAATTGTAATTGATTATCAGATGATTTTTTTTCAAATTCTAATTGATTTTTAGCAATAGTTTTTGCTTGAAAAATAATCATAACAGTAAGAATAGATGTAAGTAAAACACCAAGCACTTGTGCCCATGCTGCAATGGCATCATAATCATATTTTATGTTTGTATAGTATCCAATTTTATATCCACATAAATACGGAACTATAATTGCAACAATAATCACACTTAATAAAGTCAAACCAATTGTTATAATATGTTTTTTCAAATTCCAATCCCCCTTTATAGCAAGGTACTTATTAAATAATATATTAAAATAAATAATATATTAAAGTAAATCTTATTACAAATAAAAAAGTACCCACATCATAAAAATGATATGGGTTTCTTCTTAATCTTTTACAATTATTTTTGCAGTATTCAAATATTGATCATATCTGTCCATGACCTGACATTCAATCAAATTCACAATCCTACCGATATTATATTGCTGCCTTGAAATTGTCATGTCCGATTGGTTTGGATATGGAATATTCATTCTTGCTTCATCAACTGATGCTGTGTAGAAAATTTCAATGGTGGTTCCCATATACTTAAGATAAACCATTTGTCTTGTAGCTGTTGGATGGTGGATAAATCTTCTAACCCAATCTTCTTCAAAATCAGTCATATCTTCTCTATCACGTTGCATGGTTATTGCAATGTCATGTTTGTATATGTACCTTCCATCTGTATCATCATAAATCCAATCATCAACATTGGATTCAGATATTGTATTCATAAATTCGTCATATGTCATCTTTTATCACCCCTTTCATAAGAGTATTTTACCAATAAATCCCACAAAAAGATAGCCATAAAAAAACACCCATACCATATTTCAGGTTTTCTATTTACTCAACGTTACATCACGTCTATCTTATTCTCTATCCCCAGTCTAATTATTCAAAACTTTCATATGTCACTTCTATTTATGTAAACTCATATAATATAATAGTTCATCCACCAATATTAGAATAATGAGGTTTATATGATTCGTTCAGGCAAAGTTATCAATAATAATACTAATAATGAGTTTTATATGATACGTTCAAGAAAAGCAAGCAATAATAATACTAATTCAGATACAACGCTCAGGGATACCTTAAGAATGTTATGGGAGGCACACATATTTTGGACTAGATTGGCAATTCTCAGTATAGTTTTTGATTTACCTGATGCAGATGTTGTAACTAATAAGCTGCTTAGTAATCCTGGAGATTTTGCTAATCTGCTTACACCTTACATCGGAAAAAATAATGCTACTATGTTTGATAAGCTACTTACCTCCCACCTTGTTATTGCTTCTCAATTAGTTAAGGCTGCCAAAGCTGGAGATAGCGCAGCTGCAGCTGATTATGTAAAGCAATGGTATGCCAATGCTGATGAAATAGCAAGATTTCTGTCAAGTGTTAACCCCAAATGGTCTGAAAGCAAGTGGAAGAATATGCTTTATGAGCATCTAGCTGATACAAAGTCCGAAGCAGTAAATATGCTTCAAAAGAATTATCAAGCCAGCATCAATGATTTTGCTAGCATAGAGCCTGAAGCGTTAGAGATGGCCGAATACATGTATCAAGGCTTAAAGTAGTACAAAGGCTTAAAGTAGTACAAAGTGCTGTATTGACTTGATTTAAGAAATACTTAAATGTGGATCCCTATACCCCATTGGTACAAGCTGGAGTCTATGCCCATCCTCATCTGCATCCTCAATAGTTATTTATTAAATACCCTGAATAAATTCTCCTTCAATTTCTTTAATTTCCTTTTCTGTTGACAACTGTAAATCTGTATGATACATTGTTATTGGTTAATGGTGTTAACCATTAACCAATAACAATGTAGGAGGTAATCTAGTGAATGATAGCCAGCCTGTTTTTATGCAGATTCAGGCGATTATAGAAAACGAAATCATAAATGGAACGTACAAGGTTGATGATCTTATCATCTCTACAACGCAAATTTCCCGCGTATACAATGTAAACCCAACTACCGCGGTAAAAGCAATTAGCCGTCTAGCCGAGGACGGTATACTCTACAAACGTCCAGGGATTGGAATGTGCGTAGCTGAGGGAGCGAGGGAAAAAATTTTTGAGAGAAGAAAGAATGCCTTTCTTGAAATCGCTCTTGATGGATTTCTCGCCGAAGCCAATACGCTTAACATCTCTACTGATGAACTCATTACACTTATAAAGGAGAGAATAAAAAATGATTGAAATTAAAAACACATCAAAAAAATATGGTAGCACGACAGCCATTGACCATATTTCCTTGAACATTCCCGAAAGCGGAATTTACTGTCTTCTTGGCAGAAACGGCGCAGGAAAAACTACACTGATGAAGCTGATTGCTGGACATATCGCCGCCACAGAAGGAGAGATTATAGTTGACGGATTACGTGTTTCGCCCAACAAGATGCCGGTATGCGTCAATTATATTGAAAGCGGTTCAGTACAATTCAATATGAGAGTATCCGAGTTGATTGGCGCCGCCGCCGAATTGCAAGAAAACTTTGACCGCGACTTCGCACGGGAAATGTTAGAACGGTTTGAGCTTGACACAAGGAAGAAATATAAGCAGTTGTCATTTGGCATGAAAACTATGTTGACGGCGATTATAACACTAGCAAACAACTCAAAAATTATCTTGCTCGATGAACCTACGCTTGGTTTTGACGCAATCATGCGCGACCAGTTCAATACGCTGTTGTTGGAAAGCTACCACGCCCATCCTCGCGTAATCATCATATCTACACATCTAATTGATGAGATAGCAAAGGTGACAGAAAAACTTATTATTATCAATAAGGGCCGTATTCTCTTAGAGGCTGGAATTGAGGATATTGACGAGAAGGCTTATACGTTGTCAGGCTCAGCACAAATAGTTTTACCGCTAATAAACGGTCTCAACTGCATTGGTAAAACCACAGCCGGCAGCATTATGGCTGCTCACATCTACGGAGAAAGGATCACTCCCCCGCAGGGCGTGACGCTTGACCGCTTGAGTTTACAAGATTTCTTTATTAAAATTGTTGGAGGGAAAAGTCATGAATAAACAAGCCTGGACAATAGCGAAAATCAACCTTAAAAACATAAAAACTCCATATTTTGTGACGGGACTAATCTTTGCTATTGTATTCGTGCAAAGCATTGTCTATACGATAGTTGCCGTCGTCAGAGGAATCGCAGGTGATCAACTTCAGGTTAGCAGTGGAAGCTATTTTTGGCTACTAATAATTATGGCTGCAATATTTATTCCAACCAAGAACTTTCGCAGGATTGTCAACCTAGGCGGAAAGCGTGATGATTTTTTCTGGGGTAGCTTGTCGTGTTATGCTATTCTAGCAGGTGCAGTGACTCTAGCAAATTCATTTTTATACTATACATATGAGCATTTTCTGAACAGTACAGGGTATTATGTTGGTTATGATGCGTTTATGCAGAACCCCGCACTTATGGATAAATATTATATTTCTGTTAATGTAATAGAAGTGTTTGGATGGTTCAAAAATGGCACAGTTATTGCATTTATCCAACAGTTTGCATTTCTCCTTCTGTTGACATCAATCATCCATACGCTCACTGCTATTCAGGATAAGTGGTACGGTTGGATGACGGATGCGATAATCGCTGGGTTCCTAGGGATCTTTATACCTATTGCTCCGCTGAGGGCGTGGTTGCTTGGATTCTTTGATCTAGTCATTTTTAACGCTAATCCGTTTATGCAAATAGCGGCTTGTATTATACTAGCTATTGCAATTTACACTCTGAGTAAACCGATCTTTGCGAGAAAAGTAATCTGAGTTTAGAATATTAAATGTACTAAAGTCCCCCTTGCAAACTATTTACTATTATCTTACAATGTACATATTAACAAACAGATTGGAGTTGAGAGGATGCGTAATTTTTCTTGCTAATTATTTTAGGCATAATGAAATTTTAAAAGCGGTTTTGTTCGCTTGTTTTTGTTGTGCCGGCGCAAGAAGGTTACTTATTCCTGTTACTCAAAAAATATGACTGTCCACCCTTTTCGGGCTACTTTTGACATGTTTTTGAGCTGCGAGAATTTACTTTCTTGCAGCTTTCATAATTTCAAAAGGAGAACAAAAATATGTCACAAATAAATATTTCCAACCTTACCTTTGCCTATGATGGCAGCTACGATAATATATTCGAAAATGTAAGCTTTCGAATAGATACTGATTGGAAGCTAGGCTTTACAGGTAGAAACGGCAGGGGCAAAACCACCTTTTTAAACCTTTTACTTGGTAAATATGAGTTTAAGGGTAGCATTTGCTCAAATGTAATGTTTGAGTATTTCCCTTATGAGGTAGCTGATAAAAGCATGCCAACTATTAATGTTGTAGAAAATATTATACCTAGTTATATCCACTGGGAGCTAGTGCGCGAATTATCTCTATTAGAATTGGATGACGAGGTTCTTTACAGACCCTATGACACTCTTTCAAATGGAGAGCAAACAAAAGTACTATTGGCAACACTGTTTTTGAAAGAAAACAGCTTCCTGCTGATAGATGAGCCTACAAATCACTTAGATATGCATGGAAGGCACATTGTCAGCCAGTACCTCAACAGTAAAAAGGGCTTTATTCTGGTATCACATGATAGGGCTTTCCTTGATGGGTGTGTGGATCACATACTTTCAATCAATAAGACAAATATTGAGATTCAAAAAGGCAGCTTCTCCTCCTGGCTTATTAACAAGGAAAGGCAGGATAACTTTGAGCTGGCTGAAAATGAAAAGCTAAAGAGTGAGGTTAAGCGCCTGCAAAAGTCGGCTGCTGAAAAGTCGGCCTGGTCAGATACTGCTGAGAGCAGAAAAATAGGCTTTAACCCTGTTCATACTGAGAAGAGCATCGGACGACGTTCGTATGAAGGCGCAAAATCAAAGAAAATGATGAAGCGTGCAAGGGCTATTCAAAATCGTCAACAGACTGCCATTGAAGAAAAATCTAAGCTGCTACAAAATATTGAAAGCATGGAAACTCTCAAGGTAACACAGCTTGATTATCATCAAAACCGCTTGGTATCGCTGTCGGACGTTTCAATTTACTATGGTGATAAATTGGTATGTGAAGGAATACGCTTTACTATCGAAAAAGGTGATCGCATTGCCCTAAGTGGTAAAAATGGTTCAGGAAAGTCCAGCATTATCAAGCTTATATGTGGAGATGACATTACTTATACAGGCACCTTTATAAAAGGAAGCCGCCTTAAAATATCCCACGTGTCACAGGATACCTCTACCCTACAAGGTAGCCTTTCGGACTTTGCATATGAAAACTCAATTGATGAAAGCCTATTTAAAACTATACTCCGAAAGCTTGACTTTTCAAGGGTACAGTTTGAAAAGGATATAAAGGATTTTAGCGGCGGCCAAAAGAAAAAAGTGCTCATAGCTAAAAGCTTAAGTGAAAGTGCACATTTACTGGTATGGGATGAACCACTAAATTATATTGATGTAATATCCCGTATGCAAATTGAGAATCTATTGCTTGAATTTAAGCCAACTATTCTATTTGTTGAGCATGACAGGTTGTTCTGTGAAAATATTGCTACTAAGGTTGTAGAGCTATAACCCTGGCAATACTTGAATCACAATCAATATTTAGGGGCAGGGCAACTACCTCAAAACAAGCTAATTCTAATAGACAAGACAGATTAGTAAGGTTTTCAGCAATTAAAATGCCTGCCCCAAGTATTTTCTTATGGGCGTTAAATGGATATCTGTCTATTGAAGGCATATCTACTCCTACCATTTTAATATTTTTCCTTACTAATAGGTCACAGAAGCTATCATCAAGAACAGGGTGACTGTCATAATAAGCTGACTGACCATATAGCTTGTCCTGTCCTGTAAGGATTAAGACTATTGACTGCTCAAATATACTTGTCTCATACTCTTCCCTATATGTAATTGTTTGTAGATTTCTTGCATCAATAATGCAGCCCTGACCAATAAAGCTATTAACGGAATACTCACTAATTAGTTTTTTACTATTACTCATGTGCATTATTCCATCAATATGTGTACCTGCATGCATTCCAGTAGTCAGCATAAAGTTGCTATAGCCATCCTCAGCGTAAGCTGCAACCCTGACTAGCTCAGTAGGTATATCCCCTGGGTAAATGGGCATTTTATCATTAATCTTGTGCGATAGATCTATGGCTCTCATTCTTACACCTCCTAATTGTGTATAGAACTCTGATTTGTATATATTCTAAATTCTTTGAAAACTATCATTTCTTTTAATGGTAATTAGTTTGCAGCTATATTCCATAAAATTGCTTGCTTATGTATTACTACAAAATTTTCGTTTGCGTAATCCTAAAGACTGCTTTTTATGTAAAACTAAAAATTGCTAGCTGTACTTCTAATTATAACGTATATTTAGACAATCACAAAGCTGCTTCTTCCTATGAAAAAGCAGCTTTAGGTTATTTTCAATTATTTAGCTATTACTTATTGAACCATATAGCTTGTTCTCAGGTGACTGCCCCCCGAGTAAATGTTAATATCATATGTTCCCGTATCGGTATTTTTATCAACCTCCCAAGTACAGAAGATATTACCATCCTTCCCTGCCACTAGATTTCTAACAGCAGTATAATTTTTCCCTGAGAGCTTATAATTTGCTACAATCTTAACTTGAGCGTTAGGAGATACTTTTAACGCAAGCATGCCAATTTCTCCCCTTCTGACGTAAGGCCTTTTGGCTGTGACCTTTATTCCACTATTATAGACTAAATCAGCTTTTACTTCCTTATTTGATAAAAAGCCGTTACTACAGCCTGTTAATCCAAAGCAAAGGCAAATGCATAAAAGATAAGGAACAAATCGTCTCATAAAAACCACCCTTTGAAACTTAATATTTGTAATTATCTTTTCCTAATTTCTTAATTTTATATGCTGAAAATATATAAATAAAATAAGCTTCTTAGATTCTACTAAATGCTAATTTTTTTACAATTTTTTCATAATAATGATTCCTAAATGTACCATTTACAATTATAATAAAATTACCCAAAAACATGTTATTTTCAAAATTTGCTTTTAATAAAATTTTATTAGCCACTTTAGAAGGATAAAAATAACCATTATATAAATATATTTTTACAGGAGGAAAGTATTGGTGTTTCATACATCATACAAGTATATTAATGGCTGCATTTGAAAAGATCAATTCAGGGCTTGCCGGGCTGGACACGGTGATTGATAATATTAGGCTTGGAGACAACGTTGTATGGCAGCTTTCTTGCATTGACGAGTATTTATACTTTGTACGTCCTTTCGCGAGTCAAGCAATTACAGAGGGTAGAAATATAATCTATATGCGGTTTGCTGAGCACCCTCCGCTGTTATTACCCCAAGAGGGTTTAAAAATTGAAAAAATAGATATAAATGCAGGCTTTGAAGGGTTTACTGTTAAGGTGCATGAAATCATAGCAAGGGAAGGCTTAGATGCATTTTATGTATTCGATTGTCTTTCGGAGCTCCAAGCTGAATGGGGTACCGATCTTATGATGGGCAATTTCTTTTCAGTAACCTGCCCTTATCTGTTTGAATTGGATACGGTTGCCTACTTTGCAATATTACGAAACAGGCATTCCTTCGAGGCTATCGCAAGAATTAGAGAAACTACACAATTACTTATTGACGTTTATGGAAACTGTGATGATATGTATGTTCACCCTTTAAAGGTATGGAACAGGTACTCTCAGAATATGTTTCTCCCCCATAAGTTTGAAGACGTTGTAGGTAAAGTATTGAACCCATTAACAGATGGAGTGTGTGCAAGTAAATTTTACTCTCTCATATGTGAATGTAACGGTATTCAATCCTTTCAAGCTTTGGACAATTGGGATAAATATTTCATCAGAGCGCGGCTGGAATTGGATGCAGGAATGCCTCACAACCTTGATACGCTTGCTACCCTTTGTAGAATGCTTATCGGAAGAGAGCAACATCTCAATGATTTGATTAAAGAACAATTTAATATAATGGACTTTCTTTTTATAAAAGAAAGAATGATTGGCTCAGGAAGTATTGGTGGCAAAGCAACCGGTATGCTGTTAGCGAGAAAAATTATTGAGAACGGCAGGAAAGATTTAAGGAAGCTTTTAGAGCCCCATGATTCCTTTTATATTGGCTCAGATGTGTTCTATACCTATCTAGTGCAAAATGGCTGGTGGAAATTAAGACTAAAGCAAAAAACAGAAGAGGGCTACTATTCTGCCGCTGCAGAGCTAAAAGAAAAAATGCTCACAGGTGTTTTTTCTCAGAGTATAAAGGAACAATTTAAAAGAATGCTGGAATACTACGGTCAAAACCCCATAATAGTACGTTCTAGCAGTCTCTTGGAGGATAGCTTTGGCAATGCCTTTGCAGGTAAATATGAGTCTGTGTTCTGTGTTAATGTTGGCAGCCCTGAGCAAAGGCTTAAGGATTTTGAAATAGCTGTAAAAACGGTATATGCCAGCGCAATGGACGAATCTGCCCTTGCTTATAGACAGCAAAGAGGATTAGATAAAAATGATGAGCAGATGGCAATTCTGGTTCAGAGGGTTTCAGGGTCATTGTATAAGGACATTTTCATGCCCTGTGCTGCTGGAGTTGGCTATTCATATAATTCGTATGTGTGGAATAAGGATATTGACAGCTCAGCTGGCCTGGTAAGAATAGTGCTGGGCCTTGGAACACGTGCGGTAGATAGAACGGATGGTGACTATCCCCGTCTGGCTTCATTGGATAAACCCCAAATGAGTCCTGTTGGAAGCAGAAGTGAAAAAAGTAAGTTTTCTCAGAGACATATTGATGTGCTTGATATTACCAACAATTCTCTAGCTACAATCACCATTGATCAGCTAAGTACAAGGGTGCCAATATGGTTCAAAAGCCTGATGTTGGAGCATGATAGAGAAGCAGAAGCAAGACTTAGGGATAGAGGTATTCAAAGGGATGTAATATTCACTACCTGCGATAATCTTCTGAAAAACGATGCCCTTATTAATAATCTAAGAGAAATACTTCAAACCATACAATCAGTATACAAATATCATGTTGATATTGAATTTACCATAAACATGTCTGAAAGCGGTGCCTATGTAATAAATCTCCTGCAATGCAGACCATTGCAAGTTGGCGGACTTGGCAAAAAGGTTACGATACCTGATAATCTAAACGGCAAAACCTTTTTTGAGGTTGGCCCAGGGTGTACAATGGGAGGCTCTGTTTACCTACCTATCCATTACATAGTTTCTGTAGACCCAAAAGAGTATTACCTTGCGGACATGAATACTAAGCATAATGTAGCAAGGACTATAGGAAAACTCAATTCAGAGTTCAAGAATTTAAACAAGACCATTATGTTATCTGGACCGGGCAGATGGGGTACCTCCTCCCCTGAGCTGGGAGTGCCAGTGCGCTTTGCAGAAATAAGTGAAATATCTGTACTGTGTGAAGTATCTTATGAGGGTGCGGGCTATATGCCTGAGTTATCCTTCGGCAGTCACTTCTTTCAAGATCTTGTTGAGGCAGAAATATTCTATTGTGCTATTTTTGAAAACTCAAAAGGTGTTTTGTTTAATGAAAAGCTACTGGCTAATTGCCCTAGCACCTCAGTTATGGTATCTGGCATCGCCTCGCCTTCAACAAGTGAAGCAGCTCTTTCAGATAGCGATGCAGTCTTGATGCAAAATGACGCGTCCTTGTCACTAAGCGATGCAACCTTGTCACAAAATGACGTAGCCCTGGTGCAAAATGACGCGTCCATGAAAAATGCACAAGAAAGCCTACCAGTAAATGATATAACCTTAATGAACGCACAAGCAGTTTTGTCAAATACAGATATGAATAAGATAATAAAAGTATATAAGGTGTCTGATATAAAGCTAACTCTGCTGTCAGATGCAAATAAGCAAAAAACTGTATGTGCGTCACTGATATGAAATATTGAAAAAATACTCATAACATTAATATATTTTTCAGAACTACTCCATTTGTATTTAAACTATGCTCAAAGCTTTAATATTTTTAAACTACCTTTATAGGGGCAACTTGCACATAGCATTGAAATGTTTAGTGCTCCCACTCGACTAAACCTACTCTTTCAATGGGGCAACTGCCACGGGTAGATATCTGAGCACATTGTCTACCCGCGCGCTTTCCATCAGGGATATGCTGTTAACCTGGAATTGTACTGGCTTTTGGTTTAGATTTTCAGCCATGCGCTGAAAATCCTCTATCCTTGTTTCACGCGCAAGTGTAATGTGCGGGCTATAAGGCCTGTCTTCACTTTGATAGCCAATTGCACATAAATTCTGAGAAAGGCTTGAATAAAGCTGGTTCAAAGCCGTACTCCTACTTATTCCAGCCCACAATATGCACTTATTACCCCTATCAAACCTGCCTATGTTTTGTAAACTTAAAGAAAATGGTTTATGGACCTTAGAAGTGTCCTCTAGTACCTTAGTTAGATTAGCAATCTGCTCTTTGGATTGCTCCCCCATAAACCTCAAAGTAAGATGAAAGTTATCTACCCTGGTGAAATTCCCACCTTGGCAGTGTTTTTTTGCTTGCTGTTGTATTTCCTGCAGATATTCTTTCACTCTCTGCTCAAATTCTATCGCAAAAAACACTCTCATCTTCTATCTCCCATCATATCTGACATGATAACCTTGTGACGTATTATATTAATATGCACTGCATTATTAAAGCACTTGTTCAACCCCAATCGAGCATTATAATATGTCTACTTATTATACTCAACAATCAACCTATATTACTCATCTTTGTTACTCATATTTATTACTCAACTATATTATCCAACTTTAGCAATTTTCTTATTCTATAATAGTATGTGGACATAAGAATAACTGTGGCTCCAATCCAGGCTACAATCTCTACATAGTAAACACCGCTTCTACCAATTATAGCAGGGAAAATTAATACAGCTGAAACACGCATAAACAGCTCCACAATTCCAGAAATCATAGGTGTAAAGGTATCTCCGATACCCTGTAGTGCTGATCTGTATACATAGAGTAAATACAAAACAACCAAAAAGATGCTCATTACTCTTAGAAAGTTATACGCAACCTCTACAACCGCTTCAACTTCCTCTACTTCACCTGATACAAACAGACCTACTATCAGCTTTCCAAATACCAGCATCACCAAAGAGATCACCAAAGCTATAGAAAGTGACATTTTCACTCCTGAAAAAACACCCTGCTTTATTCGTTTATACTTTCTAGCTCCAAGATTCTGTCCTGTAAAGGTTGCAACCGCATACCCAAATGAGGTTGCCGCAAGTTCTAATATCCCATATAGCTTCATTACCGCAGTAAATCCCGCTACAAATATTACACCAAAGCCATTTATGACCCTCTGAACGATTACACCACCCACACCAATTATTGCATTCATAAAGGCCATTGGTGCTCCTAAGCGTAACAACTTCTTGATTAACGAAATATCAATAATCCAGTCTTGTCGGTTTAACTTAAGAACCTTTAATTTCCGAATTGCCATAAAGCAATAAACACATGACATTAGCTGTGCTGCAATTGTTGCGGCAGCTGCCCCTGCCACTCCCCATCCAAATACTAAAATAAAAACCAAGTCCAAGATTATATTAATTACTGTTCCTATTCCCATTGCTACAAGAGGGGTTTTTGCGTCACCTAAAGCCCTTAGAAAAGCCGCAAGCATATTATAGGTGGTTACAATAATAGTGCCCGCAAAGATTATTCTCAAAAATGCCACAGAGTCGCTCAATATATCAGGAGGAGTATCAAGTATTACTAGAATATTCCTAACTAAAGGTAAAACAACAGCAGTTGTTATTATAGCTATAGCCAAGGAAAGTATTACGGACATGGCAACAGATTTACGCAAACCATCATAATCCTCTGCCCCAAAGTATTGAGAAATGAGTATGGAAAAGCCCTGGCAAAATCCTATAACCATACCAAGTATCATCCAGTTTAGCCAGTCTGATGCGCCTACTGCTGCCAGTGCTTCAACACCAATAGCTCTACCAACAATAATTGCATCCACCATAGTGTACAATTGCTGAAGAATATTTCCAAACATCAGTGGCAATGCAAAGAAAAAAATATGTTTAGTAGAATTCCCTGACGTCATGTCATTTGTTTGAGTTATCATTATTACACTTTCTCCCACGTATATAAAAACATTTTTCTGTAGCTGTCAAATTGTGAGTATGCTTCGTCGCAATAATCTACAGTATTATTATCACAAAAGCCGTGGCTTGCATTTAATATGTAAAGTTGAACCTGTTCTTTCTTCTGTAGCTTCTCCATTAATTCATATGCATTAATTGAATCTTTTTCGGCAAATATCAAAAGTGATCTACACTTTGGTTCTACCGAAATATAATCCCTTATTCTTGAACCATAACAGCATATTACACCATCACAATGTGTACTTTCACTACAACGCCATGCTATTGTCGCTCCAACACTAAAGCCTATAACAAATACCCTTTTGTACATCAGCTTTAATTTTTGAATAAGTACCATTATTTTTTTATGCATATCGAAACCTACATTATTTACAAAATGATGGTATGCAGCCTGTGCTTCATTGTAATCAAAGGCTTGTTTTGATAATAGATTTGGACAGTAGATATCATAGCCTTCACCATGGTATTGCTGGCATTTTTCTAGAATAAAACTATTGATGCCGTAAATCTCATGGAGTATTATAATGGCTTGCTTGTTTTGGTTTAATAAAGTATACATATTGTCTCCTATGAATAAATAGAATATAGTTAAAAATATCTAACATTCTTTTACCCATTTATTGACCACACGAAACATTGTATCTGATTATGTTAAAACAAACAACGCTTATAAACATAAAATATAATATTTGGTATAAATACTTTTACATACAAGTAATTTCGCTACTTTTTGTAAACACTTTAGTTTTTCTAATTCGCAAAAACAGAGTTACCAAAATTGTTGCAGATAATAACAAAACAAATGTTGCGATTTTAAAATAATAGAATACCCCAAAATTGTTCACTAGCAATCCACTCAAATTACTACCTACCAAGCCACCAGCACCATAGCTAGCAGCCCAGAACACTGCCTGACCAGTAGCCTGCTGATTTTTACCAACCATTTGTTTAATAATCCGTATAGCACCAAAGTACCATAGGCTGTATGCGACGCCCACAATAGGCTGTGTTACTACCCACACCCATAGTGTTGGGAAAAAGCCCAAGAAAAACATTCTAGCACAATATAGGATTGTTCCTGATATTATAATAAGCCAGGGAGAGAACTTCAATGCAATTTTATCTAGTTTACTAAACATGGCCATCTCTGGAAACATACTAATTATCCATATTGAGCCAAGTAAGATACCCGGTATTTTTAGATTGGTTAATCCAATAGCAAAAAAGTTATCATACCCCTTAATCATGCTTCCAGTCAGAAACAAGGATAACAATAAAATCAAAAAGGTTGGATTGAAAATTAGCATGAATTTATTTTGTTTACCTTCTTCCTTTTTAACCACCATGGTTAAAGGCTTTTTAACAGGAAGAATGAAAATAATAATACAGCACGCTATATAAAGTAGCATATGGATTATAAAGCTCCAAAACCCTAAAAGCTGACTTTTGAAGAGTCCTCCAATAAAAGCACCTATACCATAACCAATAGTTCCCCACAAACGAATTTTGCCATAATTATTGGCATCTTCGGCAAGTATTATGCTATCAATTAATGAGCATATTGCCGCTGCAAATACTGAATAAACTGACAGTGCTATAAAAAAGGCAGCAAAAGTTTTTGCCTGTGTAAATCCTATAACAGATATACTTGTCATAGAGAACGTTATTGCAAGAATTCTCTTAATTCCAAACCTATCTGCCGCCCAACCCCAGAACGGCTGTAATATAAGCATTGCTGTTGGTAAAATGGACATAAGTATACCTATTTCATAAGGCTTGAGTACGCCACTAAGGTATAGAGAAAAATACGGAAACATTATTGCACCTGCAAAATAATACATAAACATGAGCATGTAAAGTAATTTTTTCATATGTCACCTCCATAAAATCACATAATTTTGCTATTTACATTTGCTAGATATAGCACTATTATAGAGGAATGGCAGCTATACTACTCAACCATTCTTGCTTTAATTTAGTACAATTTTGCTATTCGGGGGTAAATATAATGAGAGATGAGGGAATTCACGAGGTACCATGTCTTCAAAGCAGGCTATTTCCTGTAGGTATCTTTTTTAATAGCTTTGAAAAACCGTGCAGTGCATTTCCAAACCATTGGCACGACCATTTAGAGTTTCTATTTGTTCAGTCAGGCGAAGGCGTATTTGAATGTGACTTTGTACCATACCAAGTAAAGCCTGGAGACCTAATAGTGGTTAACTCCGGAGAACTTCACTCTGGTTACACACTATCACCTAGCTTTAGTTACTATTGCATAATAGTTGATCCTACTCTCATTCAGAGTAGCTTTACAGACCTCTGCGATATAAAGTATATTTCTCCTATTACCCAAAACCTTATCCAGTTTAATAATAGAATTTCTGAAGATACCGTAATAATTGAGAGTATCAACAGAATAATCAGCGAACATGAACAACAGAGCATCGGTTATGAGCTTTCAATAAAGGCTGAAATATATAGAGCATTAGTCCTTCTTATTAGAAAGGAAGCTAGGGAAACATTAAGTAGTGATGCATATAAGGTCAGGCAAAATGAGCTACTAAGACTTGGGCCTGTTTTAAAATATATTGAAGAAAATTATAATGAAAAGCTAAATGGAGAGCAGCTTGCAAACCTGATTAGCATTAGTTATTACCACTTTTGCAGATTATTCAAGCAAGCAACCGGTAAAACAGTAACAGAATATATAAATAAAGTAAGGATTAAAAACTCCATAGATATGTTGAATAATACCAACTTGAATATAACAGAAATATCTTTAGCAACGGGCTTTACCGATATTAATTATTTCATAAGACTGTTTAAAACACATATTGGGATTACTCCTCTAGCATTTAGGAGCCAGCATAAATAAGGCCCACAGATAATATCTGTGAGCCTTGTACTGGTGCTTTAGCAATAGAACTGAATATCTGAAACCATAAAATGCTTCCTCCATTCAGGTTCGTTATTTTCGTTAGACCAAAAGTATACCTTATACCCCCCAATAGTAAATAGACTAGGCAATTCTTACACCCCCACACGCTGCATACTTATATAACAAGTGAGCATTGCTATGAAGTAATGTGTCAAACAGCTCTATTTCTTGATCTGAAAAACCATCTATTTGCAACCATGTATAGCTAGGTAGTTGGCAACGAGCGGTGTTAAACCCATCTTCTGTTGGTCTCTCAAAATGAACCTCTATTTTTTGAACCCCATCTTCTTCGATTATATGAGAGTGAACAATTTCCGTTTCATCTGAAAGCTTTATATATGGGTACATCATAATTTCAATACCTCCCATGCCACTTAAGAATTAAAAAATATAATATATTAATTCTAGCATAATGATATAGTATCAACAATGCTAAAAAGATATTCCCCATTAGTACTTATAATCCTTGTCATGGAGGTACCAGGGTAAGGACTCCCCCAAAAATATAATTTCAAAAGCACTAATAATTCTGCAACAACCTCACTTGATATGTATATAATTATTTACCTACTAATCCACATATACAAACCTATGCATATTATGGTGATATTTACAATTGCCAAGAAAATTACGGTTTCTTTTTTTGTATTTCTGTAGACATAATGTCTAATTACTCCTCCAATATTTACTCCTACAAGAAAAAGTGCTGTATATACCCAATACTCTATAAGCAAAGTAGTACCTCCATATAATAATATAATCAAATTTTGATGAATGATTTGCAGAAATTTCTGCTTGTATTGAACCAGTGCTATGTGGAATCGATATTACATTGTTTACATTATTCACTTAGGTAGCCTCGTGCTATATCAGTATAACTACTACAAATTAAAACATGGTACAAAGCATTTTATAATGGTTTGCTTTTATTATCTTCATGTCTACTCATATGGTAATAATAAAGGCCACATCAGACTAAACTGTGTGACCTTTAATAATTTACTTAACTAATACCAATTGGTTAATATCAATATTATCTATAGATTTTATCTCATCAAAGTATTTTTGCCCATATAACTTTTTTATTGTTGCAATAATTTCTTCTTTATTTGCGTCTTTAACTAAAATTAAATTTGGCTCTGACGCATAAAATCCATCGCTTTCAATTTCTGATTCAAAATCCTGCTGTAACCTTATCATAGCATATACCCTTACGTTAAAAATGTTATTATCAATCTTAACATAAACGTCAGTTCTATAGCCCCTACTTGAAGACTCGTATTCTGCTAATTCAGAGTCATCTGAGAAATATATATTTATCTCACTCATTCATATCCCTCCTGTTATCATCATTAAGTTTATTCTACTGGAGATGTTTTAATTTTATTTAGTAGCCCCTGAAACTCATCTACAGTCATTGGTTTTGTTGGCACAATCTCAAAATGCTCTGCCCTTGAACCTCTTTGTATAATCTTTAAACCATCGGGCAGTGAATCAATCTTATATGCTCCACCAAACTTCGATACTGTATCCGGATTGATATCCAAAGAAACACCATGTGTATCTTTAACCATGCCAGTTGCTTTATCAATTTTTATTTCACCTGGTTTTAAAGTAAAGTCACTACCGCCACGATAAATGGAAACTGCTTCATCCCCATACTTAACAGTAACAGCCTTACTCGTTCCCTTTACCTTGCTAATTATCTTCTGCCCTGTCTTAGTCTTTGACAGTGAGGATACCAGTTTCCCTCCAACTATAGCACTGGCAACATCCAATAAAATTTTCCCCATGTGGTAGCCCAGTTCATT
>JAEXOY010000023.1 GCA_023439045.1 Bacillota bacterium | reverse complement strand
GCTATGCCGTCAAGGGTGGCGGAAGCATGCCACCAGCATCAAATCTAGAGAAATATATTCGCTTTTCAATGTTCAAGTGAACAAAATCTACTTACTCTATTTTTTCATAAGTCACTTTACACTATCTTCGCCTTGCTTACAGAGCAAGGTTGGATTTTCTTTAAATAATAAATTCTATTTTATAGGCTATCTATACTACTCTAAAAATTATACCTAAAAAATATTCATTGAATATAGAGTTCTTTACTCATCCCAACTTATTTAGAAAGTCATTATAAATCCTTTTGAAGGTCAATGCATCCTCTGCCATCATACCTCTGGATTCACATATAATGACGGGCTCCATTTTTCTCTTGACCAATATTGGTGCAAAGTGAGAAAATTCGGGTCCAAACTGAGTATCTGCATAAGTCCAGTGCTTCTTTTCTCCACCCTTTGAGAATTCAATCCTGCTAAAATGAATGTGCAGCACTTTTGCCCTCTCTTTGCCCAACTCATTTTCTACTATATCCATAACAGCAGCAAAATCCTCTTCGCTGTTGAGACTGCCAAGCCCACGGGCATGAACATGCCCCAAATCCACGCAAGGGATAAGTCTTTCATCTATTTTGCACATCTCAATTATTTCTTCGAGCGTACCAAGTTGATTATGCTTACCTAAAACCTCAGGACATAAGGTGATGTCCCCATATCCCACTTCATCAGCAATTTTAACTGTATCGGACAACACTCCAATAGCCGTTTGAAGTGCCCACTTCCTGTCCACCTTACTACAAGAACCGGTATGGATTACAATTCTTTTTGCACCCATCCATTTTGCAACCCTAAGGGTATCCATAACATACTTGATAGAATTCGCTCTCTTTTGTTCATCCTCGCTTGACATACTTATATAGTATGGAGCATGAATACTCAAGAATATGCCATTCTCAGAAGCCTGCTGACCAATTTCCTTTGCAGTTGCTTCTCCAATCTTTACTCCCTTCGAGCAGGAATATTCGTATGCCTCTAGCCCCATTCCCTTAAGCCATGCCGGCATTTGAGCTGAAGACTTGTAACCCTGTTCATAAAAGCTTTCTGAATTGCCTGATGGTCCAAACCGAATCATAGTTTACTCTCCAACTTGTTCAAAATAGATTTCATTGTACTCACTATAATACTTTTTAGCAATAAAGTTTTCTTTATTATGCTATTTTGCACACTTATCCAAATAGTATTAATAAATGGCTTCTTACTTAATAGTTCTCCAGCTATTGTGCACACTTTTCCAAGAATAATTTCATAGCTTTGTAGCACATAAAGACATCAATTTTGCTGGTTATTTCTACAGGTGAATGCATTGACAATATTGGAACGCCGCAGTCAATTACCTCTACCCCGAGATTAGCAACATATTGGGCTATAGTGCCGCCGCCCCCCTGATCCACCTTGCCTAGCTCGGCTGTATGCCAGATTATACCGTTGTCATTGAAGAGCTTGCGCAGGCGGCCCATGAATTCTGCACTGGCATCACTGGCATCGTACTTTCCCCTGGAGCCGGTGTATTTTTGTACCACCACACCATTTCCCATATATGAAGCATTCCTCTTGTCATACACTCCATCATAATTGGGGTCAACTCCTGGATTAACATCTGCCGAGAGCATAAAAGAGTTTTCCATACACTCATGCAATAAAACATCAGAATAACTTCCTTCCGTCAAATACATAAGCTTTGAAACAAAGCTCCTAAGCATATTTGATTGAGCTCCTGTATTGCCCACACTACCTATTTCCTCTTTGTCTGTCAGAATACAAAGAGCAGTCCTTAAAGAAACCTGAGCCTCTATCATTGCTTTAACACAACTATACGCGCAAACTCTGTCGTCCTGACCATATGCACCTACCATGCTTCTGTCCAATCCAATATCTTTGGCTTTGAAGGCTGGAACGGCTTCTAGCTCTGCACTCAAGAAATCCTCTTCTATCAGGCCATATTTTTCATTAAGTATTTTTAATATATTTAGCTTAACCTTGTCCTTAGCTTTTTTATCATTATATGGCATTGAGCCAAGCAAGATATTGAGCCCTTCTCCTGTAACAGCTTCACTTACTTTCTTCTGCATTTGGTCTTGAGCCAAATGTGGTAGCAGGTCTGTTATTGTAAATACAGGATCATTTTCACCTTCTCCAATAGAAACCTCTATTTTGCTACCATCAGCTCTTACAATAACTCCATGTAAAGAATAAGGAATAGTAACCCACTGATATTTCTTTATGCCACCATAGTAGTGCGTCTTCAATAGCACCAAGCCGGAATCCTCATACAATGGGTTCTGCTTGATGTCCAGTCTCGGAGCATCAATATGAGCTCCTACCATATTTATACCGTCTGCAAGAGGTTTATCACCAAGTATTGCAAAGGCTATTGACTTGTACTTATTTATGTAGTACACCTTTGCTCCCTTAGTAAGTTGTTTTTTCTGGTTGAATAGCTCATTCAGGTCCTGATAACCTGACTTTTTCAGCTCTTGTACCACCAAATCAGTAAACTCTCTTTCAGTCTTTCCCCTATCTAGGTATTGCTTGTATTCTTCACACACCTCGAATGCCTTTTCCACTTCATTCTGGCACTCTTCCCATGCATTTTTTTGATTAAAAAATAATTTATCCTTTAAAACCTCTGCTTGTGATTTTTCCTGACTCAAATTTATCTTCCTCTCTTTGACTAATATATAAAAAGTTGATAACATTAATAAAGTATTAAAGTAACATATATTATTAGTAGCTTTAATATGTTTAATTATACTTTTTAAAGGAGAAAGTTACAATGTTTGATAGTCACATACACTCAACTTTTTCAACCGATTCAACTATGAATGCTGAGGATGCATGCAAAAGAGCCTATGAAATGGGCTTGGAAGGTCTTATATTTACAGACCACGTAGACTTCGAATACCCCGATGTTGAGTTTCTTATAGATTTAGCTGAACACGGAAAATACTTTGAAGCACTAAAAGAAAAATGGAATGGCAGGCTCAAGGTGCTTAAAGGTATTGAAATGGGTTTTCAGCCACAAGTAATTACGCAAATCGCGCAAACCTTACAGGAGCATAAATTTGACTATGTAATCGGTTCTGTACACATTATAGATAAAAAGGATCCATATACCGGGGACTTTTTTAAAGGTCTAACTCAACGACAAGCCTATTCTAGGTATCTTGAGGAAATAATCTGTTGTTTAAAGGAATATTCGGATTTTGATAGCGTGGGACATATAGGTTACGCGACTAGGTACAGTAAGTATGAGGATAGGTTGATGAGATACTCCGAGTACAAGGATTTGCTAGATGAGATAATCAAATTGGCTATTGAAAAAGGAAAGGCTATTGAGGTAAATACATCGGGGCTTCGTTCAGACCTTAAATCAACGATACCCGGATATGATTTCTTCAAAAGGTATAAGGAACTTGGTGGCGAGTTGGTTACTATTGGCTCCGATTCCCATAAGGTTGAACATCTTGGAGTAAATTTTGATGAAGTTGTTGAACATTTAAAGAGTATTGGCTTCAAATATATTACCCATTTTGAAAATAGAAAGCCTATATTTACAGGTATATAAAAATTTAACGCCAAAACTATCAGTGTTCTGGTAGTACATAACACAAATGTACAGGCTATAATAAGGGCAACCTAGCAAAGTATTTCTTTCTAGAGTTGCCTTTTTTACAAATCTTTTCAACGTACATATTGACACTATTGTTATTACTGTATATAATGCAATATATACAGTTAAGGTGGTGGTTAATTGAAGATAATATTATCAAATAAATCAGAATTGCCTATTTATGAACAAATTACAACCCAAGTGAAAGAGCAGATTATGAGTGGGGAGCTTACAGAAGGTCAGGCACTTCCTTCTATAAGGCAGCTAGCAAAGGAGCTGGGCATTAGCGTAATCACTACAACTAGAGCCTACTCCGATCTGGAAGCAGAAGGTTTTATCTCGACTATGCAGGGGAAAGGAACCTTCGTTTTAGGCAGGGACAGCAACTTAGTACGAGAGCAGTACCTTAAAAGAATTGAAGACTGTTTTATGTCGGCTATTGATTACGCTCAAATAGCTAATATAACAAATAAAGAGCTTGAACAAATATTAAAAAACTTGATGGGAGGTTGAAATAATGCAAGCACTAGAAATCATAAATCTTACTAAGAATTTTAAAGAATTTACCCTTGATAATATAAGCCTATCGCTTCCGAAGGGCTATATTATGGGATATATAGGTCAGAATGGGGCAGGTAAAACTACAACTATAAATTTAATTATGAATCACCTAAAAATTGATAGCGGTAGTATAAGCGTTTTTGGGCATAGCTATATGGATGATGAACAAGCATACAAGGAGATGATAGGTTATATTCCTGATGAATGTATGTTTCCCACAATGTTTACCCTAAAGGATGTAACAAAGCTGATGTCATCATTTTATAGCAGTTTTGACCAGGCAAAGTTTATGAAACTTGCAGAAAAATGGAAGCTATCATCAACCAAAAAGATTAAAGATTATTCAAAAGGCATGAAAATGAAGTTAATGTTTGCGACAGTACTTTGCCGTGAAACAAAGCTTCTTATCCTTGATGAACCTACCAGTGGACTAGATCCCGTTATGAGATCTGAGATTTTGGAATTGCTCCAAGAATATATCAGCAATGGTGAGAGAAGTGTTATATTCTCCACACATATTGTTAGTGACTTAGAAAACATAGCAGATTATCTTACATTTATAGATAATGGTAAACTCATTTTCTCAGATACCAAAGACGGTATTATGGAGAAATACTTAATTGTCAAGGGTGATAGCAAAGAGCTAACTTCTGAGCTTAAGAGAAAAATGATAGGTTTAAAGACTACAGCGTATGGCTTCTGCGGACTTACACTTTATAGTAACAAAGCATTATTCTCAAGTGGCTTTACGCTTGAAAAGCCAAGTATAGACGATATAGTAATATATCATATAAGCGGAATAAAGGAGGCGATATAATGCAGGCAATTAAGTTTATGAAGCTCGATTTAACACTACTAAGAAGTTGGGGTAAATTCTTTGTAATAATTCCCGTAATAATGTTGATTTTTTCAATTAATATGCAGGTTGCATTTGCGTTAAACTATCTATTTTTCTTTTTAATGCTCATTTCGGTGACCCCCTTCAGTTATGAAACAGTAGAAAACTGCCAAAAGCTATATTATACTCTTCCGGGGAAAATTTCAGATATGGTAATGGGGAGATATCTTTTCTTGCTATTATCAGTAGTGGCTTTATTAGCATTTGACACTGTAACAATATCAATATTAAGCAGTATGGATATGATACCACTGATAGATATTATTACCATTTTAATGTCCATCGTGGTAGGAGTTTTGCTTTGTCTCATACAGTATCCGGTGTATTATAAATATGGCTATCAAAAAGGCAAGTTATCCTCTATGCTAATTTATATGATACCTGCATTTATTGTGTTCTTATTGCCATCAGTTTTAGCAGAACAAGCCACTGCAAGTAAGGCTCTAGAAGTTTTAGAATTTCTATCAACATATCCAATAATTATTGCTGCAATAATAATAGCAATCGTGGTATTAGCAGTATGGATTTCCTATTCTTTATCGGTTGGTATTTGCAAAAAGAAAGAGATTTAATTAATATATTAAAGCAGCCTCTCAAATATAATATGTATGATTTGAGAGGCTGCTTTGTTTCCATAGAATTTTAAATTTGAATAATCTATAACCTTCTATATTTTCTTAATATATAAAAATCATAGAGCAGTAATAGTCTGGCTAATACTATTGTACAGTAAATGTCTTAACATCACTCTTTAAGCCAGTTGCACTCTGTGCCTGCAAAGTAATCTTTGCATTCTTTACTAGAGCAGGAGTGCTTATAGTGAATATGCCATTGTCCCTAACTACTGCTGAATATG